>NZ_JAZQRL010000108.1:0-24616 GCF_045629565.1 Arcticibacter sp.
TGGCCCTGACATTAAGTTGTTTGCGAAGCCCTCCTTCACCGTAAAGATCATACTTTCGAACCCACTCTAATATCATACCCTCGCGGATGTGACGCTGGCGGGAAAGGCACAGGATTGGCTTCCCGGTCTTTACTTGAGAAACTATCTCCAGCTTCTCTTCAAACGTGTGTTTTGCCATAAATGATAAACCCCAAAAGTTGTTGTCCAACTTTTGGGGTTCACTTCACTATGATTCGCCGGCCCTTTTTTTAATACTTCTTTATTTAGTTACTTATCAGCCAAGCTTTTCTATACCCAGCATTTGTGCGAGCTCAGCAAGATCTTTAACAACCGGCTCTACGAGAGGAATTCCTTCTAATTTCCGAGATGCTTCAGCTTCGACTTCCGGCTCCCCTGGAATGATTACCGGTTGGTCGGGACTTATTGGTTTTGCAGATTTGAATCGTTCTATCCAGTTATCCATATGATCTTTAAAATCTTGAGCCGGACGGAATCCATCGATGCGCATAGCGCCATGAAAGTGTCCTATGCCCTCTCCAGGTAGATTAGGAAGGGGATCAAGAAAAGCTACAAAGGGCGGTACCCATGGTCCATAGTTTGCGCCTGACAGAATGGAGGTAAGAATATCGACCGTTGCACTTAATCCAAAACCTTTGTGGCTTCCGTGTTCACGGTCACTCCCCAGAGGTAAGAGTGATCCGCCCGCTTTCAGGGCATGCGCATCCGTTGTAGAGTCTCCGGTGTTAGTTTGCACCCAGCCCGTTGGTATAGCCTTCTCTTCTCTTTGCGCAATCTCCAGTTTACCATTTGCTGCTGCTGCTGTCGCCATATCTACAACTACAGGTGGATACTTTCCTGCAGGGAAGGCATAACACATCGGGTTGGTACCAAGAAGGCGTTCAGTTGTAAAGGTTGGTGCAACAAGCGGACTCGCATTTGTCATTGCTATCCCAATCATGTCTCGTTTTACTGCCTGCATGGCATGATATCCAGCAATTCCAAAATGATTAGAGTTCTTCACAGATACCCATCCCGAGCCGTATTTGTCGGCCTTTTCCATCGCAATTTGCATAGCGAACGGCGCAACTACGAGCCCCAGCCCCCCGTCGCCGTCTACAGTGGCAGTGCTGGCCGTCTCGTGAACGATTTTAATGTTCGGGGTGGCGTTGATTCTTTTCTTTTTCCAAAGTCGGATATATCCGCTTAATCTAGCTACTCCATGCGAATCTATACCCCGAAGGTCTGATGTCAAAAGGACGTCTGCTGCCAGAGCAGAATGCGTACTACTGCAACCCATTGCCAGGAAAACAGATTCTGTAAAAGCGCGCAGTTTTTTTTCCTCAAAGATGAAGGAATTCATAATTATGGTTCAATAATAGTGAATTTTGAGTCAAGAGGCTTGAAATGTCTTACTAACTCAGAAATTAATGTATCACCGTATTTTACAAAGTATATTCCAAAGTTTTCTGACCTTTCCTGCAAGCCGCCGCCGGGAAAATATCGCTCTTTCAGGCTCTCGATCTGTTGGAGTGTACCTTCATGATTTCTTTTCTCCGCCTTTATTAACTTTTTTTCCAGGTTCAGAAGTGCATGCTTGAGTCTTGCCTTTACAGCATCGGTGCTGGGAAGCAACGTTGGATCTATCTTGCAGGCTCGAAGTTTTAATTTTTCAAAAAGTGCCTGAAATTCTAATATCTCCTCCTGTAACGACAAGGAATGACGGCTATTTTTCAGTACCCATTCCTTTTTGAGGGTCTCGGTGTCCTTAAATATTTCCTTTGCCTGTAAATGTAATCGGCATAACTTACTGCTGAACGAATCGTCGGTAAGAGTTGCTGAATTCCTTAGAAGTACGATGGGGTAATTAACGTTGTACTGGTCGAAATTCTGCTTCAACTGCAGCCAGTATACCAATTCTGCGCCGCCACCTATATAAGCTATATTCGGAAGTATCACCTCCTGATATAGCGGCCGCATAACAACATTCGGACTAAAATGCTCAGGGAATGACCTGATTTCTGACCGTAATTGTTCTTGCGTAAATACAATATCCGTATTCAAAATATAATATAGACCCCCATCTTCAACAATACGCTCGCGCATATCACTCTTCATATAGAAAAAGTTGATGTTTCGGCTATTCACCTGGGGGTCAAAGCCAGCCTTTTTTAAGGCTGCACTAGCCTCGTTAATGGCTCTGAAGCTTTTTTCTTCTAAGATATCCTCCTCAATGATATCGGCGAACTGTCGCTTTAAGGTCGGCTCGTCTGCGTCAATGATGACAACACCATACGCTTCAAAGAGCGCGTTTACAAGGTAACGGGTTGCAGAAGCTAATGTCTTTTGTTCAAGATACGCAGTTTGGATTATTGCTGCTAAGCGATCTGAATTTTTTGATATGCCTAAAGAGTTCTGGTACGTTCGCAGGGCATCAGCTATCGTCTGTGGATTCAATCGTCCGGTTGCGCCACTGACTTGGGCGTCCCAAGAGATCTTTGTTCCAAAAAGGTTCACATGGTTAATTTCCGCAAAGTCATGATCTTCTGAAGCCATCCAATAGATAGGCACAAAGTCGTTCTCCGGATATTTCTCCTTAAGTTCTCTGGCTAAATTTATTGCCGTTACTATCTTATAGATGAAATAAAGCGGACCAGTGAATATATTAAGCTGATGTCCGGTAGTAACAGTGTAAGTGCCATCTTTCAATAATAATTTAATATTACTGTTTACCTGCGCATGAAGGGTGTCACCAGGCAGAGTTTCAGTATACTGGCGAAGCACTACATCATGGAGAACCTGACGATCTGCTGTTGCCTTTTTTTCAGCGATAAGCTTACCGAAGTTCTCGAGGGTAGGAAAATAAGATACGAAGGGTTTGAGTCTAGAATCCTGGGCCAAATAGCACAGAGCCGTGGATGAAAAACTGTTTGTCTCGTTATAATCGATGTAGGTTGCTTTCATCGTTTACGAAATTAGAGGAATTTTTCAATTCCTCAGGTTCTTATCATTTATTTGACAATCTGTCCATACAAATCAAAGTCTTCAGCCCTTTCAATATTCGCGTGGACAAAGCTTCCCAAAGTCGCATAGTTGCTTGAGGCATGCAGCAGGACCTCATTGTCAACCTCCGGAGAATCATATTCCGTTCGGCCGACAAAGTAATCACCTTCTTTTTTGTCAATTAATACTTTGAATGTCTTGCCTACTTTCTCCTGATTCTTTTCAAACGATATTTCCTGTTGAACATTCATGATTTCCTCAACACGCTGCTCTTTAACTTCATCAGGAACATCGTCTGTCAGAGAGTGAGCATGGGTCTTTTCCTCATGTGAGTAGGTAAAGCAGCCAAGTCTGTCGAAGCGTGTCTCTTCTACCCAGTCTTTCATCTCCAGGAAGTCTGATTCAGTCTCGCCGGGATAGCCGCAAATCAAAGTAGTCCTCAATGCGATCTCAGGGACTTTGTCGCGTATAGCGCTCACCAGGTCAATGGTTTTTTGCTTCGTAATCCCGCGACGCATGGACTTTAGCATCGGGTCACTAATATGTTGAAGCGGCATATCCAGGTATTTGCAGATATTATCGCGCTCATTCATCACATCAAGGACCTCCATAGGGAAGCCCGAAGGATATGCATATTGTAGTCGGATCCACTCCACGCCAGCTACATCAGAAAGATGGCGAAGCAGCTCATCCAAATTACGCTTTCCGTAGAGATCCAATCCATAGTAAGTCAGATCTTGTGCAATCAAAATCAATTCCTTAGTGCCATTTCTCACCAGTCCTTTGGCCTCTTTCACCAGGTCATCAATCGACTTTGAAACGTGCTTGCCTCTCATCAGAGGAATAGCACAGAAGGAGCAGGGACGATTGCAGCCCTCAGCTATTTTGAAGTACGCAAAGTGAGATGGAGTAGTGAGCAGGCGTTCTCCGAGGAGCTCGTATTTATAATCGGCACCCAGATTAGACAGGATGTTCTGCAGATCATTGGTTCCAAAGAATGCATCTACATTAGTAATCTCAGATTCCAGCTCTGGCTTATAGCGCTCAGAAAGGCATCCTGTAACGATCACTTTTCCCACTTTACCCTGTTCCTTTAGTTCGCTATACCGAAGTATGGTATCAATTGATTCTTGTTTCGCGTTATCGATAAAGCCACAAGTATTGATTACGATGATGTCTTCCTTCGCGATGGTCTCAGACTCATGAACAACATCTATCATGTTGCCACGGAGTTGTCCCATTAACACTTCTGAGTCGTATATATTTTTAGAACAGCCAAGAGTGATCACGTTCACTTTAGGCTTTTTTACCAGTTCTCTCTTCTTTGCACTATTCGTTATCATTCCATTCCCATCTAAGCACCCTAATTAAAAAGGCTATTCACAAATTCTTTCCTGTCAAAAAGCTGAAGATCATTGATTCCTTCTCCAACACCGATGTATTTGACCGGTATCTTGAATTGGTCTGAAATCCCGATAACAACGCCACCTTTTGCGGTACCGTCCAACTTAGTCAATGCCAGGGCGTTTACATCAGTCGCCTGAGTGAACTGTTTGCATTGCTCTATAGCATTTTGCCCAGTCGACGCATCTAAAACCAGCAGGATTTCATGAGGAGCACCTGGCACCACCTTTTGCATCACTGTTTTAATTTTAGTAAGCTCATTCATAAGAGCCACCTTATTATGTAACCTGCCAGCCGTATCGATTATGACCACATCCTCTCCAGTGGAAACAGCCGAATGAATGGTGTCGTAAGCAACAGAGGCAGGATCGGAGCCCATTGGCTGAGCAACAACGCGCACGCCAACACGCTCACCCCATAACTTCAATTGGTCGACGGCCGCAGCTCTGAATGTATCCGCGGCGCCGAGTACTACCTTGTTACCCGCTTGCTTCAGCTGATGAGCCAGCTTTCCGATTGTTGTCGTCTTGCCTACGCCATTTACGCCCACTACCATAATCACATAAGGCTTATGATGGCCATACTCAAAGCTTTCAAAATCGCTACTGTTATTTTCCGCCAAGAGCTGTTGAATCTCATCCTTCAGGAGATTGTTGAGTTCAGACGTGCCGAAGAACTTGTCCCTCGCTACCCGCGCCTGTATACGATCAATAATTTTTAACGTAGTAGCTACTCCTACATCAGATGTGACAAGAATTTCCTCCAGATTGTCCAGGACTTCATCATCGACAGTAGATTTACCTATTACAGCCTTAGTGAGTTTGGAAAAAAGACCATCTTTAGTCTTTTCCAGTCCTTTATCTAAAGCTTCCTTCTCGACAGGTGTAGTTTCCTTTTTTTTGAAAAAATCGAATAATCCCATTGTGGTGTAATATGCTGCCTATACAAAAAAAGCCCTCCTGATGTAGATCGGGACGGCTCCTTAATATTTTTAAAGGAATAAGCTCACTAAGCTTTTTTAGCTTCAGCAATAGCGTCTTTAACGTGGTCGTTATGTGCCATAATTTCTTTAAAAGTGTAAGCGCCGGTTTTGTCAGACTTAACCATTGTGATCACTTTAGAATACTCTTTGCCTTTTCCTGTTTTCAGGGTTGCAACTACTTTCTTTGCCATCTCTTTATACTTTAATTAGGAAGAACCTAAACTATTTAATTTCTTTATGAACAGTTACTTTCTTCAGGAAAGGATTGAATTTCTTCAGCTCCAAACGCTCAGTAGTGTTCTTTTTATTTTTGTTGGTGATATAACGAGACATCCCAGGTTCGCCACTAGCCTTGTGTTCTGTGCATTCTAAAATCACCTGAACACGGTTACCTTTCTTAGCCATTTTCTTCTTTTTAAATTAATTAAACGAATCCTTGCTTAAGGAATTTATTAATCACGGCGCTGATTCCGTTCTTATTAATAGTTTTGATTGCTGAAGTAGAAACTTTCAGCGTAATCCAGCGGCCTTCTTCAGGAATGTAAAATTTCTTTACTTTCAGGTTAGGATAAAATTTGCGCTTAGTCTTAACGTTTGAGTTAGAAACGTTATGACCTTTCATTGCCATTTTTCCTGTTAAATCACAAATTCTCGACATGACTATGTTGTGTATCTTTTTGTAAAAATCAGTCTCTTAAAGAGTTTGCAAATATCATAAGAATAAATTTAAATCGCAATATTTTTTAGCTAATTATTTTAATTACATCATTTTTATCCCAGGGACCTACCTCTTTACCTTGTGACCGTATGTAAGGCTTTTCTATCAAAGCGCTGATTTACCACCTCGATTTTTTACATATCATTCTTTCGATGCGGATACGCAGCACTTTAATCCCGATGTAGCATAACAGTTATCTCCTGCACCTCCGGCGGATATGACATTGATTTATCTTCATCATTTCAACACTTTCGCAATGGTATGAAGACCTTAATCCCCGACGATCTTACTATGTGCATCCTCGTCCTAAAGGCAAGGAGCACTTCCTGATTTACCCGAATTACTTCTCTACTACCGCACTGCACCAAATAGCTGTGCCAACATGTTTTTTGTTTTTTTAACCTTTCTATTCCATAATATTTATAATTTCAAGGTTGCTAACCAAAAACTAATTTGAATTATGGCCAACTCTTCAGTCTCTACACCGGTAGAGGGAAAAAACAAACTCTGGGGCGTGATAACCGCTTCCTCAGTGGGAACCCTTATCGAATGGTATGACTTTTACATCTTCGGTAGTCTCGCAACTATTCTATCTACCCAGTTCTTCCCCTTAGAAAATCCTACCGCTGCCTTTCTTTCTACTTTGGCCACATTTGCCGCCGGGTTTATCGTTCGTCCATTTGGAGCACTAGTGTTTGGCCGGCTGGGCGACCTGATCGGAAGAAAATATACATTCTTGCTTACTCTGGTTCTTATGGGCGGATCAACCTTTGCCATAGGTCTGATCCCGGGATTTGCCACAATCGGTTACGCCGCACCTATCCTGGTCTTACTATTGCGCCTGATCCAGGGCCTTGCTTTAGGAGGCGAATACGGAGGCGCAGCTACATATGTCGCTGAGCATGCGCCGCCAAACCGGAGGGGTTTTTACACAAGCTTTATCCAAACAACGGCTACAATGGGGCTCTTCCTTTCATTGGGAGTGATCCTTCTGATCAGGCATCTCGTTGGTGTTGATGCGTTCAATAGCTGGGGATGGCGTATTCCGTTTATTCTCTCTTCCGTGCTGGTGTTCGTATCGATTGTTATCCGTATGAAAATGCATGAATCTCCGCTTTTTGCGAAAGTCAAAGCAGAAGGAAAGACGGTGAAGAATCCTTTGAAGGAGTCGTTCGGAAAGAAGGAAAACCTGAAGATGGTTCTTCTTGCCCTCTTTGGTGCCACTGCAGGACAGGGGGTAATCTGGTATACCGGACAGTTTTACGCCCTGTCTTTCATTCAAAAAACAATGAGTGTCGAATTTGTGCAATCAAACTATATCATTGCGATCGGTCTCCTTCTGGCGACACCGTTCTTCATTGTTTTTGGAGGATGGTCTGATAAGATTGGAAGAAGGAACAT
The DNA here is from genome assembly GCF_045629565.1 of Arcticibacter sp. Lineage (GTDB taxonomy): Bacteria > Bacteroidota > Bacteroidia > Sphingobacteriales > Sphingobacteriaceae > Arcticibacter. The sequence goes on from NZ_JAZQRL010000108.1 coordinate 7,506, forward strand.
CATGATGGCCGGTATGCTCTGCGGCATTCTGTTCTATCGGCCAATTTATAAACAGATGTATGCCTTGTCTGATGTGACTACTATGGTCGAAGTTCCGGCGAGCTCTAAAATTGAGCGACAAACCAATAAGAATGAAGCTGGCGAGTCACAGGTTGTTCAAACCACGGAGCGGCATTTTGCAGACGGCACCATCCAGAGGAAAATCACTTCTCAAACCGAAAATTCTAAATTAGTTGAAAGCACGGAAATAGTGTTGCCCACTTCTTCGTTCTGGATACTGGTAGCGTTGGTTTTTGTGCAGGTTCTGTTTGTTACCATGGTGTACGGGCCTATTGCAGCATTCCTGGTCGAACTGTTTCCCACCAATATACGTTATACTTCCATGTCTCTACCTTACCACATCGGAAATGGCGTATTCGGCGGATTAACACCTTTTATTGCCATCAGTCTGACTTCCCTGCCGGGAGCTACACCCTTTGATGGTTTGTGGTATCCCATAGGGGTAGCCGCCCTGTGCCTGATCATCGGCCTGGTATATATTAACAAAAATACTTACAATACAACCAACGACTAAAGATGAATTCATTACGTAAATACCTCGGAATACTCTGGTTGCTCTTAGGCGTTATACTAGGTATATACCTGTTCTATAAAGCAGCGGAGGCTCTAAGTGCGCCTACTACCAATGCAGAAGACTACGTATTTTGGATCGTCATCGTAACGATCTTTATCCCCATCCTAATTGGCTTTATACTATTCGGATATTACGCATATAAAGGAGAGTACCGCCGTGAAATTCAACAATAAATATTCATACAGATACCAATAATAATAATGAGAGAATTAAAAATTTCTTCTTTTGAGAATTACAAGGAAGTTTACGATTACAGTGTTAAACAGCCGGAAAAGTTCTGGTCAGAGATAGCAGAAAACTTTAGCTGGCGGAAGAAATGGGACAATGTCGTAAGTTGGAACTTTCGCGATCCAGAGATCAAGTGGTTTGAAGGCGCGAAGCTAAACATTACAGAAAACTGCCTCGACAGGCACCTGGAACATAACGGCGACACGCCGGCAATCGTTTGGGAGCCTAACGATCCTGAAGAGGAACATCGTATCCTTACTTACCGACAATTGCATGATAAGGTCTGCCAGTTTGCCAACGCACTGAAAAACAATGGAGTGAAAAAAGGCGATCGCGTATGTATCTATTTGCCTATGGTTCCGGAACTGGCAATAGCCGTCCTGGCTTGCGCGAGAATAGGGGCTGTCCATTCTGTTATCTTCGGTGGATTTTCAGCTCAGTCCATTGCTGATCGCATAAACGACGCTGATTGCTCAGTAGTGGTGACCGCCGATGGAGGCTTCAGAGGACCTAAAGATATTCCGCTTAAAGAGGTGATTGATGATGCCCTTGTCCAATGTCGCAGCGTATCCCGGGTAATCGTTCTGACCCGTAGCCGTACAGCTGTATCTATGATCAAGGGGCGTGATGTATGGTGGGAAGATGAGATTAAAAAAGTCGAAACTCAGGGAAATCCCGATTGCCCGCCAGAAGAAATGGATGCTGAAGATGTCTTATTTATCCTTTATACGTCCGGATCAACCGGAAAACCAAAAGGCATCGTTCATACTTGCGGCGGCTATATGGTGTATGCTGGCTACACATTTGCCAATGTGTTCCAGTATCAGCCGAAAGAAATTTACTTCTGTACTGCCGATATCGGCTGGATCACCGGCCATACCTATATCGTTTATGGTCCTCTTAGCCAGGGCGCAACAACGCTTCTGTTTGAGGGCGTTCCGACTTGGCCGGGACCAGATCGGCTATGGAATATCGTAGACGAATACAAAGTTAATATTCTCTATACCGCCCCAACGGCGATAAGATCCTTGATGAGTTTCGGAGACGATGTTTTGCAAGGCAAAGATCTTAGCTCCATTGCCAAACTGGGATCGGTAGGAGAGCCTATAAATGAAGAAGCATGGCACTGGTTCAACGAGAAGATCGGGAAGGGGCAGGCGCCAATTGCCGATACCTGGTGGCAAACAGAAACAGGAGGGGTCATGATCAGTCCGATAGCCGGCATAACGCCGACAAAGCCCGGCTACGCTACGCTTCCACTCCCCGGAATCCAACCCTGCCTGGTCAACGAAAATGGAGAAGAAATTTCTGGAAATGGTGTGAGCGGAAACCTGTGTATCAAGTATCCATGGCCAGGAATGCTTCGCACAACCTACGGAGATCATGAACGCTGCAGACAGACCTATTTTTCCGCGTACCCCGATATGTACTTCACGGGCGACGGTTGCTTAAGAGATGAAGATGGCTATTATAAGATTACAGGCCGCGTCGACGATGTCTTGAATGTATCAGGGCACCGTATAGGTACCGCCGAAGTAGAGAATGCTATCAATATGCACGCTGATGTTGTGGAGAGTGCTGTTGTAGGTTACCCTCACGCTATCAAAGGACAGGGTATCTATGCATATGTCATTTTAGGGAACTCTACACATAATGAAAAAACGCTGGTTACTCAGGATATTCTTAAGACCGTTACCCGTCTTATTGGCGCCATTGCCAAGCCAGACAAAATACAGTTCGTTAAAGGACTTCCTAAAACGCGTTCAGGCAAGATCATGAGAAGGATTCTGCGCAAAATAGCAGAAGGAGAAACCGGTAATTTGGGAGATACCAGTACACTTCTTGATCCCGCTGTAGTCGAGGAGATTCGGGAGGGAGCGCTGTAAGTGTCAAACAATTCCCATTATGCCTTGTTCTTCTGGTAGTATCTACTAAAAAACATATATCATGGACAAGCTAGAATTAAAAGGAAAGTGGAACGAGATAAAAGGAAAAGTTAAACAAGCATATGGCGATCTGACCGACGATGATTTAACCTATCACGAGGGAAAGGAAGACGAGCTATATGGTAAACTTCAATCCAAAACAGGCAAAACCAGAGACGAAGTGGTCGAATGGTTGAGAGGCCTATAAAGCAAAAGAAGGCGGTTTGGTTCATCCAAACCGCCTTCTTTACTACTATTTTATTTCCTTTGGCATCAGCTTTATGAACTTCGTTGAGTCAGAATCAAAGTAGCTGTTCATAGACACTTTTCCATCCTCCGTTTTCATAGCCATCTCTCCGTCGATCGTGATCTTATCTCCAACCCTCAATTTCCCGATTTCTTCTTTTAGAGGGGCGTTATCCTCAGGGATAAGCATGGCAAACCGCACTCCGTAAATCGACGAATCACCAACTGTTATACTCTTCAGATCCAATTTGTCAGCTGCGATGTTCTCCACTTGAAACGTCCAGTTTTTGAACGTTAACGCATTGTCACGTACATATCTGTTCAGGTTGGTAATTATTCTCGCTTTCAACACCTCTTTGTTCTGAAATATGTTAACGGTGTCCTGCGTTAGTTTCAAACGTTCCAGAAACTTTTTCTGAGATGGATCGGCCTTTTGTTCGCAGGACATTAAAGCCAGGAGGCACGCCAGGCCAGCCAGGTGTAAAATTCTTTTCATGTTAATCGGTTTATCAGACAAATCAATGTAAAAGTATCCTGATTGTCAAGCGTTTAAACATCTATATCCCCCCGATTTTGCCCCTTTGCGTCTAAACTACAGCTAAGAAATGTCGTTTAGACGCTAGAAAGCAAGTGTTAAGACTGATTATAAATTGAAAAAATATTTCTTCAACCGAAAATTTTCCTCGCGAGTCTCAGCTCCCTTATCCCGGTCTTCTCTTGGTTTCGTTTCCCCGCGGCAGGCGCCCTTGAAATGCCGAATGTATCGATGAACAGGCTTCCGCGGCTTCCGTGGTCAGTTAAACGCTCACTCTTTCGATCGTAATCTTTTGCCGCCGAAAATCAAAAGGAATCGTAGTTTTGGGTAATGGAAAAGAACAAGGCTGTCTTTCTCGACCGTGACGGCGTATTAAACCGAGAGTTAGGAGATTATGTATGCAAGCTGGAAGACTTTCACGTGTTGGAGCACAACTTCGAGCCACTGAAAGCATTACAAGACAGGGGATATCTGCTGATAGTCATCACCAATCAGGGCGGAACAGCAAAAGGCTGGTACAGCGAAGAAACGCTGGCTCAGATGCACAATCACCTCAAGGCTGTTTACAAGGCCCAGGGCATTCACCTCACAGAAATATACTATTGCAGGCACCACCCCGATTATAATGGCAAGTGCATGTGCAGAAAGCCGGGATCGCTGATGTTGGAAAAGGGAGTCGCCAGGTTTAATATTGACGCTGCTAATTCTTATTTCATAGGCGACAGGGAGCGTGATGTCATAGCAGGGGAGGCCGCAGGAGTTACCGGTATCTTGATTGATTCCGATCAGCCGATCAGCGAAGTACTCCATCTGATCTCATAAGACCGGGTTAAAAAAACTATCCCTTACCTTGCCCTATAAAGCGTTTGGCTTTAAGGGCAGGGTAAGGGATAGTTAAGCACTCGAAGTGCAAAAGCTTCAATATCGTATCTTAATGCGCCGGACTAGGTTCTTCAATCGCAGCTTTGTTCAGAAAAACAAATTTGTGGTCAAAGACATCTAAGACGATCCGGCTGTCTTTATCAATTTTTCCTGCCAGAATATCCTTCGACAGCTCATTCAAAATACGTTTCTGAATGACCCTTTTCAGCGGGCGCGCACCAAACTGCGGGTCGTAACCCAGCTGTGCCAGCCAGTCAAGTGCCTCGTCAGAAGCCTCAATCTCGATGCCCATCTCAGCAAGTGTCTGCTGCACGTGTTTGAATTGCAGCAAAACGATGTCTCGCAGTTCACTTCTGTTTAACGGCGTAAACATAATCAGCTCATCAATCCTGTTCAGGAATTCCGGACGGATCGTCTGCTTAAGCAGTTCGAAGACCTGGCTCTTGGTTTTAGCCACAATCTCATCCCGGTTACTATCAATCAGCGTGCTGAAATTCTCCTGGATCAAATGGGAACCGATATTGGAGGTCATAATAATGATCGTATTCTTGAAGTTTACCAGACGGCCCTTGTTATCAGTCAAACGGCCATCGTCCAATACCTGTAACAAGATGTTGAACACATCCGGGTGAGCCTTCTCAATCTCATCAAGTAAGATCACACTGTATGGCTTGCGTCTCACCGCCTCAGTCAGCTGCCCGCCTTCCTCATAACCCACATATCCCGGAGGCGCACCTATCAGTCTCGATACCGCATGCCTTTCCTGGTATTCACTCATGTCAATCCGCACCATAGCAGTTTCATCATTGAACAGGAACTCCGCCAGTGCCTTTGCCAGCTCCGTTTTACCAACTCCTGTTGTGCCCAGGAAGATAAACGAACCGATCGGTTTCTTTTTGTCTTGCAAGCCAGCCCTTGAGCGGCGGATCGCATCAGATATCGCCTCAATAGCCTCATTCTGTCCCGCCACACGTTTATGTAGCTCGTCTTCCAGATGAAGCAGTTTTACACGCTCGCTCTGAATCATCTTCGTAACCGGAATGCCCGTCCAACGCGATACAACCCCCGCAATATCTTCTGATGTCACTTCCTCCTTCAGCATGCGGCTGTCCGACTGTTTTTCGGCCAGCTCAGCCTTCAGCTTCTCAACCTGATCCTGAGCCTCCTTGATCTTGCCATAGCGGATCTCTGCTACACGACCGTAATCACCCGCCCGTTCAGCCTGCTGAGCCTCAAGCTTATAGTTTTCTATTTGCTCTCCAAGACCGTTTATTCCATCCACCAGGTCCTTTTCTCCCTGCCATGCAGCCCGCAGTGAATCCCGGTCAGCAGAAAGGTTGGCAATCTCTTCACTCAGTTCCTGGACCTTTTTATCATCATTCTCGCGTTTGATTGCTTCACGTTCAATCTCCAGCTGCATGATCTTACGTTCCAGCTCATCCACCGCCTCTGGCACTGAGTCCATTTCCAGGCGCAGCTTAGACGCAGCCTCATCCATCAGGTCAATCGCCTTGTCTGGCAAGAAGCGGTCTGATATATAGCGTTGGGATAGTTCCACTGCCGCAATAATCGCCTCGTCCTTGATCCTCACCTTATGGTGTGTTTCATAACGCTCTTTCAGTCCACGGAGGATCGAAATAGCATCCTGTGTATCAGGCTCATCTACCGTCACCTTTTGGAACCTACGTTCCAGCGCCTTATCTTTCTCGATATATTTCTGATACTCATTTAAAGTAGTCGCACCAATTGCACGAAGCTCACCACGTGCAAGAGCAGGCTTCAAAATGTTCGCCGCATCCATAGCACCCTCGCCGCCACCGGCACCCACAAGCGTATGGATCTCATCGATAAACAGGATAATTTCGCCATCGCTTTGTGTAACCTCCTTGATCACAGCCTTCAGACGTTCCTCAAATTCCCCCTTATACTTAGCACCCGCCACGAGCGCGCCCATATCCAGAGAGAAAACAGTCTTCGATTTCAGGTTCTCAGGCGCATCACCTTTGATGATCCTGAAAGCAATACCTTCAGCGATAGCCGTTTTTCCAACTCCCGGTTCGCCAATCAAGATAGGGTTGTTCTTCGTACGACGTGAAAGAATCTGGATCACCCGCCTGATTTCCTCATCCCGGCCAATCACCGGATCAAGCTTTCCTGACTCCGCATACTCGTTCAAATTACGGGCGTACTTGTTCAAAGCATTGAAAGTCACCTCGGCATTCTGATCAGTTACCTTCTGATCGCCACGCAGATCATTGATGGCCTTTTTTAGATCCTTCTCGGTAACGCCCGAATCCTTCAGAAGTGAACTAGTCTTCCCCGATGTGGTCAATATCCCAAGCAGGATATGCTCAACAGAAATAAACTCATCTTTAAATTCCTTCAGATATGCCTGAGCTTTCTGCAAAGCAGAGTTCGTATCCGATGAGAGGTATATATTACTACCGCTAACCTTAGGATAACTCTGGATTTCAGCGTCCAGAATAGTGTTGAGACGGTTAATATTAACGTTTAGTTTCTTCAGAAGGAAAGGAACAACGTTCTCATCTACCATTAGCAGACCTTTCAACAGATGCGCGTTCTCTATGGCCTGCTGCTGATTACCCGCAGCAATCTCAGAAGCCTTTTGAACAGCTTCCTGGGCCTTTATGGTATAATTGTTAAAGTTCATATCTTTTCCTTTTTTGCATAATAGTGCACAAAAAAAAAGCCAGAACCTGAAAGGATCCGGCGACATGAAAAATTGTCGGATTAAAACGATTTCTGCTGACTAAAAGTCTGTTCGTTAAAGACTTACATGAAGCTTTGTCTGAGACAAGGCAGTCCTAAGACAGTGCTTGTTTCAACGCACTCACTTCATGTTCAGTCAGTTTCTTAAGCGGGCCGCTGGCCATCACTTTCATCATCATATTAAGTTCGGCAGATACAGTAAGTACAGCCTCAGTGGTATTGTCGCCCATGTCGGCCACCAGCCATCTCATCTCCACATGAAAAGGAACCTGGGATCCCGGAACGATGATAACACTCGTATCAGAAATCCTGTTGGAGATCTTCAGTGAAAGTTTCGCCATATTCTGAATGGAAAAACTAGCTTCATCAACAGAAGAACGCCATTCTGAAATCATCTCAGGCATTAATTGCTCATGATTATTAAAATCCGACAGAAAAGCATACACCTCTCCAACCGGTCTGTTTATAGTCTCTTTACTTTCAAATACAGTCATAACAATCAAGATAAGTTAGATACCGACTCACTCCATTCAACGGGGTTGTCTCTCCATTTTCTTAATAGCTCAACATCCTCTTTTGTTATAAAACGATGTTCAGACGCATATTCAATTAAGGCATTATAGTTAGAGAGCGTTGAAAAACGACATCTTGCATTTTTAAAGTTCTCCGTTGCTTCCGGTAATCCGTAACTGAATATTGCTACGATGCCAGCTACATCACAACCTGCAGCGCGCAGCGCCTCAACAGCCTGTATACTGCTTTTGCCGGTAGAGATTAAATCTTCAACAAGTACAACACGTTGACCTTCATGGATTTCTCCTTCAATCAGGCTGCCTGTTCCATGATCTTTGGCTTTCGCGCGTACGTATGCAAATGGCAGACCGAGGTCTTGTGCAACAAGCGCACCTTGTGGAATCCCGGCAGTAGCAACTCCGCAGACAACACCTACAGATCCGTACTCTTCCTGAATCAACGCAGAAAGATTTTGACGGATGTAAGTTCTTATAGCTGGATATGAAAGAGTTATGCGATTATCACAATAAATAGGCGATTTTAATCCCGAAGCCCAGGTAAATGGTTTAGTAGGTTGTAATTTTATTGCTTTTATTTGTAACAAAAATTCGGCAACTTTCTGCTCAATCTCACTTTTGTTGATCATGACACAAATGTATAGAATTTATATTAACGAAACAGCTTTAATCATCTCAGAATTTGTCCCGAAAGGGCTTGGTAAAATTCAAAATATTGACCCTCAGGAATTTGTATTTCGTGATTTTTATAAACAAGCCAGGAAGAGCGGACCTGGAAATCATCTGATTTTAGTCGACAATGCGAAGGAGTACTTTAAGAAGTTGCGTAAAGCGTATCTGGTCATAAAAGCTGCCGGAGGCATCGTTTCAACTCCCGATTTGGAGTACCTGTTTATTTTCAGAAAGGGAAAATGGGATCTCCCCAAAGGAAAATTAGATGAAGGAGAGAAAACCAGGAGTGCCGCTGTGAGAGAGGTCGAAGAGGAATGTGGTATCAAGGTCGAACGTCTTCTGGATAAGTTGGCCAATACCTGGCACGTATATGAGGAGCGTGGCGAAATTATTTTCAAGAAGACCAGCTGGTACCGTATGGAAGCTCCCAAGCAGAAGCTGATTCCACAACTCGAAGAAGATATTACAGACGCACGATGGATGTCAAAAGACGACTTCGGCTTAATCCAAATGAATACCTATCCCACCATAAGCAACATCCTCGACCTGATTAAGCCACCACTATAAAAACCGTAACGCCTCTTTCGGCACAAACTTGCTGATATCTCCGTGGTGCCTTAAAATATCACGGACGATTGTTGAACTGATGGACGAGTATCCCGGATTGCTTAGTATGAAAATACTTTCGATGCTGGGCTCAAGTTCATGGTTCATTTGCGCAATCGCCTTTTCGTATTCAAAGTCTGATACCGTACGAATACCTCGCAGCATATATAAGGCACCAATCTCCTTACAAAAATTGATGGTCAGCCCTTCATATGCCGTAACTTCGATCCGTGGTTCGTCAGCAAAAACAGCCTCCATCATTTGGATGCGGATCTCCGGACTGAGTAAGGCATTTTTGTTACTGTTCTTTCCTATACCTATAACTACTTTGTCGAATAAGGAGACCGATCTTTTAATGATGTCGACATGAGCAATGGTAATTGGATCAAATGATCCGGGGAAAAGGGCTATTTTCATCGTTAATAAGGTATAATTATTCCGGGTCTTTAAGTTCGAAAAAGCTGAATGACGAATATCCGTATTTTCGTTGTTCAACAAAGTTCGGATGATCCGCCAGCCTTTTCATCGTATGATGCTCTACAATCAGCACGCCACCCGGGTTTAGCAATTCCCTCTCAAAAACGAGCTGGGGAATCAGCGGAATCTCAGCAATATCGTAAGGCGGGTCGGCAAATATCAGGTCATATCGGTCTGTTTCCTCCCGGAGATATTTAATCACATCAGCCCTTTGCGGCTTGATCGCGTCAAGGCCATATTGTTTTACCACTGCACGCAGAAAGTTATAACAGCCACGGTCCAGATCCACGGAAACAATATCCTGTACACCCCGCGATGCAAATTCAACCGATACGCTTCCGGTACCGCTGAAAAGATCGAGTACCTTCAGCTCCTCCAGGTCATACTGGTTGTGCAATATATTGAATAGCGCCTCCTTAGCCATATCCTTCGTAGGTCGCACGGGTAAACCGGCTGGTGGGTTGAGGCGTATCCCCTTGAGTTTTCCGCTTATTATTCGCATACGCTCATACTGAGTAATGAAAAAAACTGGTGGGATGGCAGCAGTTTGAAAGAGTCAGGATGCTTAACTACTGACGTACTGTCACAAAAGCGTATGTATTGAAAATAACGCGCAATCCTTTTATAAAGCTCACTGTATTTCTCTATCTCCCCGGCAAGCAGTACAGGAGTGTTCGGCTGAAGGTCAAACTGTTGCTTAACCAGCAGCAGGTAATAATTGAAGTCATCGGCATTTTCGAACGAAAAGATGTTGTAGAAAACGAATTCCCCGTCTGATACAATCACCATCTCGAAAGAGTCTGTATTGAACTGAATGAACGTCCGCATACCGCTTGCATCCGGAAACGCTTTTAGAGCACTTTCAATAAGGGGCTCCGCCTGCGAATAAACCACCGCATGCTTAAACCTTTTCTTTAATGGGGCAATAACGCTGTCTTCAACAGCACTTATGGCAAAAATTTTACCTTCAAGCATCGCATTTGTCAAGGTGCTTGTCGGCTTGGTACTCTGAACGAAATTTTTGAAGCTTGACGAAGAACTTTCTGCATACAGCTCTGCAGGGATAAAAACAAAGTTGAACGTCTCCGAGCTCACTTTTACCCGTCCGAAACTTTCGTTTAAATACGCATGCTGAGCCGCTAGACCAGCGAAGGCCTCTTCCATAGAACCAGAAAGCGCCGCATCATATATAACATACAGCTCATTCGATTGTATGTTCCTTATGGCATAAGATAGCTTATGTTTGCTATGCTTGATGAGCAACTCACACGAGCCGGCCTGTTCAGGAAGGTAATTTTTATCTTTCAGATGAAGTGTTCCGACATTGTTCATTACAGCAAAACTAAATGTTTTTTAGAAGGAATTCGCATTTTTGCATGTCAATATGAAGGTAAGTGATCTCCTGAACCAAAACTTCGGCCTCAATCCCACCACTCAGCAGCTGGAAGTATTCAAAAAGCTTGAACGCTTTTTAACTTCTGATGATCCCAGGGCTTGTTTTGTTATGCGCGGCTATGCCGGAACCGGGAAAACTACCATTATCGGTTCGTTGGTTCGGATCTTCCCCAAACTGAAGCTGAAGTCTTCTCTTATGGCGCCCACTGGAAGGGCAGCAAAAGTTATCAGCAATTATTCTGGCCGAAAGGCTTTCACTATCCACAAAAAGATCTACCGGAAAAAGAATGCGGCTACTTTGGATATGGACTTCGTGCTAGGTCATAACATGGCAGAGGATACCATATTCATTGTCGACGAGTCGTCGATGATCTCGAATGAAGAGGGCGGCTTCGGTAAACACGGACTGCTTCAGGACCTGATCTCCTACGTTTATCAGGGCAAGAACTGCAAGCTCCTGCTGGTGGGAGATACCGCGCAGCTTCCGCCCGTAGGCTCAGACTCCAGCCCCGCGCTCGATCCCGCACTACTGAGAGACGGCTTCGGTCTCCACGTTCATTATCATGAGATGACCGATGTGGTTCGGCAGCAGAAACTCTCCGGCATCCTTTATAATGCCACTAACCTGCGCGAGCTTATTCGCACAGGCAAAACAGACTTTCCGAAAATTAAGGTGGCCGGCTATCCGGATATCTATCAAATGACAGGAGAGAAGCTCTCTGAAGGTCTTCATTACGCCTACAGCAAGTTCGGCATGGAAAATACCCTGGTCATCTGCCGGTCTAACAAAAATGCCAATAACTATAACCTGCAGATCCGTAACCGCATCCTCGCCCGGGAGGATGAACTAACGGGAGGCGACTACCTCATGGTAGTCCGCAATAATTATTTCTGGCTCGAAAAGGAAGAATCCTCCAACGCCTTCATTGCTAACGGCGACATAGCAAAAATTCGGAAGGTTCGCCATATTCAGGAGCTTTATGGCTTTCGTTTTGCCGACGTGGTACTTGATTTTATTGATTATCCAGACGAAGAGCCGCTCCATTGTAAAATACTCTTAGACACCATCTATGCAGACGGCCCCGGCCTCAGCAGGGAGGATGGCCGTCGGTTCTATGAAGAGGTTATGAAAGATTACGCCGACATCCGCGACAAGAATAAGCGAATGGAAGAGCTCAAGAAAAACCCATACTACAATGCCCTCCATGTGAAGTTCTCCTACGCCGTCACCTGTCATAAAGCTCAGGGCGGGCAATGGGATGCAGTATTCGTAGACCAGGGGTATATGACCGACGAAATGATGAATACCGACTTTCTCAGGTGGCTCTACACCGCAGTTACCCGTTCTGTAAAGGAGCTTTACCTCGTCAACTTTAGTGAGAAATTTTTCTGATCAAATAACACAATTTCTAAACCGGCGTAACACCGCGCTGTTATGAATGATCTAACAGTCATAGAAATCTCTTATTTGACCTTTTGACCTGATAAGTCAAATATAAAACACAAATTTGTGTCATGATGTTCAGAAGGCTTTTGTTCCTTTCAGTTTTTGGTGTCGCCCTGCTTCAGGCTTGCAGCAGTATAGAATATAGTCCCAATCAATCCTCTGACTCGAAAAGTCCGCGGGACCTTAACAAGAAGTCCCTCGCCCGATTAGCGGAAACTCCCGGCGATGATACCATCCGCTTTGTACTTACCGGCGACAGTCAGCGCGAATACAAATACGCTGAAAAGTTGGTGGAAACGGTCAATAAGATCCCTGGCGTAGACTTCGTTTTACTCGCAGGCGATATTTCCGATTTCGGACTTCTTCAGGAGATGGAATGGGTTCACGGAATCTTTTCCAAACTGAATATGCCCTACATAGGCGTCGTTGGTAACCATGACCTTGTGGCCAATGGGGAAGAGGCTTTTATCAAGATGTTCGGCGAATTAGACTTCAGCTTCGTCTACCAGGGGGTGAAGTTCATCTGCCATAATACGAACAGTCGCGAGAATAAGTTTAGCGGCAACGTTCCTGACCTTCCCTGGCTTGCGCGCCAGCTGAAACCCCAGGAGGGGGTCGATGCCTATATTCCTGTCGCCCACGTGCCGCCCGACGGCGTGGATTTCGATCCGAGGCTTGTCGACAAATATACCAGGATGATTAACCGGTCGCCTAACACCCTGGCATCACTTTACGCACATACGCATTCGCAGGACGTGTATTACTTCTATGGGGACCCCATTCCATATCTCGTTACCGATGCTATTGAACATCGCCAGTTTCTGCTGATAGAGATCGTTAACGGTCAACTTAATTACCAAAACATTGAATATTAAACACCTCATCGGAGCACTGTTTGCCACCTTTCTCCTCGCGCAGACGAACCTGGCAAAAGCGCAGTTCCCCGAACGGCTTATCCCCCAATCTGCGCTATCGCAATACGCCGGAAGCATCGGTTTTCTCAGCGCCGGAGCCGGTTATGAGCTTTTCAAAAATGACAGGGGATCTCTGGATTTTATGTATGGATTTGTTCCCAGGAACAAGGGGGGCAGGCTGCATATCGCCACCGTTAAATTCGCTTACAGGCCTGTTGAAATTAAGCTGAACGACTGGGCTACATTATATCCGTTGAACCCAGGAGCTTTTGTCAGCTATCATTTCGGCCCAAAGTTTGATTTTCAATGGGACAAAGATACCTATGAAGAAGGCTACTACTGGTGGTCCACAGCCCTTCGTCCGCATATCTCCCTGGGTACAGAAGTGAAGATCAACACCCGCAAAATCGCGCCGTCTCTTCAGATCAAATCGCTAAGCGTGTATTCAGAGTTCAATACCAACGAGCTTTATCTGGTTAGTTACTATCAGAACGCGGGGACACTCTCTCTAACTGACATATTCAAACTCGGCTTTGGAGTGCGCGTAGCTTTTTAGAAGATGAATTTAATTGGTTAAGCTATATTTGCGGTCTATTATTTCCGATCTCCATGTTTCGTAATCTCGTTGTCTTACTGCGTTACTTCACTTTCTGGATCATTTTTTTCTTCCTGGAACGAGCCGTCTTTGTTCTTTACAATATAGGCAGTATAAGCGACGCCCAGATAAGCGAGATCATGAAGATATTTCTTTACGGACTCTGGATGGATGCTTCCATGACGGGCTATATCTGCGCACTGCCGCTGGTAGTCTATATGGTGCTCTGGCTGATTCCTAAAGCCAGAATTCCGGCGAAGATTATCAAAGTCTACAGCTACCTCCTGATTATTCTTTTTTCCATTGCCACAGTCATCAACTTTAATATCTACCGCGAGTGGGGAACCAAACTGAACTTCCGGGTCTTCGAATTTGCTTTCGGTTCGCCGTCCGAAGCGATGGCTAGCACAGCATCATCACCGATACTCCTCACACTTGCCATACTTGTAGCCCTGATCGTCCTTTCTGTAAGCTTATTCCACCTGCTGGTACGTTTTGAAGTTGTCAAACAAGGGAACGTTTTCCTGAAACTGGTAATCGGTATTTTCATTATGGGATTGAACTTCCTCGCCATACGCGGTGGCTGGCAGCTCTCTCCGATGAACGAAAGTATGGCCTATTTCTCTCAGAAACCTATCCTGAACTATGCCGCTGTCAATACAGAGTGGGGTCTTATACGCGACATGATGAAAGCGGGCTCGACCAGCAAGAATGTATTTTTGTTTTATACTCCCCAGGAAGCGAAAGCCATTGTTCAGGATCTTTATGCCCGGCCCGAGGGTGAAAATATCCGAATCATGCAAGCTGAAAAGCCCAATATCGTGCTGATTATCATGGAGAGCCATACCGGTAATGTGGTAGAAAGCCTCGGAGGAGAGAAGGGAGTTAGTCCGGAAATGGAGAAACTCATCAGCGAGGGAGTCTTCTTCGACCAGGTATATTCTTCTGGCAGTCGCACCGATAAAGGCGTGGTCTCTGTTCTTAGCGCCTTCCCTGCTCAGGGCAAGCGGAGTATTATGAAGGAGAATAGCAAGCAGATTAAGATTCCTGCCCTGTCTGCTACCCTGGCAGACCAGGGCTTTTCTACTTCCTTCTATTATGGCGGAGAGAGCCGGTTCTTCAATATGAAGTCTTATTTGCTGAGCCATAACTATCAGGAGATAATAGACAAGAATGATTTCGAACGCCAAGATCTCAGCTCCAAATGGGGTGCCTTTGATGGAGCCGTGTATCTCAAGATGCTCGACCAGTTAGGGCAAAAGCCTTCACCTTTTTTCAGTACCTTTCTCACCCTGACCAACCACGAACCGTTCGACTTGCCCGGAAAACCACGTTTCTCCGGAAATGATGTTCAGAATAAGTTCCGTAGCACCGCCTTTTACGCAGATTCCTGCCTGGGAGCATTTATCAGAGAAGCGAAGACCAAAAGCTGGTATCAGAATACGCTGTTTATCATGGTGGCCGATCATGGACATTACCTGCCCTTCGAGAATCTGGAGATTTCTGATCCCAAGCGCTACCGTGTACCGCTGATTTTCTTCGGAGAAGTCATTAAGCCTGAATACAGGGGTACCAAAATCCATAAGGTGGGCAACCAAACAGATATTGTGTCGACGCTATTGAGCCAGCTGAATATCGACCCAGGTGCCTATCCCTGGAGCCGGGATCTGCTGCACCCTCAAACCCGCGATTTCTCTTTCTTTAACTGGGATCATGGCATAGGGGTGATCAACGAAACACAAGCCATCTCGTATGAAACCGTCGGCAAAAGCATTATCTACAAACGAAACGAGAGCCACTCACCGCAGGAAGATGAAGAGCTGCTTAAATATGGAAAAGCCAGCATGCAGGTGGTTTACCAGCAGCTGATTGATTTCTAAAAGTAATGTTAATCTTCCTGGACCAGTCTGATCTCATAGTCAGATACCGTAATCAGCCTGTCTTTATACAAGCCGCCGATACTTTTTCTGTAAGCCTTCTTGCTGATCTTGAAGCGCTCGTAGATTTCCTCCGGACTGCTCTTGTCGCCCAAAGGAATCACTCCGTTGTATTTCTTTAGCTCTTGCATCAATACATCTTTTGTATCCAGAATATGGCCATAGCCGGTAGGCTGCAGCGTCAGGTCAATTTTACCTTCCACTCGGATCTTCTTGATCCAGCCCTTGCGCATGTCGCCCGGCTGAACATTGTCAAAGACCTCATTATGATAAAGCAAGCCGATGTAGCGATCATTAATAATAGCGTTAAAACCGAGATCTGTCTCCTCGGCAATCAGCAGGCTCACCTCGTCACCCTCTTCGAATTCGAAGTTTTTATCCTCCACATAATCAGACAGGCGCGAAGACGCCAGCATGCGTCCGTTACTTTCATCCAGATAGACGTAAACGACGTAGCTTTCCCCTTTTTTCATCGGGCGTTTCTGATCCCGCTTAGGTACATACACGTCCTTGTCAATGCCAAGGTCGAGATAGGCACCATCCTCTGATTCGTCTGTTACTTCAAGAAAAGCAAACTCATCTACAGTAGCGTAAGGTGTCTGGTTGGTGGCAATAATTTTGCCTTCTTTGTTCAGGAACGTGAAAACGTTTATAATGTCGCCTGGTTCGGCAATTTTAGGAGCATGATTATAAGGCATCATTACTTCTGTTTCTCCGTCTGTCAGCAAAATACCAACGTCTGTCTTCTGTAAGATTCTGAGGTAATTAAATTTTCCGATGTCTATCATGCTCTTTCTGTTAATGCACCCAATAGTAAGGGTGCATTAAACGCAAAGATAGCTACTTTTTCTTTTTTGCCACTATGGGCTCGGGTTTAGATACCGAATTCTTGCTCGACTGGTAATCTGACTTTTCTTTCTTTGCTTCCGTTTTCGGTTCCTTTTTCTTGTCTCTGCTCATCTCGATAGGTTTTAATGTTTTTCAGGTAAAAGAACAGCCGCACGGGGCAGCATATGTTTCTTGATCAAGTTAATCAAATTTTAGCTATCATAGGTTGATTAATAGTGTGTTGTAAATGTGATTGTTGAGCAAAACAGATGGGTGTGAAAATCTTAATCACAGATTCTCCTGATTTCAGCAAAGGTAACGTTTATATGCAGGCGATAACAGGCGCAGATTCTCCCGGGATCAGTCCGACCTGGGGTATGAAAAGTCGGACTTTTGACTGGCTTTTCACTGGTTGTCTCCACTTTCATACCGACGATGTATACACCTTTATATGAAGGCGTTCTATCCTGTTCCCCTTGTCTTTTTAGTGCAAAATCGGCTCAATTCCGGAAGATTTCGGAAAAAATCGC
>NZ_JAZQRL010000109.1:0-6071 GCF_045629565.1 Arcticibacter sp.
CAGCAGGCCGGGTGCTCCATGCTCTCCTGCAGCTCCTAGCGTATACTTTTCATCATTCATCTGCGATCTCGATCCATACCGGACCGTGATCGCTCGTTTTCTCCCAGCCACGAACAAACCGGTCCACACCTGCAGCTTTCAGGCGCGCGTCGACCTTCGGACTGAGCAGAAAGTGGTCGATGCGCAGCCCCGCGTCGCGTCCATATGCGTTGCGGAAGTAATCCCAAAAGGTGTAGATCTTCTGATCGGGATAAAGTTTTCTTAAAGCATCCGTCCAACCTTGTGCGACAAGATTGTGGAATGCCTGGCGCACTTCCGGTCTGAAAAGCGCATCCTCACCCCAACGCTCGGGCTTATACACATCCAGTTCAGTAGGCATTACATTGTAATCACCGGCTATAACCACTGGTAAACCGGAGGTGATCAGGTCGGAGGCATGTGCCGTTAACCGTTCAAACCAGCGCATTTTGTAATCCAGCTTAGGCCCCGGAGCAGGATTGCCATTGGGAAGATACAGGCAGCAGATCAGCACCTTGTTGACTACAGCCTCTATATAGCGGCTATGTGTATCATCGGGATCACCCGGCAGCCCGCGACGGATCTCCTGGATGTCCATGTTTTTGGCCAGAATGGCGACTCCATTCCAGCTTTTCTGGCCCTGCCAGATTGCATTGTACCCGGCCTCCCGAATGGCTTGTTCCGGAAATTTCTCCTGTGGCGCTTTCAGTTCCTGCAGGCACACCACGTCTGGCGCAGTCTCTTCCAGCCAGCGGAGCAACACCGGCAGTCTTCCATTTACGCCGTTAACATTGTAAGTCGCTATTTTCATCCTTATTCATTTTTTGTTGCCGGTAACGAAACGATCACCGGAATTTTGTTGTTACGTTTTCTGGGTATTGCTGATTCGCAAAGTAAAAATAAAAATCGGGCCATGTTTGCTGTTGGCTCTAATCCTTCTATCAGTGGATAGGCCCGTCCAGATGCAGTATTTTTACTTCTGTATCAAAATGAGAATAATTGGTATATTGAAACTGTTAAAGTTGCCATTAAACGTGCAGGATGAAGATTTAACAGTCATGAAAGAAACAAAGACAACCTAATGAGGACTATAGAAACCATTCAATCGATATACAACTCGGTACCAATAGCCAGCATTATTGTGTCGCCCGATCACCCAAAATACACGATCAGGATTGTAAATGAAAGTTTTCTGAGGGAGACCAACACCAGCAGAGAACAGCTTATCGGCCGAGATTTTTTTGAAGCATTTTCAGTAGGTCCGGCTCAGGCCTGGTTAAAAATAGAGAATATTGCAATCGCGTTTGAGCAGGTCTTAAGATCAAAAGGTGTTCACCGTCTTGAAGGTCACCGGTATGACGTGCCGTCTGCGACTAAAGGTGAAATGGAGCTCAGATACTGGGATATAGACAGCTATCCTTTGCTTGATGAAACCGGCGAGGTGGAGTACATCGTTATGGGAGCGGTAAATGTAACTGCACGGCAGCTGGCTGACCTTAAGCTGGAAAAAAGCAATCAGAAGCTCAACAAAATACTCAACAGCATTACGGATGGCTTTTTTGTGCTGGATAAGGACCGCCGGGTGAGCTACTGGAACACGGCTGCCGAAACAATCTCCAGGAGAAGTGCTGAACAGGTTATTGGAAGGTCGATCTGGGATATTTATCCGGATGCGATGATACCAGAACTTAGACAGGCATGCCAAAAGGCAGAAGAGGAACAGACACAGGTCCAGCTTGAACAGTACAATCCGGAAGTGAGCCGCTGGTATGAAATTACACTTCAGCCCACCGACGAGGGAGCCTTTGTGTATTTCAAAGATATATGCTACCGTAAAGAGGCGGAACAAAGAGCTCAGATCGCCTTTCAGCGCAACTATGACTTATTCAATTTCAGCCCGGTGCCCATGTGGGCCTATCACACCGGAACCCTGCAAATGGTCGCATCAAATCAGGCCGCACAGGCGGAATATGAGTATAGTGCCGAAGAATTTCTGCAGCTCACCGCCCGTGACGTCTGGGCGAAAGAAGAATTTACCCGAATGGACAAATTGATAGACACCAAAGTCCGCGCCGGCCTTTTAAACGAGGGCTTGGTTAAACATGTCACCAAAAGTGGAAAAGAACTGCATGTACAGATGAAAAGCCAGCCGCTGCCAACCTGGGGCAAAGAGATTCGTATCGTAATGGCATTGGACATCACGGAAAAACTCAACGCAAGGAAAGAATTGTCGACGAGCAACGCGAGGTTACAGGCACTCGTGGATGCGCAGACGAACTATGTGATGCGTATAGACCAGCAGGGGCGATACACTTACTACAACAACAAGTACAAAAATGATTTTAGCTGGATTTACGGCAAAGACGATTTTTTAGGTGAAGACAGCAGGCTAACGGTCGTCCCCTACCATCAGGACCGGATTGCCGAGACGGCAATGAAGTGCATCAAGAAGCCGGGAGTGGTATATGAACTTGAGATAGATAAACGTGATCAGGAGGGAAAATTCAAAGCAACTTTCTGGCACTTCGTAGCACTGACAGACGCCTTAGAAGATCAGCAAGAGCTTCAGGGCATCGGAATAGACATCACGGAGCAGAAAAAGGTGGAAATGGCCCTCCATACCAGCAATGATCGATATGCGTATGTCAACAAGGCGACAAATGATGTCATCTACGACTGGGATATCCTGAATGATCACGTAGATTGGGGAGCAGCCTTCACGCGTCTTTTAGGCTACGCGTATTCCGGAGCACATTATCCGATAAGCGAATGGACAGATCTGATCCACCCAAAGGAGGCGAATCAGATTACTGAATCGTTGTCAGCAGCTCTGAATGATCCGGATCAAACAAATTGGAAAGCAGAATACAGCTTTAAAAAAGCGGATGGGCGGTATGTGTCCATAGAGGAAAACGGATACATCATTAAAGATGATCAGGGCCGCAGCATACGGATGATCGGAGTCCTGAGAGACATTAGTGAACGCAAGGCATCCGCAGAGGCACTTCAAGCAGCGAAAAACAGATACAAGGACGTTTTTGAGCTGAGCCCACAACCCATGTGGGTGTACGAGGTGGGTACGTTAAGGTTTCTTGACGTAAATGCTGCAGCAATACAAAATTACGGTTTTAGCAAGTCAGAATTTCTTTCCATGACGCTCCTTGATATCCGGCCTGAACAAGATAAGGAAGCACTTAAGCAGGCGATAAGGGAAGATGTGCAACAGGGCAAACCCCATAGTAGCTTTTTCTGGCACCGCAAAAAGAATGGTGAAATTATCCGGGTCTTAATCAAAGGAAACTCG
This sequence comes from Arcticibacter sp., assembly GCF_045629565.1. Classification (GTDB taxonomy): domain Bacteria; phylum Bacteroidota; class Bacteroidia; order Sphingobacteriales; family Sphingobacteriaceae; genus Arcticibacter. Next base: position 3,323 of record NZ_JAZQRL010000109.1, read on the forward strand.
CTCCAGTACGAAGGTAAAGGTGCTAGAATCGTTATTGCAATTGATGACACCGCCCGCCTTAAGGCAGAAGAAGCACTTCGCATTAGTGAACGCCGGTTCAAGACCCTTATTCAGGATGGTTCTGACCTGATCACCATCATCAATCCAAACGGAGACTTCAAATATGTAAGTCCGACGGCAGAAAAGACACTTGGCGTGCCTGCTGAAGCACTTTTAGGTACGAATGGTTTTAATTTCATACATGAAGAAGACCGCGGGCAGATCCTGGAGAAGATAACTCAGCTCGGGGATGCGGTGCGTATTCAGCTCGCGGCGCTTCGGATGATAGGCCACAACGGGGAAGTCCGCTGGGTGGAGCTTATACTCACCAACATGCAAAGCGATCCGGCGATCCAGGGAATTGTTTGCAATGCCAGAGACGTTACGGAGCGCGTTGAGAACGAACTTAAAGTCAGAGAGCACCTGGAACGTTACAACATTGTTTCCAAGGCAACGAGTGATGCCATATGGGATCTAAAATTCCAGACGGATGAGCTAATATGGAATTATGCCGTCAAAGAGATTTTTGGATATAGCGAGGGGGGGCACAACTACAACTGGTGGTATGAACGTGTGCACCCGGAAGACAGGCAGCGTGTGACACAGGTTGTCCAGGATAGCATCCAGGAAAAAGAGCCACGCTGGAGTTCTGAATACCGCTTCCGGTGTGCCGATGGCAGCTACAAATTTGTGCTTGACCGTGGTTTCCTGGTTTTCGATGAAGAGGGTGCGCCGGTACGGATGATTGGTGCCATACAAGATATCACGGAACGCATCAATTACATTCATGAAATTGAACGGCACAATTCTTTATTGCGCGAGATTGGATGGGCTCAGGCGCATCTCGTACGGGGACCAATGGCCAGAATCCTGGGGCTGCTGGAACTGCTCACGCTGCCGCAGTACGAAGACTTCGGTAACAAGGAATTGCTCCAGCATCTGAATACCTCAGCCCAGGAACTGGATGAGGTGATCCGCCAGATTATCCACAAAAGCGAAAGTGGCCCTGAACTTTAAAACACCGTGCCGGCACCGAGCGGTGCTTGTTTGTCATTTATTCTGTTCAGTTCGGTTATTTAATTGACTATAGATTTCAATCCACCTGTGTTGCGTGTTTAGTATGTTGAATTCCGCTTTTTTTAACTCCCGTAACCTTAACGTTTTTCTAAGATGAAGCAAGGCCAGAAAATCCAGAGCTATTCCTTTGTATTGTTCCTCGTGGGTTAGCGCCGCAATTTCAGCAAAGGTGATGGCCGCATGCAAGTTTTCGGAATTGGTCATCCCACCCGCGTACGTCGATGCCTGGTTATAATTATCATAGGTCTTTTGGAAATCACGCCGCCTATAAGCATCTTTGGAGCCATCAATAAGTTGCTGCACCTGCGCGCGATGGTTTGCATCGAACACCCTGGATTTCTTTTTGTTTACCGCCTTATAATTAAAGCCATAGGATAGCGCATACAAGGCCAGTGGCTGCAAGCCGATCTTCTTTCTTCGCCTGTTTACTTTGTATTCTTTCTCGATTGGCCGAAAGCCGGAAGCTTCTCCGTTCTGGATCCAGATGACCTGCGTACCGAACCGTTGTTTGTAATTAAGGTTGCATTGTACCCGGTCATACAGAAACGCATAGTTTTCCATATTCAACTCTTTGCTTTCCTTCAGCTTCTCCATTGCGGTAAGTGCAACTTGCTGAAATGTCACATCCTGATCAGCATGCTGCACGATTAGCCACAAGTTATTTTGGCCATCTCTTCCTATATCTGACCTCTTGGGCCAGCCATGATGCTGTATTATCTCTTTCGCACGGGTAAGATTGTAATTATCGGATTGGTTGATTTAGGCACTGATAACTGTCAATGTGCTATCATTTGAAATCTGGGCACGCCTGAAACGTAGCTGCTGATCTTTTAGTGTCATCCGATTGATCTCCTTGCGCAAGCCTGGTAGCGTTAAAGCTGCTGCATATTCCTGTTCTTTAAGAATGGCAAGTTCTTCCAGTGCGTTCCACTGAAGCTTTTCAGTTTCACGCAGCAAGTCAAAATAAGGGTCCGCGATAAGGTAGTCTGCTTCCGTCCAGCCGCATTCCAATGCCTTAGTTAGATATAGCAGAGCCTTTTTGGCACTGTCACCTAGGGAATATACACCTGCTGCCTTATAAGCGGTAAGCGCATCGGGTGACTGCAATGCAAATGCCTGCTCATATTTATCGATAGCATCTTTGTAATTTCCCTGAAGGTGCAGCAGTCCCGCCCTCGCAACCAACGACTGGTAGGTACTGTCCTGTTGCGCCACGACGCTGGTCGCACTGAAAAAGCACACATAGAAAATAATTAGTTTCAATTTGCCTTAAGTTTACTTCTTACCTGAGCACAGCCACTGTTTTGGTGGAAACGAAAATATATGTGCAAATATCAGGAATTAGTAATGACTTGAGCAACGATAGCTTGGTTGTGCAGGTTTATTGTTCATCTCAATTACTTTAAGCAAAAATGATTTGAGTACGGGCTGAAACTTCTTTTCTACATACCTGTAAACCACGTACGACAGAAAGATCATGAATGCTGAAACTGCCAGGAGCAAAACATACTTGTTCACCTGGTTACCCCACATCATAAAAGCGCCCACTCCAAATCCATGTAACAGGTAAAGCGGGTACGTGAGTACACCCAATTGTGCTGTAAATTTAAGTTTAGGAGAAGAAAGCTTTCCT
>NZ_JAZQRL010000110.1:0-6149 GCF_045629565.1 Arcticibacter sp.
TATTTCTACTCGCTTTAAAGGACCGTGCAGGTAATAGTAATACTTTGCCTGTAGCTTCCTGGTCACGTTTGGATCAGTAGTAGTGTAGACCGCTGAAAGGCGACCGTTCGCATCGTATTCATAGTCATGAATGAAACGCTCGGCTGCTGCGTCTTTCTGGTAGTCAACTCTGCTGACACTTCCCTGGGCATTATAGGTATAGTTTATCGTTTTCGTTCCCAACCCGTTTATCTGCTTCACTATCCAGTTGACCCGCCCTTCGCTGTCATAACTGTACCATGTTTTTGCTTGCTCGTTCTCCGTCCAGCTCACTGCGCCATTAAGTAAAAACTCGTCCTGGTTGTAACCGGACAGGCCATGGGCATTATTTGCGTAATCGTAATAGGTTCGTACCCATTGCCTCTTAACACCCCCGGTGAGGCCGCCATCAGGTGCCACACTTTCCCGGAGTGCAGTGTTCGTCTTGGCGCTTGTAAAGCTGATATCGCCAGGCACGTATTCTCCTGACTCAAATGGCCTTACAGTCTTGTCGTAATTGGTGTAGGAAAAAGATCCTGACTTCCGTTGAACGGCGTTCTGGGAAAAACGAATGCTGCCATCCGCACGATAGATATACTCCGTGCGTCCGGTATTAGTGGAAGTTTCCGCAATCAGATGCCCTTGTGTATCATACTCATAAGTACTTACAAAAGGCACTTCTGCGAGAGCAGAGTATGCATTAACGTTATCTATAAGTTTTTTAACTCCTTCTGGAGCAATACTCGCTACCAGTTGTCCAACCTGATTATAAAAATTGTAGCTCACATCCTGATACCCGTTTGTATAGGTCACCTGTGCTTCAGAAAGGCTGAGCTTATAATAACCCGGGGATGCTGAATAAGGACCAGAACCATTCAAAGGCACACCTGTATCCATATTTAAAGGAGCTGAATAATTACCCGTAATGCTCAGGGTAGATGGTTGAAACAACCGGATATAAAGGACCGACGATTCATAAGTGCCACCCACGCTAAAGGTATTCGATACCACCAATTCATTGCCCGGTCTTGCAGTCATCAGCGATTTCCCCGATCTGTCCTGAATCGATATCTGCTCTTTTCCGTTCTCATCTTTTGTTACTGATTGTGTAGACTGCGTTGCAAGCGAAGCAGGCAAGGCGCCTATTTGTGCCTGGGTGAAAAATTTGTTCCTCACCTGCAGGTAATGGCTGAGCTCATTAACCACTGGCATCACGAATGCCTGCACTTCATGACCGCTTCCCGGCCTCAACGCTTCGCCCGGCGCTCCAACTTTTTTTATCGCACCAGACCTGTCATCGTGATATACAGTTCGACTGTACGGGAAACCTGTGGAGGGAACATAACTTTCCTGGTTATTGTTGTTGCTGTAATACCACCCTAATGTACCTGGATCAGCTGAATAAAGAGGGTTAGGATTATCCGTAGCGCTGAGATCAAAATTGTAAAAATTGTATTTTTCTCCGTTGGAATTAGTCATAAACTTCTCTTTGTAAGAGAATGACGAACTGTTTATCGGGGCTGCAAGCGTGCTTATAACCGGACGCGACAAGGCATCATAAACCGGCTGCGATGCAATAACTTGTCCTGCTACTATATTCTTAGCCTGCGTCTGCAACGGAGTTCCGGCATTATCATAATATGAACGTGTTTCAGCAATGACATTACCGTCATCATCATAACTTTTATTAGTGACATAATTTAGATCCTCATCTCCGCGGTTAATTGATATGGAGGTATTGATCACGCCAGTATAATCGGAGTATCCTTCGGAAACGACGTAATAGGTGCCACTGGAAAGAGAAGCTATCAGGGAGGCTTCCGATCCACTGCATAAAGGCCCGTTTCCATTATTGGAAGCTATAAGATTACCGTACGCGTCGAGCAAATACCCATACGTTTGAAATCCCGACCCACAATGTGAGATGGCAACCTGTGCGGGACTGTTGAGCGTAAACTTATAGAAAATGTCGTCGCCAATTTGACCGTAATCATTTCCATAACATGAGTTATCCCTGATGTCAACGAATCCTTGACTGCCCAAAACACCGGCATTTATGGCATTATTCATATTTGTGCCGACAGACGGAACACCGGAACCAGAAGCTTCTATATATACACTAACATTTCCATCAATGTAGTAACTTACACCCTCTGTTACAATGTAATACGTACCAGCATTAAGAGTAATCTCCATGGATGCGGCCGATCCTGAACAGGTGGGTCCATTGTCATCATTGTCTTCGATAAGGTAACCGGACCCGTCAATAACACTCAGATAAGTATCAATATCGCTGTCACATAGAGAAATCCTCAATGTTGTTGGCTGTACCAGTGTGAATTTATAGAAAATATCTCTGCTGCCGGTTCCGAAATCATCATTAAAATCCCCTGTATATTGAACATCTCCATAGGTAATGCCGGAGCAGGAAGAAATTGTGCCGATGTCGATCGCGTTATACATGTTATCACCTTGCATAGCATGTGCAGCCAGACTCATGTTAAAAAGTATAACAATACTTGAACAAATTGCTTTTAATGCTTTCATGACTTGCTGTTTTCAATGAGCTATTGAACCTTTTTATAATGATAATTAACCTCGTTCACTAGCGGGATATAAGTCTTTCCTAACTTTTCCTTATACACTTTGACCAACCTCCCTGCTCCGTCATACTCGAAGCGTGTAAATACATTATTGTTATCCAGTATGTGAGTCAGCTCGCCTGAGAAAGGATCATATACATAGCTATTGACTGTAGCCTGTAAAGGCTGAAACCTAAAGTCATCGAAAAACAAGGTTCCGCTTCCATTTACATTAGCACACCGGACAGTAAGTACATCATTAGGATTTGTCAGAGCAGATGCCGGGATTTTTAACTGAAGAAGGGTCCAACCCCGTGCAGTTTTCTGAGCATCAAGAACGGCATACCCGGATAAAGAGCCGATACTATAGTAAAGCTTCGCTGAGGAAAGATTTCCAGAAGGAGAATGTACCCATATGGAAGCCACATAATCACGACCAAGTGCCGATAATGAAGAAAGCGGAACGTCATACGAAATTCCCGTGCGATTGGACTCCAACGCCAGGCTCAACTTTCCGGTATGTGCCACTGATCCTCCGATAATACCGTTTACAAGAGTGACATTTGAGCTAAGCTTTCCCCCTGCTATCATAGCATCCTCAAAACCTGCAACAGCAATCTCACTATAGCTCGTATTGCTGCCCGATACAATCATTTTACTGTTATTGTATCCTAATTTAAATGCAGAGTATAGGCCATTAAAATCAACTGACTCAAGAGGTTTGGAAAACACATCGTACCTTTTTATCTCTCCTATTTTTCTCCAGGAGTCATTTTGAGTAGCACTTGCCCAGTCAAAATCAACAAAGCTGCTGATGGGTGTCATACCGCTGGCAGTCTGACCTTGGGGCATCCAGCCGTATTGAGCCGTTTTTCTCCAGATTTTGCCGTTACCTGCCGCATTATTCTGTAGTATGGAGTTACCCGCAGCGTCTAATACCGGGGTCTCCGCCCCCCATAGTTGCACAGAGGCGGACACCAAATCCTGTTTACTATTTGCATTATCAACCTTGTAAGTATAGTATCCGGTTTCCTGTGCAAGCATATTCTTATGAAGCGGGTCTTGTATCTTTAATCCTAATTCGGGGTATTTTTTGTAGGCTGGCACAATTTCCTGCATAAATCGATTCCCGTAAGCGTCCATTAAGAGTTGCTGGGTAGCAACACCGCTATAAAAGTCAAATGCCAGATTAACTGAAGACGTTCTTGTTCCTACAGTATAATCAATAACCGTTTGCCCGGTCTGAATGGCGGGGTACTCTTCGCGTGCCGCCATAGTTGCCTTAACATGCCAAAACGAAGTGATACCTGTCCAAACAGACTTAACTTCAGAATATCGTTCTTTTATTAGTCCTTGTTTCCTGTATTGAGCGAGACGCTGTTCGTAACCGTTCATAAAGTCCGAATGCGAAGTATTTTCCAGTCCGTCATGCAGATAATGGTTAATTGTTTCACTCAATTTTATCCCTGCCTTATCATAATAAACTGCACGTTTCAGAGCGCCGATGTTGCTGATAAACTTTTTCAAAACAACGTTCCTGGTGTAAAATAAACCGTATTCAGCTCGGGGGGCAGACCGTCTCGGGGTGACATCCTGTTTTCCCACCATATTTTCCCGGAACACCTCAAACTGATAGGTAACCTTTCCCGGCACCTGACGAGCCTGATTGTCAAGGGAATTTGTAACTTCACTCGTCACGGTTACATATTCATACACTACCCCGGGCGCCGGAACGTCTCTGGAGATACTCAAAAGACGCGTCATTTCGGAGTAAAGATCCCTGCGATATTTGTTGGATGCTTGCGCCCTTATTATGTCATCCGTAGTGGATACTGTACTGGCAACTCTATCCTGATCGAGACCAACCGGTTCATAGGACGTAACTCCGGACGACAATAATCCATTCGGTTTGTTATAGCTGTACTTCGTCGTTGTTTTAGTACCGGATAAGTTGTCGACTGTTATAGTTTTAACCCGTATTCCCCCACCGTAATATGTATTGACACTTCCCGGCTTAATATTTCCCGTTTTCACTGTACCGGTTCCACCACCAGCATTATAAAGTATATCATTACTCATATCCGTAGGACAGTTGATAGTTAGGTAGTTTCCGTTTATCGACGTTATCTTAGGTTTATTATAATATGATACACTGGCAATAACAGAGAAATTGTTTCCGCTTCCCTCCTTAAGCATCATAATATCAATCTCGTCCCCAACTTTGAACATATCATTTAGATTCATGCCTGCTGAATAGACATTCAGATTGAAGTTATTTGAACCCTGGCTGGAGAAATTGGTAAAAGTAAAACACCTGGTCCTATTAAGTACAGACTTACTATAGGTATCTCCTTCATAATCTATTTTGATATCTGCACCCATTCCTGTCTTTATTTTTCGAAGGGACCAGGCATCGGTGGTCTTATTTGATGTAGGTGTTGTGAGTCGGCTCATATTCTCGTCCGCCAATGATCCCCAATCTGCCTTGTGCATTCCCCAAAGATCATAACTATCCTTATGATAAGGCGGGTTTTTAGTTGTCCGAAACGATGAATTGCCTACGCTAAATAGAATACTGCTCTTCACAGCATAGCGCCACTCGCTTCCATTTTGGATTTTTTCTGAGATTACACCACAGTAGGCCGCATTCACATCGTCCGTTTCTATCATGTCCCCAACTTCAAATGCTCCGCTCGTACTTACAAATATTCCGTTAGCGATCGAACCACCGGCTCTTTTTGTACCCTGTGCGTCTAAATTATACTCAAACTCTGTAGGTGGGAGTAAATCCTGGCCACTCCTTCCTCTGAATTTTAGAGATTTAAGGGTGAGTTTCCCAAACTTGCTTGAAGCACTTGTAATATCATAACTATTGACGGTTCCTCTCGCCAGAGAATAATCATAATTAAAATCGACAATTCGTATTGCTTTAGCTTCCAATGCAGATCTCCCCACAGCGTTTATGTCGAATTTATCAAGAACCGAGTTATGAAATTCACATGTAGGGCAACTTATGCTCCTGCCGGAGGGAATATAGTTTCCTCCTGAACCAGTTGATGTAGTAACAAAGCCGGCATCACTGCTGTTCAGTAAATAGATTTTGTCAAGCCGCATACTCTGACTTGAATTGATATTATATACGCCTTCATTTTGATAGTTAGTCTGCGCATTAAGAGGTGAGCCCGCCCAATTCTTATTAAATATTTCAGGGGAAGAACTTTTTGCATCATACCTGACATCCTTTTCAAATAGCGCTGCGTGGCTACGGGTTCTAACCGCATTCAGATAATAGACTTCCCGCTTGCCCATAGATACCGTTCGGAAAGTATTGTCATCATCTTTTTGGTAACCTTCTGATGGATTTCTCCAGGGATAGCTGTCAGACCACTTGCCGTACTCAAAGCTGATCCATTGCCCATAGTCCTGATTATCCAATACACCAGGAGTACCACGATCAACGTAATCAGGCCCGGTGATAGCTGTTAAATACCAGTTGTAGGCATAACCTTCAAGTCTTACCTGCCTGTTAAATTTTAGTCCATCGGCCTT
>NZ_JAZQRL010000111.1:0-218355 GCF_045629565.1 Arcticibacter sp.
ATTAAAGAAACCATTAAAAAAGACCTTCCTAAAGGATTTCAGACTTCAGAGTTTGTACTGGAGCACGGCTTCCTCGACTTCATCGTAGACCGGAGAGAAATGAAAAGCAAAATCTCCAACTTCATTTCACTGATGAATAACTAACGTATCCATGCGGGCAGACGCCTGCTGCTACACCGAAACGCCCCGTCTGCAACATGCAAACGGGGCGTTTTAGTGAAACAAAACGCTTAAAGATCACCTCCGGACCCGGTTCCTGGCTCATGGCCTACAATGGGATCTGACCTTCTGGATTCCAACCGGGACGAAAATCCCGTGTCAGGCGAATTAAGATGCTGAGGGGCATTGCTTGCAGTGGTCGGCTCATCATCATCGTCTAAAACGATATCTTCCTCATCATCATCATCGTCCAGAATAATGTCATCGTCATCAGCAAAGTCATCATCCTCCGTGAGGTCATCGTCTGCAATCAGATCATCGTCGTCATCATCAGGATCCATATCACGTGCAACGATATCATCATCTTCATCGTCATCTATTTCATCAACGTCGAGATCAAAGTCGCTGTCATCTTCATCATCAAGAGGTGTTATATCATCTTCGTCTTGAGGGCCGGAATAGGTTTCCGCTATTCGCTCTCTTTCCTGATACTTTTCTTCAAATAGTTCCATACATCAATCAGTTTAAAGGTTTAACACCCTTACTAACAAACGCATACAGGTACATTGTTTGAGGAAATAAGAAATATTACATTAGCCCCACGATATTAAACGGCCAGGGCTTCCTTCAACTTCGCTATGGTGAAATCAATTTCTTCTCTTGTAGTGAACTTACTGAAGGAGAATCGGATCGCTGGCCTGTCCGGACTTGCCCCGATGGCTTCCAACACATGCGAGCCGATGTTCGTACCCGAACTGCAGGCACTGCCGCCCGAAACTGATATACCCGAAATATCTAAATTAAACAACAGCATATCAGCCATTTCCATCTCCGGAAAAGATGCATTCAACACCGTGTACAGGCTCAAAGAAGGATCCGTTTCACCGTTGAAACTAACACCCTGTATGGTCTCCAGCTGTTCTTTCATATAAGACTTGATACCCTGAATGTGCTGATGATGCTCATCCATATCCCTGTATGCAATCTCCAGGGCCTTAGCCATGCCGACAATGCCATAGATGTTTTCCGTGCCGCCACGCATATTCCGCTCCTGGGCACCACCGCTAATCATCGGAGCAATCTTCACCTGATGGTTGATATATAAAAATCCGGTTCCCTTTGGTCCGTGAAGTTTATGCGCCGCACATACCAGAAAATGCACTTTCAGCTTCTGAACATCATGAGGATAATGCCCCATCGTTTGGACCGTGTCACAATGAAACAATGCACCGTGCCTTTCACATATCTCCCCTACCGCCTCGATATCCGTCAGCGTACCCAGCTCATTATTCGCGTGCATAAGCGACACCAAGCTCTTTTCCTGCGCGATAAGCTCCTCCAGGTGAGCGAGGTCAACATTTCCCTTACTGTCAATGTTCACATAGCTTAGCCGGATCTGCCCCTGCTTCTCCAGGTCCTCCAACGTGTGCAATACCGCATGATGCTCAGTCCTTGCCGTCACCGCATGCTTAATGCCATAGCTGGCAATTCCCGACCGGATAGCCGTATTATCTGCTTCCGTGCCGCCGGAAGTAAAAAAAATCTCCGAAGGTGCCGCATGCAGCAAACCTGCAACTGTTTTCCGCGACTTCTCCAATAGCGATCTCGCCTCCCTGCCATGACCATGAATTGATGATGGATTGCCAAAACAGTTTTCCATCACCGAAGTCATCTCCTTCAACACTTCCGTATCAAGAGGAGTGGTCGCGGCATTATCTAAATACACCCGCATTACATCCTATTAATTAAGCTCCTAAAATTGTATTCATATCTGCAATCAACCTGGTTGCCAAGGCGTTTGCATTTTCTTCCGACGTCGATTCAGAATATATCCTGATAATCGGTTCAGTATTTGATTTTCTCAAATGCACCCATTCATTATCAAATTCGATCTTCAAACCATCTATGGTCGAATGAGGCTGATCGATATACTTATCCTGTACCTGCTTCAACAACGCATCAATGTCCATACCTTCTCTAAGCGTCATCTTATTCTTGGAGATGAAGTAGTTGGGATAAGAAGCACGCAACTGAGACACTTTTTGACCAGATTCAGCCAGATGAGTCAGAAATAAAGCGATTCCAACAAGAGCATCCCTGCCATAGTGCAATTCAGGGAAGATCACTCCACCATTACCTTCACCGCCTATAATCGCATTAGTCTCCTTCATCTTGTTCACCACATTCACCTCGCCCACTGCAGCCGCCTGGTAGGTAAAACCAGCCCTTTCAGTCACATCCCGCAATGCTCTCGTCGAAGAAAGATTCGATACCGTATTACCTCCCTGCTTCTTCAAAACAAAGTCTGAAACCGCTACCAGCGTGTACTCTTCTCCAAATACAGAGCCGTCTTCACAGATAAAGCACAGGCGATCCACGTCCGGATCAACCGCAATACCCAGATCGGCACGTTTTGCCACTACCTCCTGCGAAAGCGCTACCAGGTTTTCAGGCAGAGGTTCAGGGTTATGAGGAAAATGGCCGTCAGGGGTACAATACAACTCATGGATCGTCTGGACGCCTAAAGCTCTCAATAAAGCCGGCACGAAGATACCACCCGAAGAGTTAACACAGTCAATCGCAATCTTAAACTGCGCCTTTCTGATCAGCTCCACATTCACCAGAGGCAAAGCAAGAATCAGATCAATATGCTTTTGCATATAACTGTTATCCATCGTGATGGTTCCCAAACAGTCTACTTCCGAAAACTCAAGATCATCCATCGTCTCCGCCAGCTCGAGAACCTCCTTACCTTCGATATCATTGATAAACTCGCCCGAAGCATTAAGAAGTTTCAGTGCGTTCCACTGTTTCGGGTTATGGCTCGCCGTAATGATAATACCACCACCGGCACGTTCTAAAGGCACCGCAACCTCAACAGTAGGCGTAGTAGAAAGCCCCAGATCAATAACATCCATCCCGATACTTTGCAGGGTGCCGGCAATGAGGTTACGAACCATTTCACCGGAAATACGCGCGTCCCTGCCAATAACAATCTTGTTCTTTCCGGTCTTCGCAGCTATCCACTTGCCATAAGCCGCCGTAAACTTCAATATATCTACAGGGGTTAGACCATCTCCGGATTTACCGCCGATAGTACCTCTGATTCCTGAAATTGATTTTATAAGAGTCACGTTTAGATTTTTATATGAGCGTCAAAAATAAGAATAAAACAGTTAAATCATCTTACCTATACCTGTGTCCGTTTTGCCTTCCAACGCGTCTTTTACTATGGTTGTTAAAGGGAGATAAAAAAATATGTAAGTTTGCAACTTTGTAAATTCTACGATATGCCCGACAAATGGTATCAGAGCTGGTTTAACTCGCCATACTATCACATTCTATACAGTCAGCACAATGATTCTGAGGCCGAGTTTTTTATCGATAACCTTTGTTTGCGACTGAAGCCTGCTCCCAATGCCCGGATCCTCGATATTGCAAGCGGCAGAGGCAGGCATTCCATCTACCTCAATAAAAAAGGTTTTGATGTTACAGGCATTGACCTATCGCACTCCAATATTACTTATGCCAAGCACTATGAAAATGAAACACTTCATTTTTACGAGCATGACATGCGGCACCTGCTATACATCAACTATTTCGACGTCGCGCTGAACCTTTTCACAAGCTTTGGCTACTTTGAATCAGAGAGCGATCACGTTAAGGCCCTTCAGGCATTCCGTAAATCACTCAAACCAGAGGGCTTGCTTGTTCTTGATTATTTCAACAGCAGCAAAATTTTAAGCCACCTCACCAATAAGGCGACCAGGAAAGTGAGCGGCATAGACTTTCATATAACTAAGCACGTAAGTAACGGCAAAGTCATCAAAACCATTAACTTTGAAGACAAGGGCCATCATTATGAGTACAAGGAAGAAGTCGTCGCTTTTTCACTCACCGACTTCGAAAAAATATTTAAGCTAAGCGGCTTTGAAATAATCCATTACTACGGGGACTATTCACTGTCAGAATACGAAGAGACAACATCCGACAGATTAATATTTATTTGCAAAAAAGCAGATGATTGACCAGCTAATGCAACTTGACCACCAGGCCTTTCTCGGGATCAACCAAGGGCTTGCCAATCCATTTTTCGATTGGATCATGCCCCTGCTCCGGAACAGATTCTTTTGGATCCCGCTCTATTTCTTTCTGATCGTCTTTCTCGCAAGACATTATAGAAAGTTCGGGTGGATATGCATCATTTTTCTGCTAATCACCTTTGCGATAAGCGACTTCGTAAGCGCATCGATGATCAAACCTATTTTCGAGAGGCTGAGACCTTGCAATGAGATAGGTTTCAGAGAAGAGATTCGTTCCCTGGTACACTGCGGAAGCGGGTTTAGCTTTCCCTCCTCGCATGCAACCAACCATTTCGCCATCGGCGTCTTTCTCATCGTAGTCTTTTCTCACCGCTGGAAACCCATAACGATCCTGGCTCTGGGATGGGCCTTCAGCATCTCATTTGCCCAGGTATACGTAGGCGTACACTTTCCCGTAGACGTAACCGTTGGCGCCCTGTTGGGATCACTGGTCGGCTACGTCGTTGGCTCTACCTTCCTCACCCTTTATATGAAACAAATATGGAATACTGGAAGCTGATAGTCCTCTTTGCCAGCTGTTTCCTGGGAGGAATGAGCATTTTCTTTTTTAAAAAAGAGAACACCAAAAGCATTAAGCTCCTACTATCTTTTAGCGGAGCATATCTGTTTGCCATTACCGTCTTACACCTCATTCCGGAAGTATACGAGACGCACGACCATAACATCGGCCTGTATATACTCGGCGGATTTCTGTTTCAGATCATGCTCGAGCAGTTCTCAGATGGTATCGAACACGGTCACGTGCATAACGCTGGTCACAGCCACCATCATTTTCCTTACGGAATCATCATCAGTCTCTGCCTTCACGCCTTTCTGGAGGGTATGCCGCTCACACAAGGGCATCAAAACGAACTGTTGTTTGGCATTGCCCTGCACCACATTCCCGCGGCCTTCGCCCTTGCAAGCGTGTTGGTGCAGAACAAGATCAGCAAAAACATGATCATCGCCATGATCGTCTTGTTTTCACTGATGTCTCCCTTCGGATACATCCTGAGCAACGGGCTCAGCAACGGCTCCATCGGCAATATCGATGCCTACTTCGACCGAATAATGGCTGTGGTCATCGGAATATTTCTGCATATTTCCACCACTATTCTCTTCGAATCAAGCGTCGATCATCATTTCAACAAAAAGAAACTGCTCGCTGTATTGGCCGGCACCGCTATCGCCCTAACAGGCTTTTTTATGCACAGCCACTAGCAAGACTATCCTCGCAGCTTATCCAGCAATACATTAAGCTGCCTGGCTTCATCCTCTGTAAGGTTGTTTTTGAGAATGTCTACAGGTGTCACCACCGGATCCAGATACGCAAGCACATCGAGTCCTTTTTGGGTAATTAGGATATCTACAGCTCTCCGGTCCACTGCGTTCACGGTACGTGTTACCAGCTCTTTCTGCACAAGCCTTTCCACTATACGAGATGCATCAGACATTTTATCGAGCATACGCTCCTTAAGCAGGTTGATGGTTGAAGGGTTTGGAAACTGTCCACGCAGTATCCGTAAAAGGTTATATTGTTGCAGTGTTACTTGTTCAGTACTCAGGCGCTCTTTTACCAGCCCCGTAACCCAGCTATAAGAATAAATCATATTGACTACCAGCTTGTGATAATCATTCTTAAATCTTACCTGATGGATTTCCTTCTCTAATTCCATTTGTATTCAAATTAACGGTTAATCTTTCTTCTTTATCTGATTGTCCGTAATTCCATGGGCAGTTTAAACAACTATTTTCACAGCAATATCCCCGCTTCTGGTGATAATCAGCCGTGAAAACCATGTACCCTTCTTCATTAAAATAATAGTCTTTGTGCTCTTCCAGCATCAGACTAATAATTTAACCGGCATCACACCAGCAAAATGCTGTCTCAAGTGTTCACCGTCCCCGTGAAGAGTCCATACTTCTAAAGGCTTTACAGCCTCTATATATTTCAAAATATCATTCCAGTCCGCATGATCGGATATATAGATCGAAAGATCATTCTGAGCCTGCAAACGCTTCCAGCCCGAAGCGAAAGCTCTCAATACTCCCTTAGCTCTGAAATAACAGTCAAATGTAAGAGGAGGAACAATATAAACAAACCCCTTATCAGGGTATTTCATCAATTTCCGGTTATATGGAGCGTAATTGCCCGGATGGAAACCGAAATCTTCATACAATTTCGTAATGCCCACCATGGAATGGTGCAAAAGGACCGAACGTTGCGGACAATGTTCCGTTATCAGGTTGACGAGTCGCTGGCTTTTCCCAAGCGAATACGAGCCGAGTAATACATTATGACTGCTGGCATTAAGCTTTCTGATTTCTTCTATTGGATCGGGATGAAGTACCTCCGGATTGGCAAAGGTTGTCTCCGTTATCAGCACATCTGCCTGCACCATATCAATCCGTTCACAGGTAGGATCTTCCTGCATCTTGATGTCGCCCGTATAAAGATACCTCGTGCCCTCGTATTCCATCAGTATTTGAGCTGACCCCAGAATATGTCCGGCAGCAATCATGGTAATCTTTATCGCACCGATGTAAAAAGGCTGATGAAAATCTAAAGTCTTAAACTGTTTCGCCGCATTCTTTCTAAGTCTCAGCTGCATGATCGCCGCAGTAGCCTTGGTGCAGTAGACAAGTTCATTTCCCGCACAGGCGTGATCTCCATGTGCATGGGTGATAACAGCCGTCTTTACGGGCAGTTTCGGGTCCAGGTAAAAATCCCCTGCCCGACAGTATAATCCCGACTCTGTAAAGGCCAGGAAGTCATTTATGATCATTATTTATTAATGCTAAATCAGTTATTTGGTGATGCAGGGCAAGCACCTGAGGTATGAGCGGCTTCGTCTCATCATTCACAATCACGAAGCTCGCCAGTTTCTCCTTCTCTTCATCGCTCATCTGTTTGTCCATGCGTTTTATTACCTCCTCTTTGCCAATACCATCCCGCAACATTACCCTGGCTGTTCTGAGGTCAACCGGCGACTTAACTAATATCGTATAAGCACAATCCTTCGAAGATCCGCTTTCAAAAAGAATCGCCGCTTCCTTCAACACATATAACCCCTCTTGAGCAAAAGACCACCTGTCGAAGTCACGAAAAACCGCTGGATGCACCAAACCATTCAACTGCTGGAGCCGTTCGGCATTATTGAAAACGATAGCTCCTAAAAATGCCCGGTTAAGCGTTTGTCCGCTATATGCCTCTCGGCCGAACACCGTCTTAATTCCATCGATCAGCTCAGGGTCAGTCTGCATCAGTATTTTGGCCCTTACATCAGCATAGTAAACGGAAACGCCTAAGAGCTCAAATAAGCGGCATACGGTAGTTTTTCCGCTACCTATACCACCGGTTATTCCAATTTTTAACATGCGGTTATTTTATAAAGAAATCGACAACCTGGGGATCCACTTTCACCATTTTAACAAACTGGGGGCGTCTTCGGATCATTACAGGGAGCTGCGAGTAACTATTTGCCGACCTGTCCTTCAGATCAATAGCCACGGAAAACGAATCAACCTTCATAGCAGGATAGCGACTAAGCGGAGTTAAAACCGTTATAGCCACACGTTCGGGCAGCACCTGAACCTCTCTTCCGCCCGCATTTAGCACTTTTACCGGTACCTCTATGATCTTCTCCGTAAACATCTCCACAGGGATCTCCACTTTAACCGACAAGGGAAACACATCAATATTATTAGCCTTCGACTCCATGAAGCCTATTTTCGCAGTTACCGGCGCATCTACATCGTTCCGCGTAAGCATGGTCGTAGGCCAAACTTCAATATTTTTCAAGTCTTCGGTTGCTCCGTTGACAATGACATGGTTCGGCGTCATTCTTATGGGACCGGAAATGCCATAATTCTTTTCAAAAGTGAGATTATGCATCAAACGGATAGGAATCTTCTTAACCGAGCGCTTGGAGAAATCGAAAAACAAGGTGTCTGGAAGTACGGAAATAACTTTCTGACTGGAGGCAAACTGCCTGTTTATATCGCCTAGTTGATTGGAGAAAACAATAAAGCTACGCGTATTTAAAGACTTCAGGCTTACATTTATTGCCGTAGGCTGCAAACGCAGTCTGGAAAACAACAATTGCCAACCAGAGCCTTCTATTTGAAGCGTCACACTATCGTCTTGCAGCGGATGGTATGCCCGGTTCTCAGGCGGATCCACATAGTTGACTTTAGATTCAACCTTGTAAATATAATTGCCCGATAATGCAATCATCATCCAGGTAGAAAATGCGACAATTAAACAGCTAACAAACACTGTTAAACGTCGTCTTTCAATACGATTCAGAGTTATCAAGGGCATAAAGAATAAAGATATAACAAACTTCCCTTAATAAGCAGAATGCCGTCTTAAAAGACGGCATTCAAAATTTCTAAGCTTTAACAGCATTAAGCGCCTTAGACGCGTCAAGCGAAATCGCCGACTTGTCAAAGCGAATCTTCGCGCCACTCTCCACTTCGATTAAGAAAGAGGTTTCGTTCATATCAACAATTCTGCCGTGAATACCTGCAGATGTAATTACCCTATCTCCCTTTTTCAGCTCCTCGATAAACTTCTTCTGATCTTTAGCTTTCTTCATCTGCGGACGGATCATGAAAAAGTAGAACACGATGATGATTAACACCATTGGCAAGAAGCTCATCAGCTGAGACGCACCGCCAGCTTGTAGTAAGATTGATACTATCATTTTGAATTTATTTAGTTAAAGATTGAACTTCACCCTTGATGAAAAGTTCTGTTGAAGGTGTTGCCGCATTCGATGCAATAATAACCTGTTTATTTTGTACACCCACCTTACCTGATGTGTCGAATATAACCTTGATAACTCCGCTCGCCCCAGGTGCAATCGGCTCATGTGGATAATCAGGCACCGTACACCCACAGCTTGCCGAAGCGTTTGTGATGATCAGCGGGCTTGTACCTGTATTGGTAAATTTGAAGTCGTGAGATACCTTATCTCCGTCTTTAGCCTTCCCAAAATCGTATACCGGGCTTTCGAAAACAATGGTGGCCGCACTTGCGGAATCAGCCGCAACCGAATCCTGTGTATTCTCTTTAGATGATGTGTTGCTGTTACATGCAGATAAACTAATTGCAAGCCCCGCAACGGCAATGATAAAAAGCTTTTTCATATAAATTTATTCTATTAATCCCCGACCTACCTTACGGATTTTACCCGCAGCCTTAAGGTCGGCTAAAATTTTGTCTAAAATACCATTAATAAACAAATTACTTTTAGGAGTACTGAACTCTTTTGCGATTTCAATGTACTCGTTCATCGTTACCTTAACCGGTATCCCCTGGAAGTGAATAAGCTCCGCGATCGCCATCTTCATCAACAGGATGTCAATAATAGCTATACGATCTGCGTCCCAGTTTTTTGTTTTATCAGAAATAAACCGCTGGAATTCCTCGTCAAATGCAATCACCCTCGAGAAAAGGTCGAGGATAAACTCCCGGTCTTCTGACCATGACGAGCTGATAAGGGCAAGCTTATTTTCTGCAGGAACCTCACTCTGGAAGTTACTGAAAGTCTTGGCGAGCATGGCCTCCAAAACCTCCTTGTCTACAGGCCAGTTAATGAACTTCTCTTCAAAAGTCTGTTCAATTCCTGGCGTTACACGAATGATTTTTTTGTAAATATATTTAATGATGTCTTTCTCCGCACGAAGGGAGGTATCTTCACTTTCCAGATATTTCTGATAAGTCTCAGATTCTTTCAGGATGTTAAATATCTGCTTGGTCACCTCCAGATCAAGACTGGATGCCAGTGAGTATTTCTTGGCGTTAATCTGGAAGGCCGGGTTCTCCCTCAGCAGCTGAATAAATTTATTGGTATTAAGCTTGGTGTTAGCATTCAGGTCGCTCTCCGAAGGGCGGTGCTTATTCGCACGTTCATCAGCGTCAACAAGTACATAGTCGGCAACATCAACAAGTAAACCAAGCAGGTAGATATACATCTCGTATACCTCATCTACGCTTTCTAATAATTTTTTCTCGAAAACCTTTACTACTTTGTCTTCTGAAGAGTGGTACGCATATAATACCTGTAATACTTTTACTCTAAGCTGCCTTCTGTTTAACATGTTATAAGAACGATTTCTAATAAATATACTCCACTTACTGATGATCTTCCGCCAATGCGGACTTGATACATCTAATAAGCTCCTTTAATTTTCTTTATGTCTGCGATACGCTTCTCAGCAATGATGTCTGCCGCCCTGATAGCCGGAATATGATCCTGGGCAGACTTCTGCAATACACTCCTTGTTGCTGAATAGATATTCTCTGCAAGCTGCATCGTGCGCTTGCGGCTATATCCGGATAATTCGGAGTAGCAGTTGATCATCCCGCCCGCATTAATCAGATAATCCGGCGCATAAAGGATGCCTTTATCAAGAAGCATTCTTCCGTGCAGGTCCTCATCAGCCAACTGGTTATTTGCCGAGCCCGCTATGATTGCACACTTCATCTTTGGAATAGTTTCCGAATTAACAGTACCTCCCATTGCACATGGTGCGTAAACATCAAACTCAAAATCAAGGAGACTGTTGTTGGAAACAGCCTGCGCACCATATTTGGCCGCTACACGCATCAAGCGATCCTCGTTGATGTCACTTACGTAAACCTTCGCATGCTCCTCGCGAAGCAAATGAACCAGATTCTCGCCTACCTGACCAATTCCCTGAACGGCTATAGACCGGCCAACGAGACTATCATTCCCGAAATGTTCTTTAATACAGGCTTTTATACCCATCAGCACCCCTTTGGCTGCTATTGGCGAAGGATCACCGCTTCCACCCAGGGTTTCAGGAACGCCGGTTACGTACTGGGTTTCCATCCGGATATATTCC
This sequence comes from Arcticibacter sp., assembly GCF_045629565.1. GTDB lineage: Bacteria > Bacteroidota > Bacteroidia > Sphingobacteriales > Sphingobacteriaceae > Arcticibacter. The sequence goes on from NZ_JAZQRL010000111.1 coordinate 11,118, forward strand.
ATATCCTTGGTCGTGGTACCCAGATCTTCCGCTGTAATGAATGTTCCGTTAAGGTTCTTGATAAAACGACCGAAACGGCGCATTAACGCCTCCGTCTTGTCAGTAGAGCTGTCGCCAATGATAACTGCGTTACCTCCACCCAAATTAAGTCCGCTGATAGCGGCTTTATAAGTCATGGTACGTGATAGCCTTAGCACATCACTCAATGCATCTGCTTCTGTACTGTAAGTCCACATCCTGGTTCCACCTAATGCGGGACCCAGAGTGGTATCATGGATGGCAATGATAGCCTTCAATCCTGTATCCTCATCACTGCAGAACACAACGTTCTGATGCGATGACTTACTTAACTGATTAAAAACAGAACCTTCTTCAAACGACTTTAAAGACATATTTTTTTGGACGGAATGAGGCTTCAAAAGTAGTAATTTTTTCGCGATAATCATGGCACTTTGTGGCTGGTTCGCATATTTTCTATCCTTCGCCGTCATGAATAAGCCTGGTTCCCGCTCCGATCAGGCTAAGACCATCTTAAAGTCAGTGACGTATCAACGTCGTACCAAGGTCGTACCAGCTTCGGACCAGCTTCGGGAAAATTCGAACAAAGGCCGACGCCGATACGAGCTTGGTCCCTGCCTTGTAGCTATCTGTATAAGACATGGTCAGAGGAGATCTCCAGTAAATATGTACTTTTGCAGAACGGGATATGAAACATCTGGCCTATCTAAATAAATTCTTCTACAAGTATCGCTGGAGACTGATTCCGGGGATCATTTTTGTAATCGTTTCAAACATCTTTGCCGTACTTCCGGCGAGGGTTATACAAATCGCGTTCGACCTGGTAAGCGAAAACATTGGAGTATACCGGCTGTTCGACGGGTTTGACCGGCAAAAAATAGTTTATGAAGTTTTTAGTTCCAGTCTGCTGTTCTTCGGTGCGCTGGTGCTGGCATTAGCCCTCCTTCGGGGTCTGTTCCTGTTCTTTATGCGGCAAACCATTATTCTGATGTCGCGGCATATTGAATATGATCTCAAAAACGAGATATACGCGCATTACCAGGACCTTTCCATGAGCTTTTACAGGAGAAATGACACCGGCGACCTGATGAACAGGGCAACGGAAGATGTGAGCCGTGTCCGCATGTATGTAGGACCTGCCATCATGTACAGTCTCAACACGATAGTCCTCTTCATTCTGATCATCGTTTCCATGGTCAACGTCAGTGTGAAGCTGGCTTTTTTCAGCCTGCTGCCACTTCCGTTGATGGCTGTCATTATCTACTACGTCCACTCTATGATCAACACCAGGAGCGAACAGATCCAGAGACAACTTTCCCGTTTATCAGGGTTCGCTCAGGAGAACTTCTCCGGAATACGGGTGATTAAATCCTATGGAAGGGAAGACGATATCCGCGAAAAATTTGCGAAAGAAAGTGAAGAATACAAAAAAACCTCCCTAGCACTGGTTCAGGTGCAAGCTATTTTCTACCCCGTATTGCTGCTGCTCATTGGCATTAGCACCATTGTCACCATCTATATAGGCGGACTGGAAGTTATGGCCGGCTCCATCTCTGCCGGTAATATTGCGGAGTTTGTGGTGTACGTAAACCAGTTGATGTTTCCGGTAATGTCGCTCGGATGGGTCACCTCGCTGATTCAGCGGGCAGCAGCCTCTCAGAAGAGAATCAACGAGTTTCTGGAGACGAAGTCTGACATCCGTTCCAAAACATCATCTCCGCTTCAAATCAAAGGGAAGATTGAATTCCGAAATGTCACCTTTGTCTACCCGGATACAGGCATCAAAGCGCTGAATAACGTTTCGTTTACGATTGAACCGGGACAGTTCGTCGCCATCGCTGGCAGAACCGGGTCGGGCAAATCAACCATCGCCAATCTGATCATGCGCATGTATGACCCGACAGAAGGAAGCATCTTGATTGATGGCGTGCCGCTTCCAGATGTGGACCTTAAACAATACAGAAGTAAGCTGGGCTTTGTTCCTCAGGAAGTTTTCCTGTTTTCTGACACGATAGCGAATAACATCGCCTTTGGTGAGGCGTCTACGGAAATGCCGAAAGTGTACCAGGCGGCGAAAGACGCGGCGGTTTACGCCAATATCATGAAATTTGAACATAACTTCGAAACCTTGGTGGGCGAACGGGGCGTTACCCTTTCGGGCGGACAAAAACAGCGTGTTTCCATTGCCAGGGCATTGATTAAGTCTCCGCAGATTCTGGTGATGGACGACTGTCTTTCAGCTATCGATACGAAAACTGAAGAAGAGATTCTGAGAAATTTGGGAACTAATTTACAAGGCAAAACGAGCATCCTCATTTCACACCGCATATCAACCATAAAAAACGCTGATAAGATACTGGTGTTCGATAAAGGGCAGATTATTGAGCAGGGAGACCATGAAGAACTGTTAAAAACAGACGGCCCTTACCGGTACCTCTATGAAAAACAGCTTTTGGAAGACCAGCTGCCTGAAGAAAAGTGACTATTTGTGTAATAAATTGTATTTTGATCTTTAAATATTTATACGTTATATTTACCGCAACCAAACTTTAACTATAACATGGGAGATTTTGAAAACAAAGAGAGAGAAGAGGTTTTTTCAAAGAAAGTAAGAGCCGGGAAACGTACCTATTTTTTTGATGTAAAGTCAACACGTTCAAATGACTATTACATTACGGTTACGGAGAGCAAGAAACGTCTTGAGGACGGGGTTTTTGTTAAGCACAAGATCTTTTTGTACAAAGAAGATTTTGAGAAGTTTGCCGAAGGTCTGAAAGACACCGTAGACTATATCAAAGCTCACCAAGATGTTATAGAAAAAAAGTATGAGTTCAGCGAGCAGCCGGTTGAAGTTGCTAAAACTGAAGATGATTTTACGTTTTAACAGACTTAAGACTCGTTAAAACCATTTTATAAGAGATTCAAAAGAGAAACCATACCGCATGCGGTATGGTTTCTCTTTTTTAAAGACCACCCTGCTTGATATTTTATATCTTTGCCCTTATTTTTCAAGAATGAAGGCTATATCTGGTAATCAATTCCTCGGACTTTACGACCCTGCTCTTACTGCCTATGATAGCAGTAAGGTGGTAATCCAGCAGCTTCCCTATGAGTATACCTCGTCTTATATTGCGGGTTCTGCTAATGGTCCGGCGGCTATTGTCGCAGCATCCGGGTTTGTAGAATGCTATGACGAAGAGATCGATACCGAGATTGTTGATGAGATAGGAATCCACACAGCGAATCCCCTTGATTTTGATAACGTGGTGAACGAACAGGCCATTAGCCTCATCGAGAACTCTACCAGCCGGCTGTTGAAAGACGACAAGTTTGTGGTTTCGTTGGGTGCTGAACACACTGTAACCTACGGCATCGTCAAAGCGTTCGCCAGAAAATACCCTAATCTGAGCATCCTTCAGATCGACGCTCATTCTGACCTTCGTCAAAGCTATCAGGACAATCCGCTGTCGCACGCTTGTGTGATGGCACGTATTCATGATATGGGCCTGACGATCTGCCAGGCTGGTATCCGTGCGCAGGCACGCGAAGAAGCTGAACTGATCAAGTCGTCTGAAAACATCCATACCCTTTACGCTCATCAGATACGGACCAATCCCCTGTGGATCGATGAAATCATCGCGCCGCTGAATAATGATGTTTATATCACCATAGATGCCGATGGATTTGACCCTTCTATTATTCCAGGTGTGGGTACCGCAGAACCAAACGGTCTGTTCTGGACGGAAACATTACAGTTACTTCAGCAGGTTTGCAAGGACAGAAATGTGGTAGGCTTCGACATTGTAGAATGTGCTCCTATAGAAGGAAGCATCCTGTCTGAATACACCCTTGCCAAACTGGCTTATAAGCTGATCGGATATCGCTTTCAAACATCTGTATAATTAGTTATATAAAATTTAAAATTCAACTCACACACATAAATGGCTTTACAATGCGGAATCGTTGGTTTACCCAACGTTGGAAAATCAACTCTATTTAATTGCTTATCGAATGCTAAAGCGCAGGCTGCCAACTTCCCTTTCTGTACGATAGAACCGAATGTTGGCGTTATCACGGTTCCAGATGAGCGCCTGACCAAGCTGGCTGAGCTGGTGAACCCTAACCGCGTGGTTCCAAATACGATTGAAATCGTAGATATCGCCGGTCTCGTTAAGGGCGCAAGTAAGGGTGAAGGGCTGGGCAACCAGTTCCTCGGAAATATCCGTGCTACCAATGCGATCATCCACGTTCTGCGTTGCTTCGATGACGGCAATGTGATTCATGTAGACGGTTCTGTTGACCCCATTCGTGATAAAGAGATCATCGACACTGAACTTCAGCTTAAAGATCTTGATGCTGTAAGCAAGAAGATCCAAAAGGTGGAAAAGATGGCCAAGACTGGCGGCGATAAAGATGCTAAAAAGGCTTACGAGGTTTGCAATGTGGTGAAGGCTCACCTGGAATCAGGTAAGTCTGTGCGAACTGCTCCGATTTCTGATGAGGACAGAGTTTTTATCGAAGACCTGTTCCTGCTGACCGAAAAGCCGGTCGTATACGTTTGTAATGTTGACGAAAACTCGGTTACTAACGGAAACGCCTATGTGGACCGCGTGAAAGAAGCTGTTAAAGAAGAGAATGCCCAGGTGTTGATCATTTCTGCGAAGATTGAGTCAGAAATCGCCGAACTGGAAAGCTATGAAGAAAGACAGGAATTCCTGAATGACCTGGGTTTGCAAGAATCTGGTGTTAGCCAGCTGATCCGTGCAGCGTATCGGCTGTTGAACCTGGGTACCTACTTTACCGCAGGTGTGCAGGAAGTTAGAGCCTGGACCATCACCCTTGGGTTTACGGCGCCACAGGCGGCTGGAGTTATTCATAGTGACTTTGAAAAAGGATTTATCCGCGCAGAGGTTATCAAATATGAGGATTTCGTCAAATACGGATCTGAGGCGGCTTGTAAAGAGGCCGGTAAACTGAGCGTGGAAGGAAAGACCTATGTTGTTGCAGATGGTGATATCATGCATTTCCGCTTCAACGTTTAAGGCGCTGCTTACACACAAAAAGGGCTTCAAGTTTCGCCAACTTGAAGCCCTTTTTGTGTGTAATAAAATGGCTGGAGTTTGCGCTATTTCAAGGGCGCAGTGCTGTATATATGGTATGCTCCCGCACCCAGACCGAGCGTTAGGGCCCCCCCGGATATTTGCGTCCTGCTGCCGCTGAAATGATCATACCAATTTCCTGCCGCCGGGAAAGTGACGGTGGCCTGTTTCGATACAAGATCAAAGTTTCCTACTACAACCACATTCATTGAAGGGCTCTTTAAGGTAATCGTCTTTACCGCTCCGCTAAGGTTATACAGGAAATCTGTAGAGGAGAACACCGCATTGTTCTTCTTCAGGTTAATAAGTCTGGAGTACACCTGAGAAAGCGCCTTACGCCGGGCATCGTTGTTGTACTGCCAGAGAATCGGCTTCTCCCCTGTCCGTCCGTTTTCATCGATTGACTTATCGTAACCGAGTTCGCCGAACTGCCAGACCATCTTAGGGCCGGGAACAGTGAAGAAGAAGGCAGCCGCAAGTTCCTGGCGCTTCAGTGCTGTAGCCAGGTCCCTGGTATTGTAGGTGCCTGCGAAGCCGCCGTACTGTATATTTTTAAACATCAGCCGTTCTTCGTCATGACTTTCCATATAGGTTACCAGGCTGTAGGGCTTTTCGAAACCGTGCTTGTCATAAAAGGCGCGTGATAAATCCGAGTTGTTGACATACCCCATCGTTCCTTCGTTATATGCATGGTTCATGTTATTCCAGAGCATCATACCTTCGTTACTTAGCTCCCGCTCTTCAGCGTCGGCCGCAAAGTGCTCGAGTATCACGTAAAACGTTGGATCTATCGTTTTGATGAAGTTATGGTATTCTTTCCAGATCTGAATGCGACTAGCGTCGTAGGCGCTCCAGGTATTAACAGCGGCATCGGAAGTACCGGAGTTCTTTTGTGTAAAACCCTTCGAAAGGTCAAACCGGAAGCCATCTACTTTATATTCTTCTATCCAGAACTTCAAGACATTTTTAACAAAACGTTTGGTATCAGGGCTCTCGTGATTGAAATCATATCCTACATTGAACGGATGGGTGGGATCGGCGTTGAACCAGGGATTGCCCGCCGAAGGTTTTCCTGAGGTCTGGTCGAAATACAGCTGTACCATAGGCGACTGTCCGAATGCATGGTTCAGCACCATATCAAGGATTACAGCGATTCCTCTGGAATGACATTCGTCAATCAGTTGCTGCAGGGCAACTTTAGTACCGTAGTACTTATCTGCAGCAAAGAAGAACGAAGGGTTATACCCCCAGCTGGAGTTGCCTTCAAACTCCTTGACGGGCATCAGCTCGACGGCATTGATACCGAGGCGGCTGAGGTAATTGAGTGTATCCTGTAAAGCGGTATAGTTATGCGCTCCGAGGAAATCACGCAGGTGTAGTTCATAGATCACCAGATCTTTTGTTTCAGGCCTTTGAAAGGAACTGTTTTTCCAACTGTATTTCGAACTGCCGGCTTGTATAACGCTCACGTTTCCGATGGTTTTGCCCTGCGGGTATGCCTTCAGATTGGGATAAATTGCTGACGGTATGTAGCTGTCATTTGACGGGTCAAGAATCTTCTCACTATAGGGGTCGGCAAGTTTGAGCGATCCGTCCACCCAATATTGGTAGGCATATTCTTTCGCGGGATCGAGGTTATCGACCTGTACCCACCAACTTTTGCCATCGGGGGTTCGTTTCATGAACTGCGCGGCTTCAGGCTTCCAGTCATTAAAATCGCCTGCTACATAAGCGAACTGCTTGCCGGGGGCATATAAGACAAAGATTGCAGAGCGGCCGCTGTTGATGAAGGTGACACCTTCTTTTGCCCCCGAAGGAAGCTCGGCAACCTCAACTGTCCCGTTTACAGTGAAGGTGAATGATGACTCGACTGTAGAGCCGGCACTGGTTGCTACCACTTTGACTGTCTGGCTGCCTGTGCCTTCTACCTTCTTATTGGCGGTGATGGAAGTAGCGTTTGAGGTTGTGGCAATCGCTGCTCCGTTTAGATACAGTGTGATGTTCGCCTGCCGGGAGGTGATTGCTGAGATCGTCAGGTCCTGCCCCATTTCCTTTACCTGTACGGCAGGCGCGGGGGTATAAGTAGGTGAAAATTCCGGATTAACGAAGCGCACGTCAAGAGCGCCAGGCTGCGTTACAGGCAGATAGATATCGCTGTTATCGGCATTACGCGCTACGCGGCTTCCGTCTGCGTTTCTGAAAAGCAGGGCCAGCTTCAGAATCTTTTCGCCCGCCGGAACCTTAAAGAAGGAGCGCGGACTGATGCTGATCTTGTAAAGATTGTTGCCAAGCGCCGTCAAAACCACAGCCGGGTCCGGTGTATTAAAAGAGCTGGTTTTTACGTACTTCCAGTCTGAGGCACCGGTACTTTTGTCGGTGATCACCCCGGCATGCATATAAATGTCTCCGGAAGCGTCTTTCAGGCCTCCATTACCCCTGGCGGCATCGAAAGTAATAGTAACAGCATCCTCTCCATCAGGAAAATGGGGCGCCCAGGTTATCAGCCCTCCTGATGCCTCTACTGCCGGAACGTCGACATCGTTAATGTCTTTTTTCTTGCAGGCCGACAGGATAAGCAGCGGCACAAGCATGCAGATAAAAATGTTTTTCATAGGTATTGGTTAGTTATATGATTTAGAGCGACTATGTCCTGGATCTTTCACCCTGATCTTGTACATACAGCACAGAAAGGGCGGCTAGAAGCATCAGTACACCGGCCATGACCAGCGCATAAATAGCCTGTCCGCCGAACACCTGCTTCAGTATCATTCCTCCGAAGAATCCGTTAACAATCTGCGGAAAAGTGATGAAGAAGTTGAATATCCCCATGTAAACACCCATCTTGCGGGCGGGAATGGAACTCGACAGGATTGCATAGGGCATAGCCAGTATACTTCCCCAGGCGAGGCCTATACCAATCATCGAAAAGATCAGCAACTGCGGATCGTCAATGAAGTAAATCGATAGCAATCCGACCCCTCCGGCGCATAATGAGAATGCATGCGCAATCTTACGGCTGGTCATTCTGGCAATTGATGGCAGGCAAAGCGCGTAGACCGCTGAAACTCCGTTATAAATTCCGAACAAAATCCCTACCCAATTGGCCGCATCCGCGTATTGTGTGGATGATGTATCTCCCGGAAGAACTTTGTAAACATGTTGTGCGATGGCCGGTGTAGAAAACACCCACATGGAGAAAAGCGCAAACCAGGAAAAGAATTGAACCAGCCCTAATTGTTTCATGGTTTTGGGCATATTGGAGAAATCGGTAAAAATACTAAGTATTCCCTTCTGCTCTTCCACTGCCGGCTCGTGTGACTGAAAGCGCGCATGTTCCTCAGGAGAGTACTCTTTGGTGGTAAATACGGTCCATAGCAGTGTAGTGAGCAAAACCGCAGCACCTACATAAAAAGAGTAAACAACATTGTCGGGAACCTGGCCTTCTTCTGCAATCTTTGAAACGCCCATGTATTCGGAGAAGATATAAGGAAGCCAGGAGCCGATTACAGCACCTGCACCTATCAGGAATGTCTGAACAGAAAAACCCACGCTGTGTTGGCTATTAGGAAGATTGTCTGCCACGAGCGCACGGAAAGGCTCCATCGCCACGTTAAATGACGCGTCCATAATCATGAGGATACCAGCACCCACCATTATGGGAGGTAGCATATAGGCCAGCACAGCAGAGTTAGGCATCAAGATGAGAGCCAGCGCAGCAAGGATGGCACCGACGAGGAAATATGGTCTTCTGCGCCCCAATCTCGTCCAGGTCCTGTCACTGTAGTGGCCGATGATCGGCTGGATGATCATTCCCGTTATGGGTGCTGCCAGCCAAAAAAGGGACAGGTGCTCCACATCTGCGCCGTATGTCTGCAGAATTCGTGAAGCATTTCCATTTTGAAGGGCAAATCCGAACTGGATCCCGAAGAAGCCGAAGCTCATGTTCCAGATTTGCAGGAATGACAGTTTTGGCTTATCTATAACAGTACTCATAACATAGGTTTAGTTGGTTAAAACTTGTATATCAGGACATCTGAGGGTCCGAGGTTTATTGGTATGCCTGCAGATGCGGCGTCCGTAGTAAATGTTTTTCCATTCATAAGATCACTTACTACGATCTCTCCTTTACTCATCCCTTTAATTAGCTCTTGGGGAACAGTGATGTTTGTTTTCAAGGTCTTTGACCGATCAAAGTTGGCAACGACCAATACCCGCTCTTTATCTGTATAGCGTATAAAGGCATACATCCGGTTGTTGAACGCCGGCTGGTTGCTCAGCTCTATAAATTCACCGCGGACTATTGCTTCTGTTTCTTTTGATATACGCAGCAGGTCGCTATAGAACTTTCTTAATTCATGTTGCTCCTCGCTCAGCTTGCCACCGTCGAAAGCACCATTGTTCATCCATTTCTGATGTTCTGGAACGCCCCAGTAGTCAAAGATGGTAGTCCGGTTGTCATCCCCTCCAAAGCCTTCAATGCCCTTTCCTGGCTCAGCAACTTCCTGACCAAAGTAGATCATCACGGGTCCGCCTGAAAGCGTAGCGGATACGACCATACCCGGTTTGGCGTAAGCGGGATTTCCGGCAAAGGCTGGCGATGCAATCCGTTCTTCGTCATGGTTCTCCAGGAAGCGTAGCATCTTTGAAGAAAATGCCTTGCTTTCTACGTTTACAACATGGCTGATGTCTTTTACGTCTGCTTTCGGCTCATTCCTAATCAGTCGCTTTATGCCATCGTAAAGCCCCACCTTGTCATAAAGATAATCAAACTTACCCTGGTTAATGTACTTTTCGTACTGCCCGGGATTGTAAATCTCTGCGATAAAAATAACCTGAGGATTCACTTCCTTGATCTGGGGAATGACCCAATTCCAGAACTCAACAGGGACCATTTCTGCCATATCACATCTGAAACCGTCTACCTTCTTATTAACCCAAAATACAAGGATGTCTTTCATCTTAAGCCAAACGGGCGGAATCGGATCAAAATAAGTCTTCTCTTTGTTCTGATAGTCAACGCCATAGTTGAGTTTACTCGTTTCAGACCAGTCGCCCAGACTCGGTTTGGCCGTAAATACATTGTTGCCGGTAGCCTTAGCCGGATTCTCGTCAAATTGGCGGTCCTTTAACGGACTCTTAAAGTCTTTCCCGCCAGCATCCGTACCTGCCGGAACGACAAATGGTTTTCCGGGGATGTAATAGAAGTCGTTAGCAGGTGAAAATGCCTTGGTGACATCATCTGTTTCCCCAAAATCCGTTACACCTGCCGGCTTCGCGTCAGACGAGTATGTGCGGGCTACGTGGTTGGGTACAAAGTCAATAATAACCTTCAATCCGTGCTTATGCGTCCGCTCTACCAGGGACTCAAATTCAGCCATCCGGTTCTTTACATCGACAGCAAGGTCAGGATCCACATCGTAGTAGTCTTTAATCGCATAGGGTGATCCAGCTCGGCCTTTTACGATATCGGGATCATCAACGTTAACACCTTGTGAAGAGTAGTCAGTCATCGTGGCATGTTCTATGATGCCGGTATACCAAAGATGAGTAATACCCATTTTTTTAAGTTCCACGAGTGCCCTGTCGCTGATATCATTAAATTTTCCGACACCATTTTCTTCTATGGAACCGTAGAACTTGTTCGTGGTTTTCTTGTTACCAAATAAGCGAACCATGATTTGATAGATATTGATCTTCTCGGACGACATGTCGGTAGTATTTAACGAATCAGTAGTGGTCGGCACTGACTTTTTCGTGCGATTACCGCACGACATCCAGACTATGGCTGCGATCAGGGCTATGAGGAAGCGAACTTTCATCGAATAACAGGTTATATTATGTAGTAAATCTATTGAAATTCAGCGCAATGGCTCTCAACGTTCACGGTACTTAATCCTTCCAGAAAAACCGCCTTTCCGAAAAGAAGAACCGTGATGGCTGTACCGGAACGGTTATTCAGACATACGCCATCTTTATCTACGCTGATATTGATCACCGTCCCGCGGAAGATGACATTAAAAGAGAACGATTCCCATTTTTTTGGCAGGAATGGGTGGAACTGCAATTGCCCGTCCCGCACACGCATTCCCGCGAACCCTTCGACTACACTCATCCAGGTGCCCGCCATAGAAGTGATGTGAAGGCCGTCCTCGGTATCGTTATTATAGTCGTCCAGATCCAGGCGCGATGTACGGAGATAAAACTCATAGGCACGTTTCTGATCACCCAGCTTGGCTGCCAGGATAGCGTGCACACATGGAGAAAGTGAACTTTCATGCACGGTCAGTGGCTCATAAAAGTCGAAGTTCCTGCGCAGTGTATCTTCGTCGAACTGGTCTTCCAGCAAATACAAGCCCTGAAGAACGTCGGCCTGCTTGATGTATACAGAGCGGAGAATACGGTCCCAGCTCCACTTCTGGTTGAGTGGCCTGTCTGACGGGTCAAGTTCTGTAACGGGTTTCAGCTCCTTATCAAGGAAGCCGTCCTGTTGCAGAAATACGCCAAGCTGTTCATCCTTCGGGTAGTACATATGGTCAATGATATGCTTCCATGCCTGAATTTCCTTATGCGCATCGAAAGACATCTTTGTCGTTAACTCGATATAGCGGTCCGGATGCTTGCCGCTTACATAGTCAAGTGCTTCGATCGCATATTTCATGCACCAGCAAGCCATGGTGTTGGTGTACCAGTTGTTATTGACGTTGTTTTCGTATTCATTCGGACCAGTGACGCCAAGCATAACATACTGCTTCCTGGCCTCACTCCAGTTAACCCTCTGGCTCCAAAACCGCGCTATGGCGACCAAAACTTCCAGTCCGTATTCACTTAAATACTCCTGATCGCCGGTATACCGGATATAATTATAAATGGCAAAGGCAATGGCGCCATTCCTGTGGATCTCTTCGAAGGTGATCTCCCACTCATTATGACATTCCTCTCCGTTGATGGTAACCATCGGATATAAAGCTGCACCATCTTTAAAACCGAGCTTTTCCGCGTTCTCGATGGCTTTCTGCAAATGCTTATAGCGATAAATAAGCAGTTTGCGTGTGACGTCAGGAGAGGCAGTAGCCAGATAAAACGGTACACAATAAGCCTCCGTATCCCAATAAGTTGACCCTCCGTATTTCTCTCCGGTGAACCCTTTGGGGCCAATGTTCAGACGCTCGTCTTCACCTGTATAGGTTTGGTTCAGCTGGAAGATGTTGAAGCGAATGCCCTGCTGAGCTTCCACATCGCCTTTGATGATGATGTCGCTTTCGCTCCACTTCTCTGCCCAGGCCGCAGCCTGTTCCTGCAGCATGGTGTCAAAGCCTTTCTCTGAGACGCGGCTCAGGAGGTCTTTGCCTGCCTGTAGTAACTGGTCTTTGGGATAGTTTTCAGAGGATAAGTTAACCGCATATTTGATGACGTTAATCTCCTCTCCCGCTTTGATATTCACCTGAACACGCGCGCCGACATACTTCTCCCGGCTCAGCTCTTCGATAGCATAATCCCGGTCTGTAGCAAGCGTAAATCGTGTAGCGGTACAAACCTCAAAGGCCGTTTTCCTGGTCCGCAGTGTCAGATACGCCTCCTCTCCCTTCACTTCCCTATATACTTCCTCCCAAAACTTCTCGTCATAGTTCGCATCCTGATTCTGAATATCACCATCGATATAAGGAGTAATGGTAAGTGTATCATCAAAGTTCAGGGCTTTTACGCAATATTGAATAGCGGCAGCTTCATCATCCACGATACTGCAGAAGCGTTTTGCGTGAACCTGAAGCATTTTGCCGCTTTCAAGCTTTGCTGTGAATTCGCGTTGCAGATAGCCTTCCTTCATATTCAATATCCGCTTGAAATCTGACACCTCAGCAGTGTAGAGGTCAAGAGTTTCTTCTCCGGCCTTGATATCTATTCCGATCCAGTTGGCAGCGTTCAGCACTTTGGCAAAGTATTCCGGATAGCCGTTCTTCCACCAGCCTACGCGCGTTTTATCGGGATAATAGATCCCCGCAACATAGTTTCCCTGTAATGTCTCACCGGAATAACGTTCTTCAAAGTTGGCCCTCTGACCCATGCGCCCGTTGCCCAAACTGAAGATACTTTCTGATATTTTGTTTAAATGAGGATCAAAACCTTCCTCTATGATATTCCACTCGTCAGCAACGATATACTTCTTCATCTTATTCAAAAAAATTATTCAGCTAATACAGACTACATGGCGTCTAACATATTGACGCGAAACCCTGAAAGTCCATTTACAACCACATCGGCGTCACGTAATATTTCCGGTGACCCGATCCCGACTACTTTCATTCCACCGGCACGGGCAGCTTCCACCCCCGCTACAGCATCTTCAAAGACGACACACTGGTTTGGCGGTATTTGCAAAGCCTCAGCACCTTTAAGAAAGACCTGGGGATCCGGCTTAGATGCAGAGACAACATTACCATCAATGATGACATCGAAAAATGAGAGTAGGCCTGTGCGTTCGAGTATCAGACCGGAGTTCTTGCTTGCAGATCCCAGGGCAGACTTAAGTCCCGCAGCTTTTACCTCAGCCAGGAACTCCTTCGCCCCGGGCAGAATCTCTTCAGGAGTCATAGCCTGGATCATTTCTACATACCAGGTATTCTTTCGTGTGGCAAGTTCCAACTTTTCAGCAGGTGTCTTTTCTACCCCTCCCCAACCGAGGATGAGTTCCAGGGATTGCACCCTGCTGATTCCCTTGAGTTTTTCATTATCGTCCTCGGTAAAGTCGAAGCCTAGTTCATTAGCCAGCCGTTTCCAGGCGCGATAATGGTATACGGCTGTGTCAACTAGTACTCCGTCGAGATCAAATATACAAGCTCTTATATGTGACATTCTATTTTTGTAATTCCAGCACCCATGTGGTCTTTGCGGGTACGTTGATGGTTTGCAGTGAGTTGATTTTTTGAGAACTGATGATGTTGACAGCCTGAGTGAACCCGTCCAGGCGCTCATAGAAGCGTTTTAATGACAGATCTGATGCAGTATCATTCGTGTTCATAATGATCATCACCGTTTTATCTGCGTTATACCGGAAGTAGACATAGATGCCGTTTTCAGGCACATACTGCATCAGCTTACCGGTTTGCAGCACCTCGTTGTTCTTACGGTAATTCGCCAGTGTGCGCACGAAGCCGAATGCTTCGTTTTCTTTCTGCGTACGCCCCTGTGCGGTAAACTTGTTCTCCTTATCACCAGCCCATCCTCCTTTGAAATCTTCGCGAACAAGACCATCAGGATTGGAAAAATTCTTCATGAGAATCTCCGTACCGTAATACAGCTGGGGGATTCCCCTTGTGGTGAGTAACCAGGCTATACCCGATTTGAAATCATCAAAATCCTCCCCGACCACCGAATAAAATCTGCTCAGGTCATGGTTGTCCAGAAATACGACATTTCTCGTAGCATCCTGATACATAAAGTCGCTCGCAATGGTCGTGTAAAGTTTATTTACGCCCTCATTCCAACCGAACTTTCCATTTAGGGTTTCGTTGATTCCCCAGAGCGTCTGGAAGTCGGTAACTCCGGGAAGCTCGGTATCAAAGCCTCTGTTAATCGTATTTCCCTGGGTAAAAAACGTCTGATTCGGGATGCCATGTACCCAGGTCTCAGCAAAGAAAGTAAAGCGAGGATATTCAGCCTTTATGAGCTTAGCCCATTCAGCCATAAACTCAGGATCATTGTAGGCGTAGGTATCAAGACGAAAGCCGTCCAGACCTGCGTATTCAATCCACCAGATATGGCTTTGGGTCAGATAGTTTTTCACCAATTCGTTATTCTGGTTCAGGTCAGGCATATGGCCGTCAAACCAACCGTCTGTCATGATCTTACGATCAGCCTCGGAAGCATACGGATCAAATAGTACCTGGTCTTTGAACGAGGACTTCGTGAACTCAGGCCAGTTATGTACCCAATCTTTCGAAGGCATATCCTTCAGTATCCAATGCTGACTTCCAAAGTGGTTATGCACCAAATCCTTGATCACTTTCATTCCACGGGCATGAGACTCATCAACCAGCTTTTTATAGAGCGCATTGTCGCCAAACCGGGGGTCTATCTTGTAATTCTCGGTGTTAGCATAGCCATGGTAAGAAGTTTTCGGCTGGTCATTCTCCAGTACGGGGTTAAGCCAGAGAGCAGTTACACCGAGGTCTTCGAGATAATCCAGGTTGTTTATAATGCCCTGTATATCTCCGCCGTGCCGGTAGTACATGGAATCGCGGTTCAGGGTCGTTTCCTGCATACCTTTTATCACATCGTTGCGCTTGTCGCCGTTGGCAAAGCGATCTGGCATGATGAGGTAGATAAAATCTTTATTGGTTACCCCGAGAATGCGGTTAGATGATTTGTCGCGTTCCTTCAACTCGTAGGTATAACTGAGCTTTTTCTGATTTTTTCCTTGAAACTCTATATTGAATTTGCCCGGCTTTGCATCGGCTGCCACCAGCAGGTCAAGAAAGAGGTAGTTAGGGCTCTCCACTTTATGGACTTGAGAAAGCGTAACACCGGTGTGGTTCAATTTTACCTCCCTGGAGGCGATGCCCTTCCCATGGACTACCAACTGCAACTTAGGGTTGTTCATACCCACCCACCAGAAAGAGGGTTCTATCCTTTCGAGATCCGGTACCTGAGCAAATGCCGCGAACTGTAAGAAAAAACAGACGAGGCTGAAAGTAAATTTAAATTTCATTCCTTATGTAATTAGGGGATGTCGCAGCAGAGTGACAGCGACTGTTTAAAAACAGGTAAAGAAACAGGTCTACTGCCCGGCTTCTGGGTAGATTCCCGGCAGTAGACTTATTGAATTACTTCTTCCTCAGCGTATACATATAGTAAGCGCCGTTAGACAGATCCAGGGTAACATCATAAGTTCCTGATTCTGCCAGCTTGAAGTTTTTACCTCCAAAGCTCAGTACACCTTCACTACTTCCAGCACCCAGGTCGATAAGCCACTCGCCGTTGGCTCTGAATTTAAACTCCTTATCGTCTCCGCCCGTCAGTGTAACGGTAGTCTTCCAGACCTGTGCTTGTTCATCGTAAGTAAGTGGAGTATCTGCCTCCCAGCCTCCGGGAGTTGCGTTGCCTATCAAAGCCCAGGTAGTCTTCACCGCAGACCAGGCTAAGGTCTCCTTGTTGAACTTGATCAGGTAGTAACCCGCTCCTTCTTGTTTCACATTTCCGCCGGTTAAGCTTAAAAGTCCAGGCCCACCGTCACCATAAGCAGGTTCCGTCCAGTTTCTGGCGGTAGTAAGCTTAAATTCAGTAGAGGCCGTCGGAAAGTTCACAAATCCTTCATACATGCCATCATTCTTCGCAGAACGAATCGCGGGCGCAGTTTCAGGTGACCATCCCTGATGACTTCCTACAACGTAGAGAGATGGATAGTCAGGAACCGTTGACAGGAGATAGGGGGTTACTTTCATACTCACGACATTTGAATACACCGGCATGGAATTATCAGACACCATGGTTTTCAAACGAACCTCCAGCGTAGATTCTACATTAACCGGGAGTTCAAGCCTGTTCACAAGCAAGGCATTAAAATCAGCGCCGTTGTATTTTCCGAGAGTCCGCCCGGTCATATCGACCTGATAAGGGGACGCAAAGTTCTGTCCGGCAGCATCCATTTCCAGTGTGTATTCCACAACATCGATGGCGCTTTGCGGTTGAGACCAGGCCACCTCATATTTGTTCCAGGAGAACGAGATCACCGTATCTGCAGCAGTCTCCTCAGACAGGGTCAAGACATTTGACGACGCTGCGAGTACCGGGGATTCGCCAGTATTGATGGTTAGCTTCTCCTCCTCTTTTTTACAGGATGCAAGCACGAGTATGGTCAGTGCAATTATCCCTATATTATTGAATATCTTTTTCATCAGACTATAGTTTCTTTTTTATGGTAAACAAGCTATCGACCCAGAGACCGCTGCACGGCGTGAACGCCTGTGGATGATAGTTTCATATATGCGAGATATCTTAATAACCGGTGTTCTGTGTCAGGTTTGGATTCGCAATAACATCAGATGCCGGAAGCGGATACAGCGTGCGGTAAGGCTCCACAGCCTTTCCGTTGATAACGCCACCTTTATATGGCCATAAATAGTTTCCCTCTACAAACCGGCCATAACGAATGAGATCTGTACGTCTGAAACCTTCCCAATATAGCTCTCTGGCACGTTCATCTAAGACGTCATCGACCGTAAGTGCGGATACATTGCCCGAAGCATTACCGTAAGCGCGCTGACGCAGGAGGTTCACGTAGTTTACTGCTGTTGAAGAGCTGCCTGTTCCTCCTCGCAGTACCGCTTCGGCATAAATCAAATACATCTCTGCCAGGCGGAACAAAGGAAAGTCTGTCGAACAGAAAGTACCACCAATAGATTCGGCAGTGGCGCCTGTTGATGTGATATTCGTAAACTTGGTCACTGCAAGGCCTTCTTTGAAGACAGACATGTCGTTGATTACCGGATTGTCGCCAAAGAACATAGCTCTCTTGTCTGCTGTCGTTTTATAATCTCCAAAAGATTCCGGAAGATTCTCGCGGCTGCGGTTTCCGCCCCATCCACCTCTTGGAATACCAAAGCTTTCAGGTTTCATATCGCCGTTCACAGCGGCATTGATCAGGTATGTCGTACCACCGTAATTCTGGGTTTTTACACCATCGTAGTTGATGGAAAAAATAACCTCAGGATTATTAAGGTGGTTATCAGCCTTAAACAAGTTGGCGTATACAGGGTGCAGAGAATATTTACCTGAGTTTATCACCTTATCGGCATAATTTGCTGCTTCTGTAAACTTAGATGTGCCCGTATATACCTGTGCATTGAGATAAAGCCGGGCTAGCAACGCCCATGCAGCACCTTTAGTTGCACGTCCGTATTCATTCGTTTCCTGTAGGTTTGCTTCGATTGCAAGTAACTCCGACTCGACGTACGCGAATAGATCTGCACGGGAAATTTGCTGCGGAGACTCCTTACCTACAGTACTTTCTTCTGTCACAAAAGGAGGATTGCCGAAAAGGTCCATCAGCACCCAGTATTGAAATGCTCTTAAAAAGCGTGCTTCATTAGCATAATCCTTAATAGTGGCAGCATCGGCACCAGAAATACCCCGGGAGGCCAGTTTCGCGTCGGTACTCTCGCGTAAAAACTCATTAACCAGTGTAACCTGATAGATGCTGCGTGCATAAACACCGAGCAACATAATGTTAGAAGACGACCAGTTCATATAATCCAGGCCTGGAATGCCGTCATCGCCCACCCAGGCACAGGCGGCCTCATCAGTAGGTAATTGTTGCACCATCCAGTATAAGCGCAGAAAGTCAGACGTTCCGGCATCAATCCCGCCAAGATCACCTGAACCAGGACCTTGATTACCCGTATTAGCCATACTTCCGTATACTTTGGCGATCCCGCTTTTATAGCCCTCGGGCGTTGAGTAGGCAACATCTGCCGTGATATCATTTGTCGGTGCCAGATTCAAATCCTTCTTACATGAAGAAGCAAGGAATAGGCAGCCTATTATCGCTGTGAATAATTTATTCTGTTTTTTCATCTCGATTCCTATAAAAATTAAAAGCCAATGTTTAGACCCAATACAAATGTTCTTGGTCTTGGATACAGCTGATAGTCAATACCATTCTGCACCTCTGGATCAATTCCTTTATAATTGGTCACCGTAAACACGTTTTGAACGTTAGCCGAAACGGTCAGGTTGCCGGTTGTGCGATTATTAAGGATATTACCTGCGTTATAGCTTAGCCCAACGTTATCCATTTTCAGAAATGAAGCATTCTTTACGAAGTAATCACTCTGGTATTGAGCAGTGGTAAAGCCTGAATGGTAAAAGTCTCTGGTGACATTGTTTAAGATACCTGCACCTGCGTTCAATAAGGCAGACCTGGTAGAGAAGTTCGATGATACGTTGTCGTAAAGGTAATTACCTAAACTAGCACGCATAACGGTGTTCAATGTCCATTTCTTATAGTTAACTCCTGTCGAGAAGCCGAGGATAAATTTCGGAGCAGGAGACTTGTAGAAATACCTGTCATTTTCGGTGATGGCCCCGTCGCCGTTCAGGTCAGCATAAACGCCCTGCAGTGGCTTTCCCTCAGCATCGTAAACCTGCTTAAATACATTGAATGCGTAAGGCGCGCGGTTTAACGTATGTGCCTGAACGAAGTTTCCGGTAGACCCCTTAATGCCTCCTGTAAGCACCCGGTAGTTGGGGTCAAATGATGCCGTAAGATTGGTGACCTTCAATCTGTTATAAGTGAGGTTAAATCCGAGGTCCCATGAAAAATCATCCTTCAGTACAGGCTTGCCATTCAAAGAGAACTCAAAACCTGTTGCTTCCATGTTACCTACGTTGGTTAGCAGCTGATTGCTGAAGTTCGAACCAATAGGAATAGGGATAACGCTTAACAGATCTTTCGTTTTCTTTTTGTAAACATCGATACTTCCATTGATGCGACCGTTCAAGAACCCGTAGTCTAAACCTGCGTTGTATGTTTCGGTCGTTTCCCACTTCACGTTTTCGTCATACGCTACCGGAGCGTTCATATAATAAAACTGGCCACCGAATTCATACATGGATTCGTTGCTGCTGGTCGCATAATTTGGCAGGTAAGAGTAATTGGCTATACCCTCCTGTTGTCCGGTTACACCATAACTTAATCTCAGTTTCAGGTCCGAAAGTGCTGGAACTGACTGCAAAAAGTTTTCCTCGTTGATTCTCCAGGTAAAAGCAGCAGAAGGGAAAACACCCCAGCGGTTATCTTCGCTAAAGCGTGAAGAACCATCCGTACGCACTGTACCTGCCAGAATATATTTCTCGTTAAACGTGTAGATTACGCGACCATAATAAGACAATAGTCTGTTTTCAGGCTGGTCAAAAGGATAAACCGGCGTAGAAGTAACCGTGGTACGGTCGCCCTGATAGGCGTTAAAATTGTATACTTTGGTTCTATTGGCGTAAAACCCATATCCTGCCGTTGCGTTAATGTTACTTTTCAGGGAAGGGATATCTTTGGCGTAGTTCAGATAGAACTCAACCACCTTATTGGAGATATCAGATTTGTACTCCTTGAAATATCCACTTGTAGATGCACTCTGCGCGGCAAAATCAGGAATATAGGTGGAGCCCTTACCCTGGGATACATCATACCCCAAATTCAGGTTGGCGTGCAGCTCAGGCAGGAAGTGGAATGAATAGTCGAACTGCAAGTTACCGAAACTACGGGCTGTTTCGCCCTGATCGTCTTTTAATTTAATCAGTCCTACGGGGTTCCTTGGCGCATTGGGATTCGGAACTCCGGAAGCCTGTAGCCACTCAAAATAATTGCCGTATTTGTTTTCTGTACGAACAGGCTGCGTTGGGTCAAATTGAATAGCATTAGCTATCCCGTCCTGAAAAGCAAAACGTGACTTCGTCATTGATCCTTTCAGGTTCAGGTCAATCTTCAGGTGATCGTCAAACAACTTAGGTGTCAAACTAACAGCTCCTGAAGTACGTTTAAGGTTGTCCGTAATCAGCGTTCCGTCCTGATTCAGGTATCCCAGAGATACGCGATAAGGCATATTCTTGTACGCACCAGCGATGCTGAGATTGTTGTCGGTAGTGAAAGCCTTCTGATAGATTTCATCCTGCCAGTTCGTGTTTGCCGATCCCAACATCGCAATCTGCGACGCTGATCCGTTCGCATTAACGAAATCGCGGATCTCATCGGCAGACAGAACATCCAATTGTCTTGCAACCGTAGCAACCGAGTTCTGAGTACTAAAGCTCAAAGCGGGTTTTCCACTTTTCCCTTTTTTAGTGGTAATTAATACGACTCCGTTGGAGGCTCTCGATCCGTAAATAGCGGTGGCATTTGCGTCCTTCAGTATAGTGAAGGTTTCAATGTCATTAGGATTGATTAATGAAAGAGGATTTCCTACACCAGGCAAGGTATTATTGCCGTCTTTGTCTTTGAAGCTTGACAAAGGCACACCATCTACCACTATTAGAGGGTCATTACTTGCATTCAGCGATGCTCCCCCGCGTATCCGGATCGTGCTTCCGCCACCCGGCTGTCCCCCATTGGTGGTAACCTGTACCCCGGCGATTTTACCTACGATCAGCTGATCAGGCGAAGTAATGGTACCTCTTTGAAAGTCTTTTGAACTTATGGTTGAGATTGAACCGGTGACATCCTTTTTTTCCTGGGTACCGTATCCTATCACCACAACTTCATTTAAATTTTGCGCTGATGGCACAAGTTTAAGCGACAGCTGCGTTGCTCCGTTAACAGTGACTTGCCTGTTGAGAATTTCGTACCCGATAAAGGTAACGGTTACAGCATATTCACCTGTAGGGAGGTTAGGGAGATTAAACTGCCCGTTGCCGTCAGTAGACGTTCCCCTGCTCAGGCTTTTAATGTTAACAGATGCCCCTGGCAGGGGTTGATTAGCTTCATCCAGTACCACTCCGCTGATACTTCCTGTCTGGGCATAGCTCCAGCCGGACAGCGCAACGAAGAATAGCAACAGAAGGATTCTCTCCATGTAACGTTTTTTCATTTTAGGGTTATTTAAGTTTGAATGTAGGGTTAGCAAAACCAGCGTTTTGTATGGGTTAAAGGTAGTCGGGAACGTTCCCGAACAAAAGCTTTCCCAACAAAAGTTATTAACATTGTTGCTTCAAGGCTAGCTCATTCGGTCTGAAAGATTCTTCGGATATCTGGAACAGTATATAATACTCTTTATCAGTTAGTTACAATATAATAAAACTCGCGTCGGCTGCATGGATACATCGTCAGAGAAGAGCGCTCGTTCTGGGAACGTTCCCGAATGTGGAAAACTTTAGGATGTGTAAGCACTGAATATGCGCCTTTCGGACGTAAAAAAGATGGTGAAACGCTTAATATTTACTCGCTAGAGACTGGAGTTTCGGATGATGAGTTCAGAGGCCAGCACCACATTTTCATGTTCATCCGGATTGGCATCTTCAAGACGTCGGAAAAGAATACGGGCGGCCTCCTTCCCCATATCAAAGGCGGGTTGCGTAATGGTGGATAACGAAGGATTTAAAAGGGACGCGATCTCCAGACTGGAGAAACATACCACTTTCAGGTCCTGGCCTATTCGTATACCCTGCTCGTGACAAACATAGTAACTGGCGAGCGCAAGTCGTTCTACTGAAGCAAACACCCCATCGGGCTTAACGGTTCGGAAAACTTCGTCGAGCAACTCCATATTGCTCGACATTTCATTGCTGCAATCAATAACCAGATCTTCAGAAAACTTGACTTTTGAAGACTCGAGAGCATCACAGTAGCCCTGCATTCTCATCTTTCCGATCGACAGATTTTTATTCACTACCAAATAAACAATCTTTTTACAACCTTGATCCAGAAGATGTTTGGTAGCCGTAAAGCTACTTTCATAGTCGTTTGTCAGCACTTTCGATGCAACAACATCATCATACACACGGTCAAAGAAGACTAGTGGAATAGTCTTCTTTCGTATTTTATGCATATAGCTGTGGTCTTTTGCCTCACCCGAAACAGACATAATAATGCCATCAACCCTTCCGTTGTGAAGCTCAGAAAGGAATTCCACTTCTTTATCGAAATCGTCATTTGTCAGGTATATCAAAACATGGTACCCCTTTACCCTGGCGATCCTTTCAATGCCATTAATCGCCCTGGAAAAGAAATTATTGGCAATCTCCGGAACCACAACTGCGATGGTCTTGCTTTTATTTTCCCTGAGATTACTCGCGAGGTGATTGGGTTGATAGTTCAACTCCCGTGCCATAGCCAGTATCCTCTCTTTCGTCTCCTTATTGATGTCGTTATGGCCACGGAAAGCACGCGAGACAGTAGAGGTCGATAGGTTTAGCTTTTCTGCTAGTTGTTTAATATTGATTGAATCCATTTAACAGCACTTATTAGATACGATTGCCGCTAAAACAAGGCATTCAAATATACAGGCTTTTTGATGTAACTTTTACGCTAATTTACACTTTAAATGATCTCTGGCATTTCTGAATCACGACTAAAGGCCTTTGATTTTTTCGAAGATATACGGGATTTTCCTTTCGTCCTTCTCGTACAGTTCAAGCCGTCTATACCTGTTATATACATAAACGGAAGGATATTGCTGAGGCTGAAACTTGGGCAAGAATTCTTTATTCAGATCATTAAGTATCGTTACGTTCTTTTTATTAATGAGCTGAGGCCCGTACTTTTTCACGAAGTCGAGCGCTTCTTTTCTGCCATCGAGGGTCACCAGGTAAACTGAAACGCTCCGAAGATCAGCATACCGATCTCCGAGTGTCTTCATGGTAGTCTTGCAGTGTGTACACGTTACGTCGAAAAAGCTAAATAGAGAAGCACGGTCCTTCGGTATTTGTTTCGAAAAGAAAGGATTACCGTCTACAGTAAAGAATGTAAAATCTGGAATTTCCCTGGCAGGGCTTTGTGCTCCCGCACCCGCTCCAAAGAATAAAAGCAGACTGGCGACAACTATTATGGGTAATTTCATATTATCTTTTTGTTGTGTTCGTTAAATAAAAGAAAATTACCCCTCATTGCCAAGTAAAAACTGCTATTCAGCAACGATTACAACTCAGCGGTCAGCATCATCTGTTCACCCATGAAATCTTTTTCTCTTTACTCCTGCAATTAAAACCATATGACCGGATGCCTGACCGGAAGGTTGCGTATCACTTCCTCTGTCTCCGGTTGATGGTCAAGTCGTTTCCAGGTCTCGAAGTATCGCTTATTTCCGAAAGCCCTTGCGGCGAATAAAAGAGAGGGATGAGCGACTGGCCACTGATCCCAATACATTACATCTTGCTGAAAAGGCCACTTTGCTTTATCCTCAATAAACGGATGCAAAAAGCTCACCCCCTTGTTCATAGATCTGCCGTCGGCGAGCTTGAAACTCCATAAATCCTGTTTATCGTCAGACAGGATCTGGCAGATCATGCTCATGGCGTCAAGATTGAACAGAGAATACCCGTAAGGCTTGGTCCGCTTCAGTTCTCGCGGAAAACCTCCATCCGCTGCCATTTGCATCGGCAAAAGCACCTCCTTGAATCGCTGGCGACAGAAGTCCAGCATTTCCAGATCTCCCGTCAGCTTAGCAAATGATGCAACCTGCATCACCCAACAGGTTCCATGATTATTTTCCGCATTCATCTCATCTTTTCCATATGGGTGATCAGTCAGCCATTTGATGTAGCTGGCAAACCAGCTTTTCACGGGACCTATCACTGATGAAGGCATATTCCTGGAGCTCTCCATCACCAAAATCCCCTGGGCAACTTCCATCAGCTGTATAGTATCAATGATACCGATCCCTCTTCCTGTAAACCTGCCCTTAATAGCTTGCGCATACAATAGATGAGGATTCATGAGAGTTTCCGGATCTACAAACCAAGCTTTAAGGTGTATGATTGCATGCTTTACGTATCGTTCGTCTCCGGTAATTTTGTATGCTGAAGCCAGGGCTCCGATGATTTGACTGAAGCGGATCATGGCCTTGCGGTGGGCTGTAAAATTCTGGGGGTTGGTCAGTCCATCCCTTTGCACATAAGGGGCGGCAGGATGGGTACTATCCGGCCACCAATAGTCGCCCTCTGAGTAGAAATCATGCTTACCTCCGGCACTTCGTTCAGACTGCTCCGCCGTAATCGTGACAGGCTGCTGCTGCAACGCCCATAATGCCTCTTCCATTACTTGCTTGCGTAAAACGCTTACAGCCTTCTTTTCGATGTCAACACCAAACACATGGCTGACCGCAACTCCGGTCAGCCAGACAATGCAGAACACATATTTATCTAACATCATATACTACTTCACTTTTTTGCTCCTTAATAAAGCCTCCACGTAATAATAATCCGCATAGTTTATCGGCACATCGATCTCACTATTCGCTGGCCTGTGCCCCGTGCTGTGCTGTAAAATAAACCCGGAGTTTCCCCGCAGGGGCGATTTATAACTTCTACTCAAACTGCTCAGTATGGCGTCAGCCTTTTTTACATAAGGCGTTGAGTCTGTATATCCTGCCAGTTCATAAAGAGCCGAGGCGGTTATTGCAGCTGCAGAAGCGTCCCGGCTGGTGTTAGGGATACCTGGATCATTATAGTCCCAATAAGGAACCAGATCTTTCGGAAGATTAGGATGATTTAAGATAAAACCCGCAATGTTTTTCGCCTGCTGCAGATATCGTGGATCTTTCGTTTCCCGGTAACAGATAATATAGCCATAAAGCCCCCATGCTTGTCCCCGCGCCCATGCTGACTCATCTGCATACCCCTGATGGGTAACACGTGATCTCACGCTTCCATCCGCAGGACTGTAATCAACAACATGGAACGAGCTGTAATCCGGTCGGAAATGGTTTTTCAGTGTAATATCTGCATGTTTAACCGCAATTTTATAAAAAGATGAATCTCCCGTAAAGCGTGTCGCTTCGAAAAGAAGCTCAAGGTTCATCATGTTATCAATAATAACCGGATATTCCCATTTGTCACGATTATGATCCCAAGAACGTATCACCCCGGTTGTCGGATTAAAACGTGTAGACAATGATTTCGCCGCCTGTATAATCACATCTTTATAGGCTTCATCCTTGGTAAGTCTGTAACCATTTCCGAAACTACAGTATATCATAAATCCCAGATCATGAGTACCTGTATTGAACTGTTCCTTTTCTAATTTGGCTGTAAAGGACTGTGCCTCCTTTAGCCATTTCGGATCTTGCGTATAGTCGTACAAATACCATAACACACCCGGGAAAAATCCACTCGTCCAGTCTCTTGATATAACCATCTTGAGCTTTCCATTTTCAATGGTCCTCGGAGATACTTTCTCCGGACTGCCTGTAATCCCCTTTATTTCCAGCAGCATTTGCTCTGCCTGTACCTGGGCAAATTTAATCTCCTCGCCAACATTTGGCCGCTTTTGTGCCATAGAAGGCAGACTCTGAACAAAAAGAAATAGTAATCCTAAAAAATAACGCATAATTGGTATAGCTTATAAGTTGATAAAAACTGTTTCAATTCCCGGTGTGCTCACAGCAGCCACACTGCTTCCTCCCCGTTCCTCTATACGGATAATTGCCCGGCCATTATATAACTGAACTTTTCTTGATCCGACAGACGTACCTCTGTCGTCAATTAGTTTGCCGTCTCCTGAAAGCGAAAAGGTTACCAGCTGCGATGAATCCAAACATTGCACTCCCCGGGCGTCATATAACCTTGCTTCTACAGTTGATATGCCATTCTCCGAGGCGGTTTTAGACAATACAAGCCTCGCTGCTTTCCCCCATGACCGGGTTTCATAATCGAAGTGAACGGTATCTCTCACAATTGTCTTGCCTTTCCATGCCCTGACTTCCAGCGTGTTCTTTCCGCTTTCGAACACCAGATTCCAACGTAGGCCTGCCGCAGGAAAGTCAGCACTGTTTCGGCTCTTTATTCCATAGCTCTTGCCATTGAGGAAGATCTCTGCACGTTCACAGTTTGAAAATACCTTAACCATTTTTTCTTCTCCCGCCTCTCCCCATCTGACCGGCCATGAATGACCATAGATATGGACCATTGGTTTTTCTGTCCAATAAGACTGAAAAACATAGAACGACTCCTTTTTGGTGAAGTCACGCTCGACCACACCCTTCTGATTCATGTAAGGAACCGGATTTTCTGGTCGTACAGGCGTTGAAAAATCCTTAAAAGGCCAGTATGCGGTTCCACTTAACCACGGCATCGTTTCCTGTTCTTTCAGATGCCAGTCGATCAGGTTACAGATATATGATTCGCTCCAGTCGCCGTCTTTCGATACCCGCGAAGCACCCCCATATAAAGATGCATCTCCCAACCTTTCGTCTGCTCCCTGATTTCGCTCGATCTTTTGAAGAGCGTTATCAGGGTTTTCAGAATGCCGCCGTGCGTGACTATCTCCCCCCCACTCCACATGCAAGAAATGCTTTACGCGTCTATTCTCTTCTTCAGAGACCTTCTTGTAGTCCGTATACACTCCCCGATACCAGCCTGCCCATATAGACGGAGAGTAAACATCTACTATATCCCTGCAGAAATCACATCTTCGGATAGCCGTCTTTCTTGACGGATCGAGTGTATGCGACAAGTCATTCAGCTCGGTCATGAAAGCTCGGATCTTGTCCTGGTCAAACTCCGGAAAATCCCCCGGCCAATCGTTCTCGTTGCCCAGGCCCCAGATAATCACCGAAGGATGGTTATAATGTTGTTCAATCATATTGGTCAACATTCGTCGTGCCTGATCTTTGTATATGTCACCGCCTAATCCGCCTCTGCACCAGGGAATTTCTTCCCATACCAGGATCCCCAGGCTGTCGCATAAATCCAGTACGATACGCGACTGCTGATAATGACCAAGCCGGATAAAATTAACTCCCATATCCTTCATCATCAGCATCTCTTGCCTGATCTGTCCCTCAGACATCGCTGCCGCCACACCCGCATGGTCCTCATGCCGGTGTGTGCCCCTTAGCAGAAGTCGCTTTCCGTTTAAAACAAAGGGGCCATTTTCCAAAAATTCAAAATGACGAAAACCTATTTTTTCCTGATGAACGTAGTCTGTTTCAGCGTGTACAACAGCTTCAACCGTATATAGCACCGGTTTATCCGGCGACCAGAGCGCGGGTGACTTCATCTTAAATTCCGCCAGCAGCTGGTCACCGGAAAGGTTGCCCGTATTTACTCCGAGGGTTTGCAATATCTTATTTCGTGAGTCCTTCAGACGAAGCGTTACCGAAGCTTTACCGATCTGTCCTGGATCATAAAACCTTCCGCGAACATGAACATGTCCCGCTTTTCCGCTCTTATCCACCTCCGCCTTCACAAATAGCTTTTCCAGGCTCAGCTCCGGAACATAAACAAGGTTCAGATAACGATAGATTCCCCCATAAATATTAAAATCACTTAAGTCCGAAGGGATCATCTCCAGATCCCTTGAGTTGTCACAACGGATGGCAATAGGGATCATACCCTTGAACTGAGCCCCGAAAATATCCGTTTTCTTGAACGCAGCAACAGCGTCAGTGATATCCACTGTCCATTCGTCGTACCCGCCTGTATGAGAGCCCACTTTGGTGGTATGCACATACACATCCGTCTTCTGTCCCGCGCCCTCAAAATGCAGCAATATGCGCCCTCTGCTGTACGGATTCTCCACTTTAAGACGAGTGCGGTACCATCCTGGTCCCTGGTAATAATTCACGTCCGGATCCACCGCATCCTGTGCGTTAAAACAATGAGGCAACGTCACCTCTTCCCAGATCGGAACGCTTTCTGAGCTGCCTTTTGCTGCCACCCGCACAGCTTCCCAGATGCCACCTAAATCTTGCTTTAAGAATTCCCATCCGGTGTCGATTCTTGACTTTTGCTGAGCAAAAGATTGCCCCCAGAGCATGGAGACCAACAGCAAAACAATGTACCTCTTCATATATTTTATATTAATTGAGCCCTCTCTTTGCTGAGAAGAACGAAACGTTTTAATACTTCTTTATTACTTGTATTGCATTTAATATGGGCTCGCCACGTTTTGGATGAAAGCCTATTTCTATTCCTTTTCCGCCAACTACATCAACACTGATTCTTTCTGAATGAGCAGTGAACGCCCCGTAACTCCCGGCCACGTTGACATCCCGAAAAACAAGCAGACTATTTACCGATACATCAAACATGCGCTCCTGAGCTGCCTGCTGATGTTCCGCTTGACCAAGATTATAAACCAAGGCCTCTTTTTTCTCATCGCTCGTCAATTCGGCAAAATGCAGTACCAGTTCATAGTGCCCGTCCTGAACATCCATTTTATACTTTTGAATGCCCACTTGTTGAGTCTGATAAATAGGATCATCCTCCGTTCCCCGTATATTACGGTCTGTGCCATAACCTTGCCTGGCTTTCGATGCCAATTGGAAAGCCGTTCCTCCTATATGGCCCCGGCCGCCCGCTTTATAGGGCTGATCGGGTAGCCATACCAGGCCAGTCTGTACCTCACTGTAGATCCGCTTTGATCCCAACAGCATATTGACTTGCCCGAAAGGCACCTCGTTGTTCCACTCTCGCGGTATCAGACGAAACTCCACATGCCGCACATCACGATACTCTCGCCCCGCGGAAGCCATGACCGCTTCAATGCTATGGGTTCCTGAAATAAACGGAACCTGCCAGCTGAAGCGTTTGTCGGACCGATGCTTCGTTCCCAGCGACTTTCCATTTAAAAATAGCTCAACGGACTCCCCATTCGAGAAAACGTCCACTGATTGCATGCAAAATAGCTGTCCCGGATCAGCATAACCACTCCTGCGATCCCAGTCAGAAATTTGAATAAACGGACGGGACAGGAGTTTAGACTGATAAAAACGATAAAGGTCTTTCAGCTTTCTGTCGATGGTCAACAGGCCTTTGTTATTGATATGGGGCATCGTTTCCTCCCTTGTCTCCGAATTAAAATCCGCCAGGTTCCACGCCATGCCGGCCGCTATAAAAGGCCTGTCCATTATAGCTTTAAGATAAACCTCATGGTAATCCAGCGAGTATTCTATGCTTTTATCAAAGCGCTCAGGGGTTTGCGAGCGAACGCGGGGATCCGCATCTGCTCCGTATTCGGTGACGACCACCGGCTTGTCCGGGAACTCCTGATGGAATTTATCCATAAAAGATGCAAACCCGTGAATGTTGCCTGAATACCAGCCTTGATATAAATTCCATCCGGTTATCATAGGGATGTCTATTAATCCGGCATCCTTATATCGGTTAAAATCACCATGATGAGCCAGCATGGTATATCTGGACGGATCCTCCTTACGGGTTAAAACTTCGAGCTCTTTCGCCAACCTGGCTACATTAGCCAAATAAATCTTCTGCCTATCCGGTTCTCCCACAAACTTCATCCTCAACAGAACCTCGTTCATGTATGCCCAGATGATCACACTCGGATGGTTAAAGTTCTGCCTGATCATCTCCACCTGCATGGACTTGCAATTCTGGTAGAATTCCTCCGTCTCGGTAATCGCATTAACAACGGGAATCTCAACCGATGCGAGTAGCCCAAGCCGGTCACAGGCCTCCAGCACCGCCGGGTCCTGAGGATAGTGGGCAACCCGCAGAAAGTTCCCACCCATCGCCTTAAGTAGCCTGACATCTTCTATAGCATAGCTATCCGGCAATGCATTACCTAATCCTTTGAAATCCTGATGCCTGCTGGCCCCTATTAATTTATAAGGCTTTCCGTTTAGATGAAAACCGCTCTGCGCATCGAACCGGAACCACCTGAAACCTACAGGGCCCGACACCTCATCGAGAATAACGTCTGATCGGACATCCAGAACCTGCACCAGTACGTGATACAGCACCGGGCTTTCAGGACTCCAAAGTTTCGGTTGGTGAATACTGGACAGATGCTGTTGCAGAGGTGTTTGTCGTCCTTTCTTCAGTACCACCAATGACGTTTTTTCTCCTACTATCCTACCGTTCGGATCTCTTAACGTAGTTCGCACCCGGATGCGCTGATCCTTTTCAGATGTATTTTCAAGGTCACTTCTAATATGAAGAGAGGCTTCATTTTCAGAAACCCGCGGCGTGCTTACATAAATTCCTTTCGAACCGTGGTCAAGGCTGAAGTGTATCTGGTCGGTCGCTATTAAAAATACATCACGGTAAATTCCACCGAAGAAGGTAAAGTCGGCCGACAAAGGGGGGATATCTTCATTATGCCGGTTGTCAACGCGGACGAGAATCTCATTACGGGCACCCTCTTCGAAGCTCACCAGTTGATCTATCCGGACCGAAAAGCCCGTATAACCGCCCGTGTGGGATCCCGCTTTCTTACCGTTTACCCATACATCTGCTATCTGATTTGCTCCTTCGAAGAAAAGAAACACATTCTTTTTCTTCCACGCCTTATCCACTTTCAATTCCCTACGGTAGACACACACCGCCCGGTAATATCCCGGCTCATCATCATTCACGTCACGATCATTCCAGGTATGAGGCAGGCTGACATTCTCCCATGAAACGGAAGTGCCTTCGGTATTTTTGCTGAATTGCCAGCCGCTGTTAATCCCGACTTTCAGCCTTCCTTCCTGCCCGCTTGAATCGGGTGATTGAAAAACCATCACCAATAGCAGGATGTAAAACAGTGGCCTGAAATGGTGTTGCTTATCCTTTTTATAAGTTCTTTTCATATCTCTAAATAGTACCGAAGTGTTTAACTCCCCTTCTGCTGGCGCAGCCTGGCCAGCAGAATCTGCCAATCGAAATAAGCGTCTGTACCCGTCTTTGCCTTATCAATCACATCAAGGTATGACCGATCAAAATATACTGCGGGGCTCAAAGCCGGAATCCCTCTGGCCGGTATAAAATCATTAATTTGAAAACCCTTCTCGTTGTTGCTGGCTCGTTTTCTGTCAAACTCAACTTTGCTGTTTAAGAACTCTTTATGGGTTTTGACGCCTTCCATGTAAGGCACGAGGAAGTCAACACCTTTTTTTATTGAACCTCCTGATGAGGAAGTCACCTGAAAATAGTCTTTACCGGTAGCTCTTTTCATCACCGTTATTGCTTTCAGGAAAGGTTCGATACTGAAAATATGGTAGTTCAGCGCATCCCTTTCATGGAAGTCGTAAGTAGAACCGTCCGCATTCAAATTATGACCGATTTGTTTCACAAGCTGCTCTTCCACATGCTGATCATACTTGCCGTCCTGGAGCGTATAGTTGATCATGATCATCATCTTTACCCGATGAGTGTTCCAGTTATTGACAGAAGTACCTTTCCCATTTCGCCCTGACTCATGCTGAATCTCCTTCTCCCGCATACGCGACAACCAGTTATCAATTTGTATTCTGTCTTTAGAAGATATCTTTGAACGAATCAGATCATATGCAAAGACCATATCCTCAAGCTTGGTCTCATTAATGGGGTTTCCGTCAGGTTGATTGGCGTTCGCCCAGGCCAGCAAAAACGAAAGGCATTTCTTTAGATAACGCGCTTCTCCCCCTATACTGGCCCTAAGGGCTAAGCAGAAGATCTTATCTACATCCTGCAAGGCCTGGAGACTGGCCATCTTATTCGGGTCTCCCATCAGCAAGCCTTGGGAAGTGATAAGCGCTATGGGGGCAGGCTGGTCTTTCAATGACTCATCCGCCTTCGTTTCTATTCGTTTATAAAACTGCGAGACCTGTTCATCAGTCTTAACAAGCTTTCTTAAGGCATTTAATTCTGATGTATTCAGACTTACGTACTGTGCCCGGACTGTAGTCACCAGGAAGAACAGGCCGGCAAATAAAACTCTTTTTTTTACCATCATCAGTTTATTAATTGAAACTTCCTCTCAAGCGATATTTTATCTGAACGCGTCCCCAGCATCAGGTTAAACTCACCCGGCTCAGCAGTCCAGTTCATTTGTTGATCATAAAAAGCCAGTTTACTTTTATTGACAACGAATTGAAGCTTTTTACTTTCTCCTGGCTGAAGCATCACTTTCCTAAAATCCTTAAGCTCTTTCAGAGGGCGGGTTACGCTGGCAAACATATCCTGAAGATAAAGTTGCACAACCTCCTCACCTGCGTATTTACCAGTATTTTTAATCGTACAGCTTACCAGGATAGAGTCCGAAGCATTCATGCTGGTCTTATTTAATTCCAGGTTTGTCAGGGCAAATTGCGTATAGCTCAGTCCGTAACCGAAAGCATATCGGGGGGTATTGGGCAAATCAAGATATATCGATCTGTACTTCCGGTCGTTCTCGTTCAGCGGAGGTCTCCCCGTATTCTTGTAACTATAAAACAAAGGAATCTGGCCTTCTGATCTCGGAAAAGTCATAGGCAGCTTGCCTGCAGGGTTATAGTCGCCAAACAGGACATTCGCCATCGCATGACCAGCCTCACTGCCCAACCACCAGGTATACATAATAGCAGGTACATGATCGGAAGTCCAGTTAAAGATGAGCGGACGCCCGGCCATAATCAGAACCACCACCGGCTTTCCGGTAGCCTGGACCGCCTTAATCAGCTCCTCCTGAACACCCGGCAAGTTTATATTCGCCCGGCTGTTTCCTTCGCCACTCATATCAAATGTCTCTCCAACCGCCATTATCACTACATCTGAACGTTTGGCCGTCTCTATCGCTTCTGCAAAGCCGGCGCGCGAGGTGTCTCCGATCGCGCAGCCCTTCGCATATTCAATCTTTGACCTGGATCCTACCTTCTTCTGCAAACCTTCATAAAGAGAAACCAGATCATCATTATCCCACTTGACTGACCAGAAACCTTTCATGTCTTCTTTAGACTTGCCCAAAGGACCTATCACGGCGATTTTTTTGGTGTTTTTTGAGAGCGGCAGTATCTGGCGTTCATTCTTCAGAAGGACGATACTCTTCTCCGCCATCTTTCTCGCAGCTTCTTTGTTTTTAGCGGAGTTTAAAACCTTTTTTTCGCGCGCCTCATTGCTGAACCGGTAGGGATCATCGA
Source organism: Arcticibacter sp. (assembly GCF_045629565.1). Lineage (GTDB taxonomy): Bacteria > Bacteroidota > Bacteroidia > Sphingobacteriales > Sphingobacteriaceae > Arcticibacter. The sequence goes on from NZ_JAZQRL010000111.1 coordinate 44,758, forward strand.
ATAATCCCATCTCGAACTTTTTCGTCAGGATCCGACGTACTGCATCATCAATAAGACTCACACTCACCTCCCCTTTTCTCACCAGGTCCGTTAAATGAGGGAGGTAGCTATGACTTTCCATATCCATATCACTACCAGCCAGCATCGCCATACGTGCCGCTTCGCGATTGTCTTGAGCATAGCCATGTGGAACCATCTCCTTAATGGATCCCCAATCGCTTACAATAAATCCCGGAAATTTCCAGGAGCCTTTCAATATATCCCGCTGCAGATAACTACTTCCGGTAGCCGGAACACCGTTCAAATCATTAAAAGCATTCATAAATGTCGCTACTCCTGCATCCAGCGCAGCCTTGAACGGCGGAAGGTATACCTCATAAAGCATGCGCTCACTCATATCTACCGAATTATAGTCCCTTCCCGCCAACGCAGCACCGTAAGCGGCGAAGTGTTTAGCACAAGCCATAATCGCATCCAATGTTCCCAGTCCCTTTCCCTGAAAGCCCTTTACCCGGGCACTTGAAATAACTGAGCCCAGATAAGGATCCTCGCCCGCTCCTTCCATCACCCTGCCCCACCTTGGATCCCTGGAGATATCAATCATGGGTGCGAACGTCCAATGAATTCCCGCAGCCGAGGCTTCTTCAGCAGCAGTTCTCGCTGCTCCCTCAATTGCCGGAATATCCCAGCTTGCCGCCTCAGCCAGTGGTATAGGGAAGGTCACTCTGTAACCATGAACAACGTCAAGGCCAAATAACAGAGGGATTTTAAGGCGCGATTGCATAGCAAGAGCCTGTACATCGCGGGTATCCTTCGCTCCCCTGACATTGAGCATAGAACCAACCCTGCCAGATTTTATATCCTCATATTTTGTGCTGTTTACGGTAACCGGACCGGTTGCCAGCCGGTCACCCGTATATTGATTCAATTGACCAACCTTTTCTTCGAGTGTCATTTTTGAGATCAATTCATTGACCTTATCATCGATAGTCATCGGAGATGGTACTCCTGTTTGACCGAACAGCTGTGAGTAACCCAGTACCAACGAAAGAGAAACCGGAATAATTAATTTAAACATGTATTTGAAATATGACTTCATATACCATCGCCGGTGCGGGCGATGGCATACTATTAACTGATGAACTTTGACACTTTCTGGTTAATATCTCCAGGGGTACACGGTTGCAGAACATACATGAACAGTACCATTCAAGGCGATAATTCCGGCTGTAGAAACATTCGTTTGATCATTGACCTGTAAGGGCGAATAGTCGCTATTCAGAATTTTCATGTTAATCTTGCCTTCCGGATCAAAACCATTTCCCCCTGCCTCATAATTGTACGTAAAGACCCTGGCACCACTGGGGTTCAGATTCGGACTAGTGGCAGCCACCGCATATCCTAACCGGGATTCCTTTGTGGCGACAGATCCTGCCGGCAACAGGGTTTGAAAGCTTGTATTTTCCAAAAGGGCATTTGAAAATCCAAATTCCCCCTGAAAGATCAGGTAGAGGAAATAGTTCCGCACAGTTTCCTTGCTGTAGTCGCTCCACTTATTAGCAGGCCGGCTTACCGGCGTCACGCCATCGGTAGCAAACCGTATGCTTCCGTCGGCGTTTTTCTCAATCACCGGAAAGTCAAACCACATACCAGCCGTAATAACTCCCGTTGTCGCATTTCTGACTCGTATCGCATTATTGCTCAACAGAATAAAGGATCTTCCGCTTTGTTCATACTCGGTAAGATCCATCTCGGCGTATTCGAGCCCCAACTGCATCCACTTGAAAATGGTATCATTGGCGACAAGGGGATTTTTGCCTCTCTCTTCCAGATACTGGCGGGCAGTTTTATCAATATGAGGATCAAGAACGGATTTCTCGTACGGATAATCCTCCTGGAGATCCAGTCCGAACATCGAACAACCGCTCAAAAAACTGCTTAGGAACAGTCCTGATAGTAATATATAAATTCGTTTCATCTGATCGTTTTTAAGATGATATACTTTCTTGATTTAAGCTTCCTGTACGAAGTGCTTACTGCCCTCCATACGGTTCGTTCTGCACAAGCAGACTGTTCGCATACATGACGTTCGTGCTGAATGGCCAGTAGTATTTCCGTTTATCACTACCCCACCCGGTAGCTGCATTGCCAGCAGCTGTCTGACGGGCTATCAGGATAGGATCCATGACGTCCTTCACTTTGTCCGTACGCACCAGATCAAACCATCTTACACCCTCACCGATAAGCTCAAACTGTCTTTCCTTCAATATTTCGTTCTCCAGCTCATTTGCTCCCGCAAATTGCCCAGCGTTAACCAACGGAACTCCCGCACGACCTTTTATCAAGTTCAGATACTTTACTGCATTATCCCTGTCACCTATCTTGTTCAGCGCTTCGGCATACAACAGGTACATGCCGCTTAAACGGTACAAGGGAATGTAAACGTTCGTCTGCTCATTGCCAGGTAAATTGCTCGTATATAAAGTCGGCACAAACGTATAACCCGCCGTTGCCGTTGCCGCAGTAAATGTGCCGGCGTAGAACTTCCAGAAGCTCCGGTCGCGGATAGGTTGATTCGTTGCAGACGTGATGTTATAGGTCTGCCTCACTCTCAAATCTGTCGTCGCAGTGGTCGTCCCATATACCGCTGTAGACCTCTGGGGCCACTCGGTCCACAATGGATCAGCCATACGTATCTGAGGCTCATTCATTGTCCTGGATACACCCGCCATACATGCACATCCGTTCGCTACATAATCCCAGTGGATACTGAAGATGCTTTCAACACTTGAAGCCGGACTCACAAACTGCGTATTCCAGGTCGTTCCCGATTGCAAGTCACCTAAAGCGCCGCCTGCACCCGTTGCCAGCGCACCAGAAGCATTGTACACTTTTCCTGTAGGCGCCTTTGCGGCGAACAAACGTTTGAACCACACAATAGCGTTATCGTAATCGTGTTTCCACATGTAGATATCTGCCATAATCGAACAGATAGCGCCTTCGCCAAGATACCAAACGGTTGGAGTCTGGTTTTTTGTAGTCAGCTGATAGGCAAGTTCCAGATCCGCTATTGCCAGCGCCAGGATCTTCTCCTGAGGTTCTTTAGCTGCTTCCGGCTGATCATTAATACTGAGATAGGGCTCTGTCCGGATAGGCGCATCTCCCCAAACCCGGGCAATCCAAAAATAGCAAAGCGCCCGCATCGCATGCGCCTGGGCAGTATAACTTGCTTCCAGAGCAGGAGTCAACGCAATGGGTGAACCGGGAGCCGCAAAGTTCTTAATCTCCGGAAGTTTTTTAATCAGCAGGTTTGCCCGCCCGATAGTACTGTACAACGACGAATAATCCGCATAAGAGTTGTTCGCTGTCAAACCGTTAAATTCGATCTCATTGGTGGCATTAACGGAATATGAAAGCCTTCTTTCCCAATTGTCAGACCGCGCCTCTCCCCACCAGGTAATTCGGTTATTGTACTGCCCTTCTCCAATCATGGTAGACTGAAATTCGCCATACATTCCCGCGAGCGCTGCTTCTGCATCCAGCCTGCTTTTGAAAAAAGCTTCCAGCGTGCCCTCTGAAACCGGTTGCTCATCGATCGACTTCGCACAACTCACTAAAATCATCAGCAAGCTCAAAATATAGATATGAAATCTCTTGTTCATGTTTCTTTCCTTTTAAAAACCTACCGTTATACCAAAACCTAGTTCCCTGCGCTTCGGATATTTCCCATTGTCCTCTCCCGGCGTTAGTCCCGATGACGAAGTAAACTCCGGATCGTATCCTGAATAATTGGTGTAAGTGAGCAGGTTAACACCGTAAACGTAAGCCGCAATGTTCCTGGCTAATGCCTTTCTCGCGAGGTCCGGACTAAACCGATAGGTCAGACGGGCGTTGGACAGCCTAACGAATGTTGCATCCTCCAGGAAGTAGCTGTTACCTCCACTTCTCTGACTACCTCTGGTATCTTTGTCCGGATAAAAAGGAAATGTCGATACATCACCCTGCTTGGTCCATGCACCATAAATGGCCTCAGGCAGCGAGGGGTTTCCATTATTGGCAAAATTGGTCAGGTTCTGTTTGAATTGATTATACACCTTTCCACCGATCGTCGAATTAATGATAAAGGAAAAGGAAACGCGCTTATAGGTGAAATTATTGACGAAACCTAAGTAAGCATCTGCCTGCGCATTTCCGATAACGTGGCGATCGTTGTCATTGATTACCCCGTTATTATCAATATCCTGCCATTCGGTATCACCGCCCAAGAGCACGTTTCCGTTATGGTCGCGCTTTTTAACAATTTCACCACCGTATACCTGGCCATCAAGTTCATAATGATCCGCTACAGACGTACCGGTACGGCCTAAACCTCCACTCACGGTAATCCCTACCGGAGTCAGCTTTCTCCCGTCAGGCGTATAAGCATTCGATACATCATACTGATAGATTCCAAGGTTCTGCCATCCATAAAAATCACCTATTCTGCTTCCTTCGGCAATCAGATAGCGCGCATTCCCCCCGCTTACTCCTCCTGAACCCGTCGCAATAAACGACTCACCATTGTAGAGCCTGGTAATTTTGCCCCGTTCGAAAGTCAGGTTCGCATTAACCGTCCAGTTGAAGTTCTGCGAAACGACCGGATTGCCCGTGAGAACCAGCTCCAATCCCTTATTTTCAATATTGCCCACATTCACCTTAATGGAGCTGTATCCCGTCTCTCTCGGCATCTGGCGATCGTAAAGCAGATCCTCGGTTGTCCTCACATAGGCGTCAACGATGAAGCCAAGGCGCCCCTTAAGAAAACTCAAGTCCAGGCCCAGATTTTTGGTAACCGTCGATTCCCATTTAAGTGTCGAGTTACTGAAACTTCCGGTGGGCGATATCCCGGATATACCGTTATAGCTGTTTCCTCCAATTTCCACCCGGTTAATAGACTCATAATCCCCGATCGGATCATTTCCGCCGCTACCGTAGCTGAACCTTAACTTACCGTCATCCAGCACTTTCTTAGTCCATGAAAGGAACTTCTCGTCGGTGAAACGCCATCCCACAGATCCTGCAGGAAAGCCTCCTGAACGATTGTCTTTTCCAAAACGCGATGACGCATCATTTCTGTAAACACCCTGTAGTAAGTATTTGCCTTTATAGCTGTAACCTATGCGTCCGAAGTAAGAGGCCGTAGAAAACGCTCCCGCTCCCACACGCTGCTGAGAGAGATTGGTCATGTTACTACCCGTTATGGTAGTGACGTTCTCTAAAACGAAGTTGGTGCCGGTCAGGTAAACATTATCATAACGCAAGCGGTCACGGGTAATACCCGCTGTAGCGGTAAAAGCATGATGCTCATTGAGCGTCTTGTTGTAATTCATGTAGGCCTGTGCCTCGTAATAGAACCGTTTGTTAAACTGGTTCACGGCCGAATTCGTGGTACCGGTCTGCGTGGAGATATATCTCGGCGTAAACTGCACTCGCTGCCCGTCATCGAGCTGGGCGTTTAATGCCGCCGTAAACTTGAGGTTGTCCAGAATATCATAGTTAACGGTGTTGACAAACTGAATTCTGTAGTCTTCTCTTGTATTCGTTTCCTGAAGAGCATAGGCCACCGGATTCCGCTTGTTATTGATGTAGCTGGTCAGACTACCGTCAGGGTAATAGATGAGGTAACTGGTAGGCCTGTCAAACACGGGCCGGATGGAGTTATTCACATTCGCCATATTTCCGGTCTGCCTGTACACCGATAGGTTGGTCGAATATTTTAGTTTTTTCAGAGCCTGATAATCGACGTTTACCCTTGACTGAATGCGTTTACTGTTGCTGTTTAGCGCGATCCCCTTATCATCAAGATAGTTAACGCTACCGGCATAGGTCAGATTTTTGCCGCCGCCGCTGACGGAGAATCTCAAATCGTGTTTTTGCCCCAGATTACCCAACAACAGGTCCTGCAGGTCATTCGCCGAATTCAAGCTTGGATTCAATGAATCTGTTAAAACACCCAATTGCCCCTGCAGCTGCCTGTAGTAACGAATATCTACGGGGTTAGACTGCTGAATTTCATGTGCAATCTTACCCATAGTGTATACGTACTGCACATCCAGTCTGGGTTTACCTTCGACTCCCCGCTTCGTACTAATCAGGATGACGCCATTAGCCGCCCGGGATCCGTAAATCGACGCGGAGGCTGCATCTTTTAGTATCTCAAAACTTTGAATGTCACTTGGATTAATGGCGCTGATACTTTGTGTAATGACACCATCAACGACGTACAAGGGACTGGTTCCGTTGCCTTCTGATGAAAAAGTAGAAGGACCGCGAATGGTGATAGAGCCTTCAGCACCTGGTTCACCGTTATCGTTCATTACCATAACCCCTGCGGCCTGACCTTGCAGCGCATCGAATATATTCAAGGGTTGCCTGTCTTCAATCTGTGCTGCCGTAACGGTTGATGTAGCACTTGTCAGGTCCCTCTTCTTAACTGTCCCGCCATAACCGGTCTGCACAACCACAACTTCATTGAGCGTATTGATATTCTCACTTAGTTTAACCTCCACTTGCAACCGCCCTTTGAGCGGCTCCTCATGCGGATTGAACCCAACATAAGAAAAGACAAGGATGGCGTCCTTCTCAGCTACCTTTAAACTAAATTTTCCATCGGTATTACTGCTAACACCTGCGGTTGTACCTTTTACCCGGATACTTACACCTGGCAAAGGTTCCCCTTTGATATCTGTAACTAAGCCCGTCACGTTTATCTGTGCATATACAGGCGACAGGTAAATACTCAACAGGAGCAAGTACAGCAATTTTTTCAAGCAAGGAAGGTATCCACTACGACTGGCGGCTTCCCTTTCTTTAGAATGGTATAGTTTACCCATAAAACATAATTGGCTTTTGACTATTAAGCGCCCAACACGTGATGGGTCTCATAATCGATTCAATACTGGTGTTGGTTAGTTCAATTCGGCCCCCGTAAACCTGGTTTCAAAGGCGTAATAAAAATGGTTTGGATTTTTAAGTCGGCATTTTGATTAAGTACTAATTGGTATGGCCAAATGTAAACGAATATTGGGGACAAAAACAACAAAAAAAGCACATAATCAACTGTTAATTAGATAGTTATATATTTCATGATACACCTAATTGCAATCTTCGCTTTTTCCTATTTGGCTGGTAATAAGCTACAAAGAGAGAAATATCACGTTTACTTAAGCGTATCATGATACACTTAAATAGCATTAAAATAACGTGTTATTTTTCACTTTTCAGCGTAGACAAGCGAAACGTCAAGAACAAGTTTACTCCATCCCTGTTCCCCGGCGTTCTGAATATCCTTCTTTCGCTCTTCCATCAGCTTCTTCATCCTGCTGCTATAAGACCAGCAGGTGCTCTGACGAATCCCTAAGATTTCGGATAATCTATGCGATGAAATTTTTCCCTTCGTGCTATACACAAGAAACAGCATGTAGAAGGCCTTATTGATCGGAATGCGGCTGTTCTGGAAAATGGTATTTGCGATTACCGATTCTTCATACCTGCATTTAGTGCACCGACGGCTGTAGGGAAGCTGCCCGTGGAGATAATTCGTATTGGAGCACTTCTTGCAACTGTAAGCCTCTGTCCATTTTAATTCTGACAGAAATCTAAAGCATGTTTCCCGATCCGGATAGATCTTACTAAACTCGCTGAAATCAACATCCTGAGACATTACACGTGCACGTGTAACCTTTTCTATGTTAACATGAAGATCTTTGTTGTCCTTCTCCAATAAGCTGTTGATACGATTTATTTCCGCTGATTGCCTCTCAAGCAATGCATTTGCCTTCGAGAGTTCCACATTCTGCTGCTCAATAATAGAGGCCTTCTCCACAACCTGGCGGGTTCTCTTATCCACGAGGGTACTGAGCTCCCTATTAAGCGTGTCTTGCAGCTTTTCATTGACCTGGAGTTGCTGAATCATTCTTTTTTGGGCCTTTACTTTCTTTTTCTTCAAATGGGCAACATTATCTCCTATTGCGAATGACACTAACACCATTTCCATCACAAAGCAAAAACTTAGGCTATAATGTGTTATCGGCCCATATGGCAACCAACTTACATTAAGCAGGATCAGTACCTTGATAATTACTCCCAGTATCAGAAAAGAATAGCCTATCACAAAGAAACGTGCAGGACGATAACCACTCTTCCATACATATACACCTACGTACAGGGCGGCCAATGCAGGCACTACTTCCACTATTTTGTAAGTAAACAGATTCTTATCGATCAAGCAAGCTACCAGGAATGCCACCCTGAGAATAATTATACTGTTGATCAGTCGGTATAGCTTGGGAAACTTGGGTTTAAGATATAAGAAGCTCGATGCAAAAAGCAGGGCGAAGACGCTACTCGAAAACAACGCAATCCCGTAAGAATACTGATTCCAGTCGGGATAGTTGGGCCACAAATATTGAAATGCAATCCCGTCTATGCACATCTCGTACAAGCCGATACTTAAATTGTACAGCACATAATACAGATATTGCCGCTGTCTGACTGCAAAGAACATGAGTATATTGTACAGGCTGAATACAATGATCATCCCATAGAACACACCGAAGATCATATACTCCTCGATCGCATACTGAACAAACCATTCTACATTTCTCAATACGATGATAACACTTACCGATTGAGACGACTTCAATCTCACGTAGTAAACATTCTCCCCCGTTAGGGAATGGTCGAGATTAAACGTAAAGTTTTTATGCTGAAAGGTCCGATGATGAAAGGGGTATTGGTCGCCAAAGTGATGAGCGGTATACCTTTTATACTGATCCGGAGAGTATAACGTAACCTCATCTATCGTCTGGTCAAAAAACTCCAGGATCCAGTTTTCTTTTGACGAAGGAAGAGAGCGTATTTTTATCTTGAACCAATAGTACGACTTGAAATTAAAGATCTTCGGTGTATAATATCGGTTCTTCTTAAATAGGGTGTCTATCCCCGGCTTTAAAACATCAGACAGCTGTAAGGTGCCTCCTGGATCCTCGTACATCTCAATTTCACCGTAAGAAAAAATGTGCTGAGGTACATGGTCCCGGATGGAAACGACTTCCTGGGAGAATAAACCATTCTTCGAAGCAGAAAGCAGAATAAGTAAAGCAAGAAAAATAAGTCTCTTATAAGCGAAATTGCTGCTTTTTGCGCATCTCATCGGACAGTTCTAATTATCGCAAACACTTCACCGCAATACACCGCCAATATATTGCCGGCCTCATTCGTTGATCTGCTGTTAAGTAAAGTGCTTCGTGGTGTTTATAAATGGTACTGACAAAAATATGAGAATATGTCGTCTGCACAAGCTTTATTCAAACATCTTATGTCATTTAAACGAGCAGGCCGGTCGGACAGAATACGGACTTTTTGATTTTTACAAAAATCTAAAAATACTAAGTCTAGATTGCTATATTTGCCCACTCTGTTCCCGTAGTTCAATGGATAGAATTTTAGATTCCGGTTCTAAAGATATGAGTTCGAATCTCGTCGGGAACACCAAATTGAAAGGGCTTGGCTGATAGTTGTATTTCTGTCAGCCTTTTTTTATGTTGTTTATTGCTGATATCTCTCAGAGACTTCCTGAGCCCGTCCGGCCTTAATTGACACTCTTTGACACAGTTCGTCTATAGGGCTGGCCCCTGTTACTTCACAGGATCCCCCTGTAATAAGCGTACTTCAGTCTTATGAGAAAAAAAATCAATCCAAGCACGACGACATTTTATGTCCCTTTAGGAGAGATAACTAAAAATTAAAAAGGATAATTTACAGATCGTCATCTATATCCTAGGGACGATCTGTAAAATTATCCCGGTTCTTACCTGAACGCTACCTGCCCCTTAACCGCTCCACCAGTCAACTCAAGCATTTGTTTTGCCAATTTCGTGTCCGTGTTTCTGATACTTATCTTCTGGTTGTCCTTACCATCTGCCTTCACCAGTACACCCAAATCAGAGCCATATTTCAAACCATCAATTGTTATGTTCCTGGCTGTGTTGACAGATACCAGAGGTTTTGACGGATTTGTCTGCAACTGTACATTCTCGATATTGATGTTACTCGCTTCAATCAGCTCGATTCCTGTATTGGCTTTGAAAACCGAGTTCTTAAGCGTAATATTCTGAATGGGCATTTCAGAAAGACCTCTGATGAACAAAGCTGTACTCGCCCCGCTGCAGGCGATATTCTCAAAAACCATATTTCTGAAAACCGGAGTACCTTCGTTTACAACTGGTCGGGTATCACGCTCACTGTCGGTAATGAACTTCACGAAGTAATGCATATCAAAGAATACTGCTTCCTGAATGATATCTTTCATGTAAAGGTTCCGGGCGTAGATATTTTCAACTACTCCTCCTCTGCCTCTCGTTGATTTAAATCTTAAACCTTTATCAGTCCCAAGAAAACTGCAGTTTTCTATAAACAAGTTGCGCGCGCCACCACTCATCTCACTTCCTACAACAACTCCACCATGACCTTTGTACACGGTGTTGCCACGAATAATTCCATTTTCAGACGGTCTGCCCCTTTTTCTACCTTCCTCGTCTTTACCCGACTTGATACAAATAGCATCATCTCCAACGTCCAGAATACTATTTTCGATGAGAAAATTCCTGCATGATTCAATATCCATCCCGTCACCATTATGTGCATAGTCAGGATTTTTTACCATCACATCACTAATCGTGAGGTCTTCGCAAAGGATCGGATGCAAGCACCAGGCAGCAGAGTTCTGTAGAATAACACCTTCAATAAGTACTTTTTTGCAATTGTTCAACACCAGAAGATTCGGTCTTAGCACATCCTTCATATCTTCAAAAGCAGAAAGCGGTTTTCCGGGTACCAACAGCATGCTTTTTTTCTGCACGTTGGCGTCTTTAAACTGCTGACTAGGATACCAGGTTTTACCATCATCACTCACCACTCCTCCCGAAGCCACTTTCTTTTTCCAATCCGGCGGTGGTAGCTGGCTTTGGTGCACGGCTCTCCACGCATCGCCATTTCCGTCGATTATTCCCTTTCCGGTAATAGCGATATTCTCCAGGTCTTTTCCAAATATGGGAGATTCATTTCTGGCGACCTTTCGACCTTCATATTCTCCCTCCACGATCTTATACTGCGACTTGTCGTCAGTGAAAAACAATGTCGCACTTTTTGCAACATGGAGGTTTACGTTACTCTTCAGATAAATCGGTCCACTCACCCACAAACCTGCCGGAATCAGGACTACCCCTCCTCCCTTTTTGTTGCAATCTTCTATTGCCTGGTTGATAAACCGGGTGTTCAGCGTCCTGCCATCGGGCACGGCGCCATACTTGACAATATTGATAGTGTCGTTTTTAAATACTGGTCTGGTTACTTTCGGGAGATTGTCCCACGAATAATTTTGAGATGCCGTGGAGGTCTGAGCCTGGGCTCCGAGACCCAGGGCCACAGAAAGAAGGATAAATAATTGGGTTTTCATGTATATCAAATATGTAAACAAAATGGCCCCCATAACAGGAATTTAGGTAAATAAGCTGTTACGGAGGCTCCTGTGCGAATGGCTAGCTATCGCTGTCCATATGCCGGGTCAAACCAGCTGTCTGTGCGAAAAGGCGAGGCTGGCAGCCCGGCCCCATTAACCAGATTGCAAACCGGATTATTCGCCCAGGCGTACCGTACCGCCACAGGTTTCGCTACCTGCGGACTGCTCACTACAATCTGGTTGCCCCGTATCTGCGCATCTGCCCAATAGAATTTCTGATCTTCGCCGGCCACAGCAAAACCAGCTAACGGCTTACCATCGCGGGTACGAAGTCCTCCCTCAGCATGTGTAAAGCGCAGAACCATCTCCTTACCTTTCGCCTCACTCGACTTCAATAAAGGTCCCGAATACGCCGTCTTCTCACCATACGTATTAGCCAGCGCGATCAAAGCAAGCCTACCGCCTACATCCTGCTTATTTTTGGGATGGATGTCTTCTCCATCACCAATGTCGATGCTGACTGCCATGCCCGTATTTGGTAATGACAACGTTTGGAGCTGAGCTTCCCGTAAAGCTGCCCATCCTGTCGCTTCAGGCTGATCATTTACTTTCATAAAATTCGCCAGCTGCACGAAGTAGAAAGGAAAGTCTCCCCTGCCCCACTTATCCCGCCAGTCGCTGATCATAAGCGGAAACAATTCCCGATATTGATAAGCCCTTCCGGCATTGCTTTCGCCCTGGTACCAGATAGCTCCCCGGATGGCAAACTGAATGAAGGGATGGATCATGGCATTATAAAGAACCGTCGGTCTGTTGGGGCCTTCATTGGAAACCGGCATAGCAGGTACGTCTTTCAGGTTAAATCCCTCCTTAAATTGCCAGTCGCCGTCTAATGATATGCGCTGGCCATTGTCACCGATCAACGCTACGGTGTTCTTGTCGCTTGAAAAACCACCTTCACCTGCAAAGTCAAATACCCTTACGGTAATCACCGCTTCGCCCCCCTTAACCGCGGCTGCCGGCACCGTGTAAACGCGGGGCTTATTATAGCCTTGTGTCGCGCCGATCTCCTTTCCATTGAAATACGTGATATCATCATCATCGATTACACCAAGATTAATCTTCAGCTCCTTCCCGGCCCATGATGCAGGTATACTGATCTTCTTCCTGAACCATACCACCCCGTCGAAATTGGGCAGGGCCGACCGTTCCCAAAAACCCGGTATAGTCATCTTCTTCCATGCTGCGGCGTCAAACACGGAAGCCGCCCAGATCGCCGAGCCACCTTCAAAGCCCGCATCACGCGTCTTTACCGAAGATTCCCATTCCTCCATCTGCTGCTTAAAAGGCTTGTCATTTGGATTTTGTGGTGCGTTCTCCATCTGCACAACCATATCTCTGAAGTCGGCCATCTTTTTCAACGCGCCACCGCTCGTCCACGCTTCAGCGATGGTACCACCCCATGAAGTATGGATCAAACCAATAGGGACACCCTTCTTCTTATAGATATCCCGGGCAAAGAAGTACGCCACAGAAGAAAAGTTGGCGATACTGGCCGGACTGCATGCCTGCCAGCCGCCCTCCCATACCTGAGCATCCTCCTGGGGAGTCATGCTGGTTTGATGCTCCACCTGCAACAGGCGTATATGGGGATAAGAGGCCGCATCGATTTCCTGCTGATAGTTGTTAATCCTACCCCAACCGGCAAGCGGCATTTCCATATTGGACTGGCCTGAGCAAACCCATACCTCTCCCACCAATACATTGTTCAACGTTAGCGGCTCGCCATCTGAGATCTGTAGCGTATAGGGTCCCCCGTGAGAGGGAGTAGGCATGGTGATCTTCCAGTTACCCTTTTCATCGGCTTTGCCCGTATAGGTTTTCTTGTTCCAACCCGGCACCAGCTCCACCGTCTTGCCGGGGTCTGTTTTTCCCCAGACTGCAGCCTCTGTCTTCTGCTGGAAAACCATATTGTCCCCAAATACGGAAGGTAATTTAACTTTAGCCTGAAGATTAGCGCTTAACAGCAATGGCAGCATGATAAAAGCGTGCCTCAGGGAAAGTTGACTTCTTTCGTTCATATAAATTTTAGGTTTATTTAGGAAAATTAAACATACTAAAAAGCCCTTTCAATCTGCAGACTGAAAGGGCTTTTTTATATTTACGATATTCGTTTAATGCTATCCGCATTTAGACGAACCGCAGTCTTTACAAGTTAAACAACCTTCCTGATAAAGCAGGTTAGTTGAATTACAGTTCTGGCACTTTTGTTTCTTAGCTTCCGTTCCATCAGGGATATAACGCTTCAGAGCGCGCGCAACACCATTTTTCCAGGTATTGATGGATTCGTCCAGCTGAAGGCTGTTGATCAGGTCAACTACTTTTTCGATGGCCATTCCGTGTCTCAGCGTACTGGAAATTAACTTCGCATAGTTCCAGTATTCCGGGTTAAACTTATAAGATAAACCTTCGATGGTGGTCTTATGTCCGCGTTTGTTCTGGTACTGAAAATCATACCTGGAACTTCCGTCAGTCTCCCTGTTCTTGATGATCAGGCCCTCGTTCACCCATCTTGGGATCAGGATACCATCCTCATCATCCAGGAAACCGGTAAAGATTTCATAAGGCCTTCCGTCAATCAGACCGATGAACGCGATCCATTTGTCGCGGTTATTCTGGAACCGTACCACATCCGCTTCAAGCACAACAGGACGGATTACCGGGAAGCTTGCGTGATTTTTCTCGTCTTCCTCCGACTTGGCTTCTTTCTCTGAATTTGAGATCAGTACTCCCGAACGTGATCCGTCTCTATAAACCGTCACACCTTTACATCCAGCCTTCCAGGCCTCCATGTACAACTGGCCAACCAGTTCTTCGGTAACATCTTCCGGCATATTGATGGTTACACTGATGGAATGGTCAACCCATTTCTGGATTTCCCCCTGCATCTGGACCTTCTTATGGTAATCCACATCATTGGAAGTGGCTTTGTAATAAGGCGATTGCTTCACCAGGTCATCAAGCTCCTTCTGTCCGTAGTTCTTGGTCAGATCATGACCGTTCACTTCCATCCACTGTTTGAAACGGTGGTGGAAAACCACATATTCTTCCCATGAATCGCCTACCTCATCAACAAAGTCAACGCGTACTTCCTTATCATTCGGATTAACTTTTCTTCTTCTTTTATACACAGGCATGAACACCGGCTCAATACCTGAGCTCGTCTGCGACATCAGACTTGTTGTTCCTGTAGGTGCGATGGTCAATAACGCAATATTACGACGACCATACTCCAGCATCTGGAAATAAAGCTCCGGATCGGCTTCCTTCAAACGCAGGATGAAAGGATTGTTCTTCTCTCTTTCCGCATCGAAAATAGCAAACGGACCTCTTTCTTTTGCTGTCATCACCGAAGCACGGTAAGCTTCAATAGCGATGTTCTTGTGTATTTCTACCGCGAACTTAGTACCCTCATCGCTTCCGTAACGCAGGCCTAAAGCCGCCAGCATATCGCCTTCTGCTGTAATACCAATACCAGTTCTGCGTCCTTCGTTTGCCTTGGTTTGAATATTCAGCCAGAGGTTTCTCTCCGTACGTTTCACTTCAGCCTCTTCCGGATCGTCGTCAATCTTCTTCAGAATTGCGTCGATCTTTTCCAGCTCCAGGTCAATGATATCGTCCATCATGCGCTGAGCGGCATGAATATGTTTCTTAAACAGCTCCCAGTTGAAATACGCATCCTTCGTAAACGGTTTCTCCACATAGGAGAACAGGTTAATGGCCAACAGCCGGCATGAATCATATGGGCACAATGGAATTTCACCGCAAGGATTGGTCGAAACGGTACGGTAACCCAGGTCTGCATAGCAGTCGGGCACCGACTCGCGGATAATAGTGTCCCAAAATAAGATTCCGGGTTCAGCCGAGCGCCATGCGTTGTGAACGATTTTCTTCCACAACAGCGTCGGATCGATTTCCTTTTGATATAACGGAGAGTCTCCGTGGATAGGATATTGTTGAACGTAACTGCGTTTTTCCTCGACAGCACGCATAAATTCATCATCAATACGTACAGAAACGTTCGCTCCTGTAACCTTGCCCTGCTCCATTTTAGCGTCAATAAAGCCTTCAGAATCGGGGTGTTTGATCGCAACGGATAGCATTAGCGCTCCCCTTCTTCCATCCTGAGCTACCTCGCGTGTTGAATTGGAGAAACGCTCCATAAAAGGAACAATGCCGGTAGAGGTCAGAGCTGAGTTCTTAACAGGAGAACCTTTAGGACGAATATGCGAGAGGTCATGACCTACGCCTCCGCGTCGTTTCATCAGCTGAACCTGCTCCTGGTCAATCTTCATGATTCCGCCGTAAGAGTCGGATTCGCCGTTGTTACCGATAACGAAACAGTTCGATAAAGAGGCAATCTGATACGGATTACCGATGCCGGTCATGGGGCTTCCCTGGGGAATAATATACTTGAAATCCCGTATCAATTCGAAGATTTCATCCTCAGTCATCGCGTTTGGATATCGTTGGTCTATGCGTGCGATTTCAGAAGCAATACGGCGATGCATATCATCAGGCGTAGCTTCGTAAATGGCTCCGTACGAATCTTTCAACGCGTATTTATTCACCCAAACCCGGGCTGCCAAATCATCGCCCTTGAAATAAATCAAAGACTTTTGATAGGCTTCGTCCGCAGAATAAGTGGTCTTGATTTCAGATAGATTCTCAATTTCCATGATCAGATTTTTGAAGTGGCAAAGTTAATATTTGTATCCTAGTTAACGCTAAAAGGTTTAGATGTTTACAGAAAAAATTTATAAACATTTATAAATGAGAGCGATAATAATCTTACGACAGTCAAAAGTTAGCAAATTTTCACAACGAGTATACACAGTTTTTATTAACACATGTTAACATCTTTCTTAACCAATTCATACACTGTCATTTAAACAATCCGGCATCCAACTTGCCCCCAGGTGGGGGGCAAGTTGAGGGTAGAGCCGCACTGATCCCGCCTAGCAGCCACGTTGTAGCCACCTTTTTCTGGCAAAACGTGGCTACAAGGTGGCTACAACCCGGCTACAGTGTGGCTGCACCCCTAAGCTGGTCACCACCTGGGGGCAAGCTGATCACCAGACATATAAAAGCCTGCCCAAACCATCTGGCTATAAGCAGGCTCGTTATATTGAACAGGGGTTACAGACTCTTAAAGGCTTCCGATTCAAGAATAGAGAAAGACGGCACGGCGTCGTCAAGTTCATTCGTGTCGACGATCTCAAAATTACGCACCTCTACGGCGTCCTCGTATTCGGGACTCGTATTAACGATCACACCTCCCAGTAAGAAAATCCGGTCGCAACGGAATTCTTTTCGACTCATCCGGATCAGGATGTTGAGCTTTTTATGAATTTCTTCATAAGCTACGTCCGTTATCTCTTTCTCGGGATTAGGAGAAGTCAGAATACGATGCTTATGCGGCATTACGGTACGCTCCAGGAGCGTCTGCTGGTAGTCGAGTTCTGAGTTAATGGGAACATAAACCTCATTTTCCTGCTGCAAACGCTGTAAAGCCAGCATCAGCGCTCCACAGCTGTTGGTTAACTGCTTTTGGCCCGGACGCCGCATTTTGCCGAGTTTACCTTCATCTGTCATACCGATATGCGGACCGTAAAAGATAAATGCATCGCCACCATCCGGGATGTGATGGGCATAAGCCACCATGCCGGTAAAACCGGAAAAGGGTAATCCGCCTAGTCCGCCCATCGAAAACGGACGTGTTAACACTCTGCGGAAGTCTGTGGAAACATTAATATCATCACAACACAACGACGTGGCGAACAGCATTTTCGACAGATCAGAATTATATTCGTTTCTTAAAAAATCAAGATAGGTTTCTGTTACCTCAGCTCCGGTCTTCACTTTTGGATAATGTGCCTTGACGAGGGGTTCGAGCTCTTTCATAGGCTAAACGTAATTCTAAAATTTCGCTTTTTCAATTTTATGACGTAAGAAGTTCAGAATGGGTCATGTAAGTTTTAATATCTTTACGGCATTAACTAAATACATAACCATGCTTACTCATCATGTACTTTTCTGGCTTAAAGCCGATACCACCGACGAACAAAAAGCTGCTTTCAGATCAAGCCTCGAGACACTGAAAGGTGTTGAAACGGTCAAATCTTTATTTATAGGCACTCCGGCTCCTATCGAGCGTGCCGTGGTAGATACAACTTATACCTTCTCTCTACTGGCGCTCTTTGATGACCTGGAAGGGCATAATGTCTACCAAACGCACCCGCTCCACCTGGCTTTTCTTGATGAGTTCAGATCTTACTTTGAAAAAGTGGTAATATACGACGCCGAATAGTCTAGGTTCGCTTAAATAATCCGCGAGTCACTAAGTCGGATGAACGGTTCTACGGCGCATTTGACTGGGTGTGTCAAACAGAATTTACATTACTTCGTTTGTTAGATAATTATTTCAGACCGGGGCTGCCTTTTGATGTTCCGGTCTGCACATGCACTAACAGATGGAGCAGATAAAAAAAACAAAGCCTTCACTTCTGGCCAAAACGCCAACGGGCATTACCGGGCTCGATGAAATCACCAATGGAGGACTTCCGAAAGGACGGCCTACGCTGATTTGCGGGAGTGCAGGATGCGGCAAAACGTTGATGTCGATGGAGTTTATAGTTCGGGGTGCAACCGAATTCAATGAACCCGGGGTCTTTATGGCGTTCGAAGAGAAGGCTGATGAGCTAACCGTTAATACACTTTCCTTAGGCTTCGACCTGGACAAACTCGTTCAGGAGAAGAAAATAAGACTGGACTATGTTCACATCGACCGAAGCGAAATAGAAGAAACGGGTGAATATGATCTGGACGGATTGTTTGTACGTCTTTCTTATGCTATAGACAGTATTGGCGCAAAACGGGTAGTTCTCGACACGATTGAGAACCTGTTCTCCGGGCTGACCAATGAAAGCATTATACGGACGGAGTTGCGGCGCCTTTTCCAATGGCTTAAGGACAAAGGGGTTACCGCTATCATTACCGGTGAAAGAGGCAAAGACACTTTAACGAGACAGGGTCTGGAGGAATATGTATCTGATTGCGTGATATTGCTTGATCACCGGGTAAAACATCAGATATCTACCCGAATGCTGCGTATAATTAAATACCGGGGTTCTCTCCACGGAACCAACGAATACCCGTTTTTGATTGACAGCGACGGCATTTCTGTGTTGCCCGTAACCAGTCTCAGCCAGGGTAACGAAGCCTCATCTGAACGGGTCTCGACAGGAGTGAAAAGTCTTGACGAGATGCTTGACGGGCAAGGCTTCTATCGCGGCAGCAGCATTCTCATATCCGGTACAGCCGGCACCGGAAAAACAAGTATCGCCACGACATTCGCGGCCGGTGCCTGTGAGAGGGGCGAAAAGTGTATCTACTTTTCATTTGAGGAGTCGGCGAGCCAGATATTAAGAAATACAAAATCCATCGGCCTCGACCTCGAAAAGCACCTGCAGTCGGGCCTCCTTGAGATTTGCGCTTCCCGGCCTACACTGTACGGCCTGGAGATGCACCTGGTGGATATTCACAAACGTATCAAGGCATTTAAGCCCGACACCGTTATTGTCGACCCGATAACCAACCTGATTACCATTGGCTCGATCAGCGAGGTCAAGTCGATGCTGATCCGATTAATCAGTTTTCTGCAGGATCAGCAGGTTACGGTCATGTTTACCGCTTTGGCCCTGAATAATATTGTGCAGGAACAAACGGACGAAACGATATCATCATTGGTGGACGCCTGGCTGCTCGTGCGCGACATTGAGTCTAATGGTGAGAGAAACCGGGGAATGTACATTATGAAGTCGAGAGGCATGAAACATTCCAATCAGGTAAGGGAATTTGTGATTACGGATAATGGACTTGAACTGGTAAACGTCTACCTTGGCCCCAACGGGGTGTTAACCGGATCTGCACGTGAGGAGCAGATGCTCCAGGAACATGCCGGTGAAGTTCTGAAAGGCCATCAAATGAGTGCTAAGGACAAAGAGATTTTGCGGAAACGAAATATTCTTGAAGCAAAGATTGCAAATTTAAAAGCTGAATTTGAATCAGTAGAAGACGAGTTGAACCGCGTATACACAGAAGAACAGATTAAGAAGGAAGCGGCGCGGAAAAACCGAGAGGAGATTACCAACCGGCGACGAGGCTTATCATCAGCAGAGGATCCTGATGAAAACAACATCGAAGAATAGTATGGAAGAACAAGAATTGGAAACAGAACAGATGTGGGAGCTACGCCTGTACATCGCCGGTAAGACCCCCAAAGCCATAACTGCCTTAAATAATTTAAAGCGTTATTGTGAAGAGCACTTGAAAGGAAAATATCAGATCGAAATCATCGATCTTCTCGAGAAACCGCAGCTGGCCGAAGGTGACCAGATATTTGCCGTTCCTACACTCGTCAGGAAGGTACCGGTTCCTATGCGCAAGATCATTGGTGATCTGTCTAATGAAGAAAAAGTACTGGTTGGTTTGAACATCCGGCCCCTTACCTAAACGCTGTGCTAAACGAACCCGGAAACATATTAAACAATACGGATGCTGAAGACTTCGTCCTGCGGTTATTTATCACGGGGGCGTCGCCCAACTCGGCGCGGGCGATATCTAACATCCGCAAAATTTGTGAGTTGTACTTAAAAAACCGATATTCCCTGGAGATTATCGATGTCTATCAACAGCCTGAAAGGGCACAAGCGGAACAGCTTATCGCCCTCCCCCTTTTAATTAAAAAGGCGCCCGGGCCTGAACGTCGCTTACTTGGTGATTTGTCAGATGAAAAGAAAGTTTTGAAAGGGTTGGGCATTGTCATTTAAGCAGAAAAATGGAAACGGAGAAAACAGATGCTTTAATTAAGGAGATAGGCGAACTGAAGCTTCAACTGGAAGAAGCCAGAGATACTATCGATGCCATCCGAACGGGACAGATCGATGCCATAATCGTGGAACATGACACAGGCCATCGTCTCTATACACTAAAGAACGCCGACCATACTTATCGTGCCTTTATTGAAAAAATGACCGAAGGTGCGGTTACACTGGATAAAAATGGCATCATCTTATATAGCAATTCAAGATTTGCTTCTCTTTTGGGTATTTCTCTTGAAAATTTGATCGGGGTACCTTTACTCCACTTTTTTCCTGAGGAGTTGAAGAAGGAATTTAATAAGTTGCTTCAAACAGGGTGGCTGGAGGAGGCAAAGGCGGAACTGGAGCTGGTTGGACATGGAGGCAAGCGGATTCCCTTTCTTCTGTCGCTTACCCCTCTCGAGCTGGAGGACGGCACGGCGATGAGCATCATCATGACCGACCTCAGAGCGGTGATAGAGAACAGGTATGTTCTTCAAGCTAAGAATAATGAGCTCGAGGAAGCTCAGCGCGTTGCGGCACACTTGAATAAGGAGCTTCAAAAGACGATTAAGGAGCGGACCCGCGACTTGCTGATCAGTCAGGGGAATTTTAAATTCCTGTCTGACAATATCCCTGTGATTGTTTGGACGGCCAATGCCAACGGGGAGTTTGACTACTTTAACCAGCAGTGGATTGAGTACACCGGACTCAGTGCAGAGGCGTCTTTGGATTCAAACTGGATCTCTGCCGTGCACCCTGACGATATCGACCGCACTATGGATGCCTGGCGGAACTCTTTTCTTACAGGATCAGAGTTCGAGACGGAATACCGTTTAAGGAAAGGAAGCTCAGGTGAATACCTTTGGCACCTGGCCAAGGCCATCCCTTTTAGCGACGAGGATGGCCAGGTGATGACCTGGCTGGGCACTAAAACCAATATCGAGGACCAGAAGCAGGAGCTGGCGAAAAAGGACGAATTTATAGGAATTGCGAGTCATGAGCTTAAAACTCCGCTGACCAGCTTAAAAGGTTATTTACAGCTGATCTCTTCCTATAAAAAAGAGGAGGTTCCGCCAACGATCAGGCAGTTTACCAGCCGGGCCAACGAAGCTATCGGAAAACTTGCCAACCTGGTAAATGACCTTCTTGATGTGAGCAAAATCCAGACGGGTAAGCTTGCGTTCAGCAAGTCTCCGCTAAGTCTGAATACCTTGGTCCGTTCATGTGCCGACAACGCCAGGTTCATGTATCCTAGCTACAATATCGCGGTTGAGCACGCCGCAGACGTTATTTTGACGGGAAACCAAGAGCGGCTGGAGCAGGTGATCATGAACCTGATCAACAATTCGGTAAAATATTCACCCGTAAACAAAGAAATTATCCTGAGCACGAAAGTGGACGGCGAATCGGTAACGGTATCCGTAAAAGACTTTGGAATTGGATTGTCAGATCATCAAAAAGACCGTATATTCGAGCGTTTCTATCGAGTTGATGATAAAAATTATGCAGCCAGCGGTTTAGGCATCGGCTTGTATATATCTGCAGAGATCATCAAAGCTCATCAGGGAAAGTTTGGCGTCGACAGTAAACTTCACGAAGGCTCTACTTTCTTTTTTATTTTGCCGATTAATGGATAAAGACTTTTACGAATACATTTTTAAGAGGCATCAGCAAATTGAGGCCGTCCCATCCAATAAAGAAATTGCCGGTTGGGCCCTTGGCTTGATACGCCTTTTGTTTCCGGAACAGTCGAAAAGTTTCTTCCTCTCCGTGAGAGATATTGAGATTGAACTTCAGTCGCTTCAGGCGCAGCTGAAAGAGATCATGGACTCAACACGCGCCTGCGAGGAATGCAATAACGAGCAGCGGGCGAAGGCGTTTTTTGAACAGGTTCCGGAACTGTACCGTGCGCTGAATACCGACATTAGCTCCATTCTGCAGGGCGACCCTGCGGCCAGAAGCGAATTTGAAATTATCCGGGCATATCCGGGTTTTTATGCCATATCGTTCTACCGCATTGCCCATGCGCTATTTGTTTTAGACGTGCCATTACTGCCCCGCATACTTACTGAATACGCTCATTCGAGGACGGGTATTGACATTCATCCCGGAGCGGTCATTGGCGACTATTTGTATATCGACCATGGCACCGGGATTGTTATTGGCGAGACGACGCATATAGGCTGTCATGTTAAATTGTACCAGGGTGTTACCCTGGGTGCTTTAAGTGTGGACAAAACGATGGCGTCTAAGAAGCGTCATCCGACGGTGCAGGATCATGTAGTGATCTACTCGGGTGCAACGATCCTGGGCGGCGACACCGTTATCGGAGAAAATAGCATTATTGGAGGCAATGTCTGGCTGACGAAAAGTGTGCCTGCGGGTTCTGTGGTTTACCATGAAACGCAATTTAAAGTTGTTGAACGTAAAAGCTGATTTGGTATGGCTGGGATAATCGATCTGGTTGGAAATACGCCGATGGCGGAGCTCACAAGGCTTAATCCGAACAAGAATGTAAAAATATACGCCAAGCTCGAGGGGAATAATCCTGCTGGCAGTGTGAAGGACCGCGCGGCGCTGAATATGATTCAGAGTGCACTTGAACGCGGCGATATCGAGCCGGGGATGAAGTTAATTGAGGCTACGAGCGGGAATACGGGTATCGCGCTGGCTATGATGGCGCGTTTATTTGGCCTGGAGATCGAGCTGATCATGCCGGCAAGTTCCAGCAAGGAACGAACGGCGACCATGGAGGCCTTCGGGGCCAAAGTGGTGCTCTTGGAAACGATGGAAATCTGCAGGGATTATGCAGAGGAGAAGGGTTTGGAAAGCGAATATTATCTGATGAACCAGTTCTCGAATCCGGATAACTACCTGGCACACTACAAAACCACGGGTCCGGAGATATGGAGGGATACGGAGGGAAAGATTACCCACTTTGTAAGCGCCATGGGGACTACGGGTAGTATTATGGGCAATTCTATGTTCCTGAAAGAACAGAATCCGGATATCCGGATTATCGGCTGTCAGCCTACTGAAGAGTCGTCTATCCCCGGAATCAGGCGCTGGCCGGCTGCCTATATGCCCAAGATATTTGATGCTTCGCGTGTTGATGAAGTGCTGGACATATCGCAGGCTGATGCTACCGATATGGCACGTAAACTGGCCAGAACGGAAGGTATCTTTGCCGGAATGAGTACGGGTGGGGCTGCACACGCTGCTTTGAAAGTGGCTGAGACACTTGACAGCGGCGTAATCGTGTTTATTGCCTGCGACCGCGGAGACAGGTATCTCAGCACTGACCTTTTTGGCTGATGTTTAGTGGAGTTTTTTGCAGACGGTGATGGTATGGTCTATCATTTCGGGCGTGATATCGAGATGAGTGACAAAACGTACCAGCTGATCTCCGAACCTGCTGCATAAAATCCCATTGTCGCGCATACGCTCCACGTATACGTCTGCATGCACTTCATCATCAAGTTTAATAATGACGATATTGGTATCAACCGGCAGCAATTTATCTACATAGGGAAGGTTTTCCAGCGTCTCGCCGAGTACCCGGGCATGCAGGTGATCGGTTTTCAGTCTGTCGATATGATGGTCGAGTGCATAGCTGCCTGCTGCGGCCAGGAAGCCTGCCTGACGCATTCCTCCGCCGAGTACTTTGCGAATACGTCTTGCCTGACGGATGGTCTTGATATCTCCCAGCAAAAGGGAGCCAACGGGCGCACCCAGCCCTTTGGATAAACAGATGGATATGGTATCGAAGAAGTGCCCGTACTGCTCCATGCTGTCACCGGTCTCCACAAGTGCATTAAATAGTCTTGCTCCATCAAGGTGCAGGTTGCATTTTTTTAGCCGGGCAAGGTGGTAAATGGACTCTATTTCGTCGAGGTCGTAATAGCTCCCTCCGCCCCTGTTGCAAGTGTTTTCAAGAACGATCAGTTTCGAATGAGGCATGCAAACATCCTCCGGGTTGATGACTTTCTCGATCATATCTGCAGTCAGACGACCGCGGTCTCCGTATAGCAACTTGACGGATGCGCCAGAGTTGAAGGCAATGCCTCCGGTTTCATACCGGTAAATATGTGAAGACTCATCGCATATCACTTCGTCCATCGGAACGGTATGACATTTAATGGCGATCTGGTTGGTCATGGTTCCTGAGGGACAAAAAATGGCGTCGTCCATTCCAAACATGCCGGCTGCTTTCCGTTCAAGGGCGTTTACTGATTCGTCTTCTTCATAAACATCATCACCGACGTCCGCTGAGAACATGGCGTCAAGCATTTCGGGAGTTGGCTTCGTTACAGTATCACTTCTTAGATCGACTATCATAAATTGGCTCAATTTTCGGCGCTAAGGCAACATTTATGTTTTGTTTTTTATACAATCTTAAAGAATTATTTACATTTACCACTTATTATTTACGCTTATTAAAATAACATGATAATAATAGCTGACGGCGGTTCTACAAAAACCAATTGGTGTCTGTTAAATGACGACAATAAAAAGATCTATTTCAATACGGAAGGGTATAACCCTTACTTTGTTACGGTAGAATATGTAATTGAGTCGCTGAAGAAGAACCTTCCTGACGATCTGGAGTTCGAAAAGATTACAGAAGTGAATTTTTATGGTGCGGGTGTGCACAATAAGGAGAAAGCCGCACAACTGAAAGAGGCGTTCGGAGCTGTATTTACTCATAGCGATATTTTCGTAGGTCACGACCTACTGGCAGCAGCGCGGGCCCTTCTGGGTAAGAAAACCGGCTTTGCGGCGATATTAGGCACAGGAACAAATACAGGAATCTATGACGGTGATGATATCGTTTTTCAGATCGACTCGGCAGCTTATATCCTTGGAGACGAAGGCAGTGGTTGCCACATCGGCAAGAAGCTGCTTACTGACTACCTGAGGGGCTATATGCCGGAGGCGGTAAGAGCCACTTTCTGGGAAACGTTTAAGCTTACACCTGATGATATTCAGGAAAATGTTTATACAAAGCCCCTGGCAAACCGCTTTTGTGCAAGCTTTGCTAAGTTCGTTTATGACAATTCAGATAATATCGGCTATACGCACAACCTGGTAAAGACTTCGTTTACGGATTTCTTTAAGAACCTCGTTAGCCACTATCCGGATTATCAGAAATATGAGCTGAACTGTATCGGCTCTGTAGGCTATAATTTCCGGAATATCCTCGAGGAGGTTGCTGATGAATTCGGAATGAAGCTTGGAAAGCTTATCCGTTCTCCTATAGATGACCTGGTAAAATTCCATATCGATCATCCACGCGGATAACGCGTATTTTAGCTTATTGATAGATGAGGAAGGAGGTCTTTTATGTGAAGAACCTCCTTCTTTGTTTTATGCCTGTTCTTTCGAGAAACTGAGTTCTTTTTTAAATTGTTTATTGTAGGCCCGCCTGTCAAATTTGTAGTAGGTTGCAGCCCGGTATGACACCCCCTGCTGCTTTTCATCAAGCTCCTTAAGTATGCCGTAATTGAGCATCTTCTTCCGGAAATTCCTCTTGTCCAGCTTTTTGTTTAAAATGGCTTCATAGACGTTCTGCAATTGGGTTAGGGTAAACTTTTCGGGCAATAATTCGAAGGCAATTGGCTGGTAGCTGATTTTCCGGCGTATCTTTTGCAGGCTTTTTTCAAATATGAGCCTATGGTCAAAAGCAAGCTCGGGCATGTCGCTCACCGGATGCCAGACTGCCGTTTTCACATACGGGGTGTTGGGGTGCAGATCGGCCTTACCGTTTAGCCTGATCATGGCATAGTAGGCAACTGTGATAACACGCCCCTGGGGATGGCGGTTAACGTCGCCAAAAGTATAGAACTGTTCAAGAAAAATATCCCTTAGTCCGGTGAAGCTATACAGAATACGCTGCGCGGCGTCTTCGATACTTTCATCTTTTTCGACAAAATAACCAGGAAGCGCCCACCAGTTCTGAAAGGGCTTGTCGTTTCGTTCAATAAGCAATACCTTAAGTTCGCCTTCTTCGAAGCCAAAGATGACGCAGTCAATTGAGAATATGGAATCGAATTTTGAAAGCATTGTGTTCGTAGTAAAATCTAACTATGATTGTCATCACAAAAGTGGAAAAAATTCCTAAAAATTCTCTTAGTGTAAGTCCCACACAGTATATTAGCCAAATAAAACAAAAATAAAATGTCCAGCATAAAAAAAATAGGTGTTTTTACTTCTGGTGGTGATGCTCCCGGCATGAATGCCTGCATTCGCGCTGTAGTACGTACTGGCATCTTCCATGGCATGGAAGTGGTTGGCATTCATCAGGGTTATCAGGGAATGATCGAAAAGAAGTTCATCAACATGGATGCCCGTTCGGTACGAAATATCATACAGCTAGGGGGAACGGTTTTAAAAACTGCCCGTTGTGCGGAATTCAGAACTCCTGAAGGAAGGGCGAAAGCATATAAAAATTTAAAAGAAGAGGGTATAGATGCGATTGTTGCTATCGGTGGCGACGGTACGTTTACAGGTGCTGAAGTGCTGTCGAGAGAATATGATATTCCTGTAATAGGTATTCCGGGAACGATCGATAATGACCTGTATGGCTCTGACTTTACTTTGGGATACGATACAGCTACCAATACCGTTTTGGAGGCGATTGACAAGATCCGCGATACTGCGGCCTCTCATGACAGACTGTTCTTCGTTGAGGTAATGGGCCGTGACTCAGGCTGCATAGCGCTGCACTCGGGCGTTGCGGGTGGTGCTGAGGCGATCCTGCTGCCGGAAAAAGAAACAGCGATTGACGACCTGATCACCAAGCTCGAGGCAGGCGCTCTGAGCAATAAAAGTTCCAGTATCGTCATTATTGCGGAGGGTGATAAGAACGGCGGCGCATACAACGTCGCTAAGCGCGTGAAGGAGAAGTTTAACTTCTATGATATCAAGGTTACTATCCTTGGGCATCTTCAAAGAGGCGGAACTCCAAGCAGTTTTGACCGTGTGCTGGCCTGCAGACTGGGATATGCAGCTGTAAAAGCCCTGGTTGCTGGTGAGACCAGAAAAATGGTTGGCCTTCGTGGAAACGAAATCAAGCTTACTGACATTCAGGAGGCGATTAATAATCACTCTTACAAACTGGAAGACGATCTTGTTGAAATGGCCGCCATCCTGTCAATATAATAGAGAATATGATTGCAGTAGTTTATAGCGGATCGAGAAATGCAGACTGGAAGCTTGCCGAAAAGGGAAGGATAGTTTGCGACGTGAAAACTCCTGGAATTAACCCCTTTTTTAACGACGAGAAAGCCATAAGCGCCATTCTGGCCAAGAACCATCAGCTGATATCCTATGCGGAAGAAATCCGGCGTATCTATTTTTTTGGTGCAGGAGCATCTTCAAGGGAACGCCAGCAGGTAGTAGCCTCTTCGTTCAGTAAGTTCTTTACCAAGGCCAGAATTTCGATCAACCATGATCTGAAGGCATCGGCTTTGGCAACCTGCGGTGATCAGCCGGGCATAGTGGGTATCCTTGGCAGCGGTTCGAACGTAGCTTACTTTGACGGTAAGAAAATCAAGGAGAATAACTTCGGTATGGGTTATATCCTCGCCGACGAGGGTTCGTCGAACTGGCTTGGCAGGAATTTGTTACGTGATTACTTTACGGGGACAATGCCTAAAGAATTTGAAAGTATCTTTGTGTTACGGTACAATCCTGACAGGAAGCAAATTCTGGATAAAATTTACAAGCAGACAAGTCCGGTTCTTTTCCTGAGTTCGTATACTGATTTTTTAATAGAACACTTTGACCAGCCGTATGTTAAGAACTTGGTACAAACGGGTTTAAATATTTATTTCAACACGTACGTGATACCACTTACAGACAAATATCCGGGCGTACCACTACATTTTACCGGTCCGGTTGCTGACGGCTTCCAGTCTACACTGAGCCAGATTGCCGGAGAGCACAACCTGAATATAGCGTCGGTTATTAAACGACCGATTTATAATATATTGAATTATTACACGAATAAAAATTAATTAACATGAAAGTTGGAATTAACGGATTCGGCCGCATCGGTCGTTTAGCATTCAGAGCCGCTGTAGACCGCAGCGATATTGAAGTTGTTGGTATTAATGACCTTGTGGAGCCTGATTACATGGCTTACATGCTTAAATACGATTCAACTCACGGTCGTTTCAATGGTACTGTTGAGGTTAAAGACGGCAACCTGGTTGTTAACGGAAAAACGATCCGTGTTACCGCTGAGAAAGATCCTGCTAACCTGAAATGGGATGAAGTAGGTGCTGAGGTAGTTATCGAGTCCACTGGTTTATTCCTTACTCAGGAGTCTGCAGGAAAGCACATCACTGCAGGTGCTAAGAAGGTGGTTATGTCTGCACCTGCAAAGGATGACACCCCTACTTTCGTATTAGGCGTTAACCATAAAGAGTTGAAAGCTGATCAGAACATTGTTTCTAACGCTTCTTGTACAACAAACTGCCTTGCTCCTATCGCTAAGGTATTAAATGATAAATTCGGAATCATCGAAGGTCTGATGAGTACGATCCACGCGGTTACTGCTACTCAGAAAACGGTTGATGGTCCTTCTGCTAAGGATTGGAGAGGTGGACGTGGTGCTTACCAGAACATCATCCCTTCTTCTACAGGTGCTGCTAAAGCGGTAGCTTTGGTTATCCCTGCTTTAAAAGGAAAGTTGACTGGTATGTCTTTCCGCGTACCGGTTCCTGACGTTTCTGTGGTTGACTTAGTAGTTCGTTTGGAGAAACCTGCTTCTTACGAAGACATCAAGGCGGCTATGAAGGAAGCTTCTGAAGGTGAACTGAAAGGCATCCTGGGCTATACGGAAGATGACGTGGTTTCTCAGGATTTCTTAACTGATCCTAGAACTTCCATCTTTGATGCTAAAGCAGGTATCGCTTTGAATGACAACTTTGTGAAAGTTGTATCTTGGTACGATAACGAATGGGGATATTCAAACAAACTGATTGATCTTGTTCAATTAGTTGGTAAAGCTTAATATCTCTTAAGCATAAAAAAAGAGCTTTGCAGACTGCAAAGCTCTTTTTTTATGCTTTCTATTTCTGGCTTCTACCAGAATTTTGATTGTCTGTTAAAGCGTTTCAGCACAAGTGCTGAAAGCGGAGGAAGATTGAGCGTAACGGATTGCTCTTTTCCTTGCCAGGGTAGCTGTTGGGTTGTAATGTTGTAGTTAAGCTCGAAGCCGCTGCCGTAATACTGGACTTCGTCTGAATTGAATATAATCTCCCAGTCTCCGTGCATAGGTAAACCAATGCGGTAGTTATAGCGTGGAACGGGTGTCATATTAAGCACAATTACAAGTTTCTCGTCGTTTACGTCTCCCTTTCTGCAGTAAGCCAGAACAGAATTCTCTGCATCTCCCGCCTCTATCCATCGGAAGCCTTCCCATTCAAAGTTTTTTTGATATAGGGCGCCTTCTGTCGTATAAAGTGTATTCAGATTCTTAACAAGCTGCTTTATTCCCTGGTGAGGCTTATAGGCGAGCAGATGCCAGTCAAGCGATTGTTCAAAATTCCATTCTGACGTTTGTCCAAATTCGTTGCCCATGAAGAGTAACTTGGTGCCGGGATGGGTGAACATATAGCTGTACATCAAACGCAGGTTGGCAAACTTCTGCCACTCGTCACCGGGCATTTTATATACCAAGGATTTTTTACCATGCACCACCTCGTCATGCGACAGGGGCATCATGAAGTTCTCCGTAAAGGCATAAACCGTACTGAAAGTAATTTGGCCATGGAAATATCTCCTATGGATCGGATCTTGCTGAAAGTAGGAAAGTGTATCGTTCATCCATCCCATCATCCACTTCATACCGAAGCCTAATCCATCGCTGAATACGGGCTTACTTACCCCTGGAAATGCGGTAGATTCCTCGGCAATAGTCTGCACGTCGGGAAACTGCCCATACACCGCTATATTCAGTTCTTTGAGAAAGCTGATGGCTTCCAGATTTTCTCTTCCTCCAAACTCGTTGGGGATCCACTCTCCTTCTTTACGGGAGTAATCTCTGTATAGCATGGACGCTACGGCATCAACGCGAAGGCCATCGACGTGGTACCGGTCAAGCCAGAAGAGGGCGTTGCTTATCAGGAAAGAACGAACTTCATTCCTTCCGTAGTTGAAGATGTACGACTTCCAGTCGGGGTGGAAACCCTCTTTATCATTGGCGTGCTCGTAAAGATTGGTGCCATCAAATTTGTACAAGCCGTGCATATCTCCGGGAAAGTGAGACGGCACCCAGTCGAGCACAACACCGATCCCGTTGAGGTGCAACTGTTCGATGAGGTACATCAGATCCTGCGGCGTACCATATCGTGAAGATGCTGCGAAGAACCCGGTGATCTGGTATCCCCACGAAGGATAGTAAGGATGTTCCATCAAAGGCATAAACTCCACATGCGTAAAGCCCATTTCCTTGATATAGGGCACCAGTTCATCCGCCATCAGGCGATAGCCGAGGAATTTCTCGGGAGCTTCAGGACTTCTCTTCCATGATCCCAGGTGTACTTCGTAAACAGACCATGGCCTGTTCAGACTGTTGTTCTTGAAGCGGGAGTCCATCCACTCCGCATCTGTCCATTCAAACCAGGTATCCCATACAATGCTTGCAGTATGCGGCGGTTCCTCCCACCTCAATGCGTATGGATCGGCTTTCTCAAGAACCTCACCAGTGTTTGATTTGATGAGATACTTGTACACCTCTCCTGCAGCGATACCGGGTATAAATCCTTCCCATATACCGGAACTATCCCACCTGCTGGAAAGCTGATGAGACTCTCTATTCCAACCATTGAAGTTTCCTATGACCGACACACCAAGCGCATTGGGAGCCCAGACAGCGAAGTAGGTGCCAGACTGGCCATCTTCGGTCGTGACTACATGCGAGCCCAGCTTGTCATAGAGCTTATAATGTTTACCGGCTTTAAAAAGGTGAATGTCGTAGTCTGTAAAACGCGAATAAGCAATAACGGGGGTCGATATAGGAGTTAAACTTTTTTTCCTGGTTTTCATTATATGGTTTGAGTAGGTTAACTTAACACCTGTATTTCTTTAAAGTTTTTGTTTGCTTTAATACGTACGCGCTTTAGTGCATCAAACTCAAGCTCAACGTTCTGTTCCTTTCCGTCAATAATAACACGCGTTGGAAGGAACGGGAGGCCAATTAACTTAAGATCATACGTTTCGTAACGAGGGGTGTATAAACCTTCGGAGAATTGCCGAACGGTAAGGCTATGGTCATCTCCTTTGACAACGAACTTCTTCTCTGTATAAATTTCCTGTTCATAAGCGAATGTATCGCCATGATCTTCGTAATAGAAGGAATTCACTTCATAAGGTGAGTGATAAATCTGGAACTTAATTTCTTCGAGATCTACCTCGCCCACGTATTGCATTACCGGCCATTCGGGTATGACAGACCCGGCTTTAACGAAGATCGGCATACTGTCGAGCGCTGCATGCGCAGTGTGCTCAGCACCTCCTTCGTAGGTCTCGTAAGTCCAGTAGTTGTACCATTTTCCTTCAGGAAGATAAACGGTCTTAGAGGTTTGTCCGGGATGCAGAATTGGTGATATAAGGATCTTGTCCCCAAATGTGAACTCTTCTTCCCGCGCTCTGTTCTCCATCTTATCCTGCTCCAGCATTACCACTGGCCTTAAGATGGGAAAGCCGTATTTGTGGTGCTCCCAGAAGGTCGAATAGATATAAGGCATCAACTTATACCGGAGTTCAATGAACTTACGGTTGATAGCTTCAAATTCTTCCCCATAGCTCCAGGGCTCTCTTTCCCTTGTATCGCCGGCGGAATGGGCGCGCATAAACGGAGTGAATACGCCTAACTGGATCCATCTGGTGAAGAGTTCTCCGTCGGGTTCTCCGGTGAAACCACCGATATCGGTTCCGCAGAAGGACACACCAGATAAAGAAAGCCTCATGCATTGGAGCAGTGCAAGCTTCAGGTGGTCCCATGAAGCGAGATTATCACCTGTCCAGACAGATGAATAACGCTGAACGCCTGCATAGCCTGCACGGGTGATCGTGAGGGGACGCTTGTTTTTATATAGTTTCTTCAAGCCGTCGTAGGTTGCACGTACCATCTGCATACCATAGACGTTATGTGCCTTTCGATGTGAACCACGGTGTCCATCATACTGGTGTCTGACATCGTCAGGGAAAGTTCCCGAACCGAATACAGCAGGTTCATTCATATCATTCCAAATGCCGGCTACGCCTGTGTCGACAAGGCCCTTGAAAAGACCTCCCCACCACTCGCGTACCTCGGGATTGGTAAAGTCAGGAAACTGACATCGGCCCGGCCATACGTGGCCTTCCATGAAGTAATCGTCGCTTCTGCGGCAGAAGTACTTGTTGTCTTTCCCTTCTTTGTACACCCAATAGTTTTCGTCGACCTTGATTCCCGGGTCAATAATCACTACCGTTTTAAATCCATCGTCAGATAGCTCCTTGACCATCTTCTTGGGATCAGGAAAATATTTCTTGTTCCAGGTGAAGCATCTGTAACCATCCATGTAATCGATGTCAAGGTACAGGGCGTCACAGGGGATCTTTTTGTCGCGGAATGTTTGGGCGAGTTTTTTAACCTTGCTTTCAGGATAGTAGCTCCAGCGGCATTGCTGATAACCGAGTGCCCATTGGGGCGGCATAGGGTGTGTTCCTGTAAGGGTATGATATCTTTTAACCACGTCCATCATATGAGGACCGTGGATATAGTAGTACAATAATTCTCCGCCCTCTGCCCAAAAGCTGGTCTTGTCTTGGTCTTCCTGACCGAAGTCGAAGTAAGTTCTGTAAGAGTTATCGAAAAAGATTCCGTAAGCCGTTGTATCCTTCAGACCTATGTAAAAAGGAATGGATCTGTACAGGGGATCCTGATCCCGTGAGAATGAATAAGTATCTGTATTCCAGTTCTGGAAGCGTCTGCCACGCATGTTAAATGTGGTTGGCTTATCTCCTAATCCGAAATAGCCCTCGCCGGGATGACCTTTCTTGGTACAATATACATAGTAGCCTCCAAAGTCGACGTTCTCTTCCCAGTGCATGGCAGAAAGGTCTTCGTTGATAATATTCTGCTGGTTATCGGCAAACGATATCAGGAAATGCTTCTTGGTGATGATACAGGAGACCGTATTGGTTTCCACACGGTAATCTTCGTCTGTTTCTGAAAATGAGAATACCGTGGCTGTATTCACTAGCTTGGGAACTGCGTAGGAGAAGTCTTCCAGGAATGTACCTTGAGGAGCCATGCGGACGCGGATAATCTCGTCACTCAGGACCATAACTTCAACCGTCGACTCGCCGTCTGTAAAATAAAAGCTGTTGTTAACCTGCTTGAATTCTTTTACAGACTGCAGGTATCGCTTTTCAATGGGCTTTAAACCTATTATCGGATTGTTGACATGCTGTACGCCTTCCTCCAATTGCTCAATGCTGATCTCCGGCAATGATTGCTTTTCTTTTTCTTCCATTATGTAATTCTGTTGCCCTGATGAAAGTGTTTGGGGGTAAATATAGAAAATTGAACTTTAAATGTTGTTACCTTTGCGCCGTGGAACATGTTTTTTCAAAACCGCTATTTCTGAACTACTCAGAAGAAAACTTTAATAATCGGGCGATTGATGTGTTCAGATTTCAGGTAACTCATAATCCTGTATACGCAAGTTTCGTAAAAGGGTTAAGAAAAGATCCTGAATTAGTTACCCATATCAGCGACATCCCCTATATGCCTGTGGAGTTCTTCAAAAATCACAGGATAATTTGCGGTACAGATTCCCCCGCAAAAACGTTCAGCAGTTCTGGAACTACAGGGATGGTCCAGAGTAAGCACGAAGTACTCGATTTATCTGTCTACGAAGAAAGTTTCCGTAAGGCCTTCGAACTCTTCTACGGTGATGTCCGGGATCTGGTAATCCTCGCACTCCTGCCTTCTTATCTGGAGCGCGACGGCTCGTCTTTAATCTATATGGTTGAAGATCTGATTCAACGAACTGGCAATCCGAAAAGTGGCTACTTCTTATACAATCATGACGAGTTATTTCAAACCTTACTTAAGTTGCGCGATGCGGGGAGCAAAGTGATTCTTATTGGTGTTACCTATGCCTTGCTCGATTTTGTTGAGCACTATACTTTGGATTTCCCAGACCTTATCGTGATGGAAACCGGAGGAATGAAAGGAAAACGCAGAGAGATGATTCGGGAGGAGCTCCATGAGCAGCTATGCGAGGGCTTCGGGGTGGATGCTATCCATTCTGAATACGGGATGACGGAACTTCTTTCCCAGGCCTACTCTTCGGGAAGGGGGCTCTTCAGGTGTCCACCCTGGATGCGGATAAATATACGCGATATCAATGACCCGCTTAGTCTTTTAAGTGCGGGAGCAACGGGAGGAATCAACGTGATTGATCTGGGAAATGTTTATTCGTGTTCGTTCATTGCGACTCAGGATCTGGGCAGGAAGTATGAAGACGGCTCCTTCGAGATTATAGGAAGATTCGACAACAGCGATATCAGAGGATGTAATTTACTGGTTCAGTAATATTTTTCAACATTGGAGCTAACGCGTCCGTTGAAAATTCACTGTCGGGGGTGCAAGTATTATAAAAAATGGCGGTCTGTTTATTTTAAGCCCCCACCCAAAAGCACAGGACCAGACTAAGAAAGCCTAACTTCTACACCTATATACCAAGATGTGACCGATAATCGTCATCGCTACATGAAAGAGACACTTTCAGGCCTAGAATAAGAAAAAAAGGTGCAGTGCTGGTAACAGAAAGAATCTATTACCAACACTACACCTTATTATGTAGGTATTTTTAGACTGCGGTGATCAGGAAATAATTCTTCTTTCCTTTTTGTACCACTATAAATTTATCACTGATTAGATCTGTTAGTTGTATCAGATTGGCAGCATCGGCAACCTTGGAGCGGTTGATGGCTAAACCACCTCCCTGGATCATCTTGCGGGCTTCTCCTTTGGAAGGAAAAATCCCGGTGTATTCAGCGAGCATATCAACTACATTCACTTCGGCCGCAAGCATTTCTCTTGAAACTTCAAACTGCGGTATTCCTTCGAATATTTCCAGCACTTCTGCTTCTGACAGTTGAGAAAGGAACTCTATCGGTCCGTTTCCAAAAAGGAAATCAGATGTAGTTAATGCTTTCTGCAGGGCTTCTTCTGAGTGTGTACGAATAGTGATCTCGGCTGCAAGAGCCTTTTGAAGGGCGCGCATATGTGGCGCTGTAGCATGCTCTGCTTCGATAGCTTCAATTTCTTCTTTAGACTTTAAGGAAAAGATCCTGATCCAGTTTTTTGCATCCTCATCACTCGCATTCAGCCAGAACTGGTAAAATTTGTAGGGGGACGTTCTTTCAGGATCCAACCAAACGGCACCAGATTCGGTTTTTCCGAACTTGTTGCCATCAGCCTTCTTAATGAGCTGTGTGGTCATCGCAAAAGCTCCTCCTCCTCCCATGCGGCGTATCAACTCTGTTCCAGTGACAATATTGCCCCATTGGTCGGAGCCGCCCATTTGAACTTTACAGTCTTTGTTCTTCCACAACCAGTAAAAATCATAACCCTGAATCAGCTGGTAACTAAATTCAGTAAATGACAAACCAGCATCTCCTTCCAGCCGCTTTTTGACGGAATCTTTGGCCATCATATAGTTCACCGTGATATGCTTTCCAACGTCGCGGATAAAGTCGAGGAAGTTGAAGTTTTTGAACCAATCATAATTGTTGACCATCTCTGCACTATTAGCCCCGCAGTCGAAATCCAAAAACTTCTTCAACTGCGTTTCAAGCGCATGAATATTCCTTTTAAGTGTATCTTCTGAAAGCAGATTTCTCTCAGCTGATTTTCCTGAAGGGTCTCCAACCATTCCTGTAGCTCCACCCACAAGCGCAAAGGGCTTATGTCCCGCTTTCTGAAAGTGGATCAGGGTCATTATCTGTGTAAGATGTCCCACATGGAGAGAATCAGCAGTGGGATCAAAACCTATATACCCTGATGC
This sequence comes from Arcticibacter sp., assembly GCF_045629565.1. Taxonomy (GTDB): domain Bacteria; phylum Bacteroidota; class Bacteroidia; order Sphingobacteriales; family Sphingobacteriaceae; genus Arcticibacter. The sequence continues at coordinate 81,255 of NZ_JAZQRL010000111.1, forward strand.
CATGCCTTTATTCAGTTCTTCCTCTGTTCCAGGCATCATATCATGTAACATGCCTCTCCATCTGAGTTCTTCTATAAAATTCATTTCGTTTGTTTAAAGTCGCAAAGATAGAAATTCTGCGACTTAATGAGCTCCTGCTTTCCTGAATCAATAAATCTTATTATATTGTAGCAATTGGTCATCACCTCCACCCCATGAATTTCCTTTCCCATTTTTATTTTGACAGAGAAGAAGAGAATCCATACCGGATTATGGGTATCGTATTGCCTGATCTGCTTAAAAATGCCAATAAAGAATGGAATTTACGACCCGAGAAAAATGAGCATCTTTTTTTCCACGATGATTTGCAGAGAGGCCTTCTTGAAGGCTGGAAACGGCATCTGGAAGTTGACCGCTACTTTCACTCTTCCGAATTTTTCAGCAGGCATACCTCGACATTACGCCTGCAGATAGTACCCCATCTTCTCCATTCAGACGTCAGGCCTTCGTTTGTAGCACATATAGCCCTTGAGCTCATGCTCGACAGCCTTCTCCTTACCGAGCTAAGCCTCGACTCCTCGCGCTTCTATACTCAGCTTGAGAGCACAGATGAAGATGTCCTAAGCAAGTTTTTGCTGTTAAACAACATCCCCGAATCGTCCATCTTTTTTAACTTTCTAGAAGATTTCATACGCTCGAAATATCTCGAAAGTTACCGTAAACCGAAGGACATCATGTTCGCTATCGGGAAGATCTGTCAGCGTATCTGGCCCCGGCCTTTCACAGACGAAGAAAAGTTCCGGGTTGCCGGCATCCTTACTGCTTACCTCGAGGTATTGAAAGATGACTTCATCTCTATTTTCGATCAGATCGAACTCCGCCTGGAGCCGTACGTCAGTAAATAATTCAAAATACCTATCTTCGCTTTATGTCAATTTCTGATATCAAAAGCCGCATAGACGCCCTTACAGCTGAGCTTAATCAGCATAATTACAATTATTATGTCCTTGCCCAACCCACCATAACCGATTTAGAGTTCGATCAAAAGCTCAAGGAACTCGAGCAGCTTGAAAAGGAAAATCCGGAGTTGCAGGACCCCTACTCCCCGACCCAGCGGGTAGGCGGAGAGGTGACAAAGGAGTTCAAAACGGTCAAGCATAAATGGGCTATGCTCTCATTAGGAAACACGTATAATGAGCAAGACCTGCGCGACTTCGACGATCGCATCAAGAAAGCTATCGGCACCGACTTCCAATACGTTTGCGAATTAAAATTCGACGGGTTATCCATCAGCCTGACATACGAAGACGGTAAACTCGTAAGAGCCGTAACGCGTGGTGACGGAACCCAGGGAGATGACGTTACGTCCAACGTCAAAACTATTAAGCGCATTCCGCATCACTTAAAGTCTGAAGGTTACCCGGATGCTTTCGAGATTCGGGGGGAAGTATTTATGCACAGGGCTGCATTTGAACGTCTAAATAACGAGCGCATAAATAACGGCGAAGTTCCTTATGCAAATCCCCGCAACTTTGCCTCGGGCACTCTCAAGTTAAGAGATTCTGCTGAGGTCGCCAGGCGACCCTTGGATTGTTTCCTGTACTTCTTATATACCGACAAACGTCTATTCCGGACTCATTGGGAGAGTCTGGAAGCTGCGGGCAAATGGGGTTTCCACGTATGTGAACATAACAGGTTATGCAACAGTATTGACGATGTAATTGAGTTCATCCATTATTGGGAAAACGAGCGTTACACGCTGAGCTACGACATTGATGGAATTGTACTGAAGGTGAACAGCTATGCCCAGCAGGAAGAACTCGGGTTCACCGCCAAATCTCCAAGATGGGCCATCTCTTATAAATATAAGGCGCAGGAAGTTGAAACAGAGCTCAGACATGTGACCTATCAGGTAGGTCGTACCGGTGCTGTAACCCCCGTAGCAAACCTCAAACCGGTGTTGCTTGCGGGAACGACCGTTAAGCGCGCAACCTTGCACAATGCAAATGAGATAGAGCGTCTCGACCTTCATGAGGGCGACACTGTCTTCGTCGAAAAAGGCGGCGAGATCATTCCAAAGATTACCTCGGTGAATACGCTGAAACGGAAAGAAGGAAGTGCTAAGATCGTGTATCCTGAGATCTGTCCTGAGTGTGGGAGTAACCTGATCCGAAAAGAAGGAGAAGCGGCATTCTACTGCCCGAACGACGAAGCATGTCCGCCACAGATCGTTGGCAAGATCCAGCACTTCTGTAGTCGCAAGGCGATGAACATAGACGGCATCGGCAACGAAACTATAGAACTTCTATATCGAAAAGGGCTGATCGAGCATATTAGCGACCTTTACCTTCTTTATCAGAAGCCCGATCAGTTGCGTGAACTTGAGCGTTTTGGCGAAAAGTCAATCAGCAACATGCTCGAAGGCATTGAAAAATCAAAACAGATGCCATTCGAGAAAGTACTTTTCGGACTAGGTATCCGTTATGTCGGTGAGACGGTCGCCAGAAAGCTCACCATGCACTTTAAAAACATCGACAGCATTATGAATGCCAGCTATGATGAACTGATTGCCGCAGACGAAATCGGCGGACGCATTGCTGAGAGTATTCAACTCTATTTCCAGGACCAGCGACATATTGATCAGATCAATCGATTACGGGATAGTGGGCTTCAGTTTGTCCGGCAGGAGCACGAGATAATTCTTTCCAGCGATAAGCTGACCGGGAAGACTTTCGTCATCTCAGGAGTGTTTGAGCGGTTTAGCCGGGAGGAGTTATCCAACCTAATTGAGATGAACGGCGGCAAAATGCTCAGCGGAATTTCCGGAAAGCTGAGCTATCTGTTAGCTGGCGATAACATGGGACCTTCTAAGTTGGAGAAGGCCAACAAGCTGAAGATTCCCATCATTTCAGATGAAGATCTCCTGAAGATGTTAAAGGATTGATAAAACGGAACTATTTTTCAATAAAACCTATTAACTTAGCAGACTAAATTAAAAACCCGGTTATTAGGAATCACAGGCACTTACGAATGAATAAATTTTTAGGAACAGGAGTAGCTATGGTTACCCCGTTCGATCAGGATGGATCAATAGATTATCAGGGACTAAGCAAACTGATCAACTATCAAATAGACGGCGGAGTCGATTACCTTGTTTCTCTTGGAACCACAGGTGAGTCCGCCACTCTTACCAAGAGTGAAAAAGAATCTGTATGGAAGTTTACTGCCGAAGTAGTAAATAAACGGGTTCCTCTTATGGCAGGCATAGGTGGCAACAGTACCGCCGAAGTACTCGAAAGCCTTAAGAAACTAAACATAAAAGGTTACGATGCAATCCTTTCTGTAAGCCCTTTTTACAATAAGCCAACGCAGGAAGGAATTTATCAGCATTATAAAATCATTGCAGAAGAATCTCCGTTACCCGTACTGATCTATAACGTTCCCGGCAGAACAGCCAGCAATATCACTGCCGAAACCACATTGCGGCTGGCCCACAACTGCAACAATATATTCGGAACGAAAGAAGCCTCCGGTAACTTTGACCAATTTAACGCCATACTGCGTGATAAACCGGAAGATTTCCTCTTTATCTCTGGAGATGATGGCATTACCCTTCCCCTTCTAGCGATGGGCGGATCAGGCGTTATTTCCGTAGCAGGCAACGCCATACCGAAACACTTATCGGACATGGTAAGACTCTGCCTTGCAGGAGACTTTAAGGCAGCGGCGCCGATGCATCTTAAGCTGACAAGTTTCTTTAGCAAGCTCTTCTCCGAAAACAACCCAGGAGGCATAAAGTCAGCTCTCAAGCACTTAGGAATCTGTAATGACTACCTCCGTTTACCGCTATGCCCTGTAAGTGAACAGAACAGCAGCGAGATCCGGATCGAACTCGACAAGATCATATAAACAAAAAAAGAGAGTATGAATACTCTCTTTTTTTGTGTAATCACTTCTTTGATGCTACCGAATTCTTAGAGTCCTGAATCTCCAGGCGAATCGACTGTGCAAGGTTTTTAATATCCTGCAAGCCTTTTCTTAATCTAGTCCCGGCAGCACTATTTCCTTTGTTATAGAACTTGTCTGCATCTGCTTCTAAGCCAGCCAGGAGCTCCTTTAGCTCGGTAAACCTTTCAAAATTTGCCATAATAAGTTAGTTTTAGTTCCGCTTCTATTAAGCTTAAGCTAATGTAACAGCTTTTTTGAAGAAAAAAAATAATTATCTACGAATATAGACGGCTGTCTGGCAACTAAAGTTATGCGTTTATAACACTCTGTTCCTTATAATAACCCGCTTTAAGCTTCTCCGCCACTTCTGAGAACGCATCCAGTGTAACCTGAACATCTTCCAGGGAGTGTGCCGCAGTCGGGATTATACGAAGCTCCATTAAGCCTTTCGGAATAACGGGATAAACAACAATTGAACAGAATATGCTGTAATTCTCACGCAGGTCCATTGTAATGGCAGTAGCTTCATTCAGTTCCCCCTTTAGAAAAACAGGAGTGACCATGGTATCCGTTACGCCGAGGTTGAATCCCCTTTCGCGCAGTCCCTTCTGTAAAGTTGTAGCAATAGTCCATAGCTTCTCACGCAGCTCAGGCTTACTCTGCAGCAGCTCCAGTCTTTTACGCAAGCCAATAACCATCGGCATAGGAAGCGCCTTCGCATACGTCTGCGAGCGCATGTTATATCGGAGATAATTAACTATAGTTTCAGTCGAAGACACAAAAGCACCGATTCCTGCCATAGACTTTGCAAACGTTCCGAAGTAAACATCGATTCCGTCAATGCAGTTCTGAGCTTCATGAGTACCTGCTCCTGTCGCCCCCATAGTACCAAATCCATGGGCGTCATCGATAAGCAAACGGAAATTGAACTCGCTTTTCAGAGCAACGATATCAGCCAGCTTACCTTGCGCACCTGACATACCAAATACACCTTCCGTGATGACAAGTATCCCACCACCTGTCTGGCTGGTGAGCTTTGTAGCACGCTCCAACTGCTTTCTGCAGCTTTCAATATCATTATGTTGATAAACGAATCTCTTGCCGATATGAAGTCTTAAACCATCGATAATACATGCATGGCATTCTGCATCATAAACAATAACATCATTACGGTCTACAAGCGTATCAATGATAGATACCATTCCCTGATATCCGTAGTTCAACAAAAACGCATCTTGCTTTCCGGTAAATTTCGCGAGATCCTGTTCCAGAGCTTCATGATGATTTGAGTTTCCAGACATCATTCTCGCTCCCATCGGATACGCCATGCCGAATTCCTGTGCACCTTTCGCATCCGCTTCCCTTACCTCCGGATGATTTGCCAGGCCAAGGTAGTTGTTCAGGCTCCACACCAGGTGATCCTTTCCCCTGAACTTCATATGAGGTCCGATCTCACCTTCCAGTTTAGGAAATGCAAAGTATCCATGCGCCATCTTTTGGTGCTGGCCTAACGGTCCCATGTTCTGAGATATCTTATCGAATATATCCAACGTAATAAAATTTAATTAACTACAAAATAAAGTTGCAAAGTTAGCAATTTAAAAAAGTTTGCCTGCATTAATTCTTACAAAAGCAAAAAGCCCTTACTAAATGCAAGGGCTTTGATTTCTCTAAGAGTTTATTTAATCTACATTATCATGCAAAAAAGAATTATTAGGCCTTATTTCGGTTACCCCATCCTCGTTTGACAAGGTGAAGCGCGAAACCTGAGATTCTGAAGAATGCGGAACCTGCTGTAACGCCATTTGCTTTCTTTTGTATGCCGGCTCTGCTTCAAGCTCCTGAAGACCATTAGCCGAACGTAGCTTCATGCTCAGATCCTTAAGTCTCAAAATACGCTCTCTCGACTTTCTCAACTGCTCTTCTATCGACTCGTCTGTCTTGTTCTCGTCAGGATTATAAGCGACTGGTTCAGCCGGTTTCGCTGACTCAGCATTTGCAGGTGCAGATTGTGCAGGTAGGTCATCAAACTGATACTCGCTGTCCGTTACTTTAAAACCGAAGTCAAAAGACGATTCCTGAACCTGTTTTTCTTCATCCTGCAAAGTATGTCTGATCACTTTTGGCTGTTCAGCAACCTTCTTCTCCTCCACTTTCTTAGGAGCAAAACCTCCAAACAAATCAACCTGCAACTCTGCAGTAAATTGAGATGGAGCCGGCGCCTCTTCCTTCACCTCTTCAACCTGCTCAATGAAAGAGTTTACAGGCATAATCATCGGTGCATTATCCGGCGTTAGCAAAGACACCTTCTTCTGATGGCTCTTTTCTATGGCCCTTTCTTCCTTTGTCTGGAAGCCCGTCGCAATAATTGTTACCGAAATTTTATCACCCAGGTTCTCATCCATACAGTTACCCCAGATAAGGTCAGCAGCTAAGCCAGCTTCATCCTGAATGTAATCAGTAATCACACTCACCTCGTCCATAGAAACTTCTCTGGAACCTGAACTGATGTTTAACAGAATATATCGGGCACCTTCAATCTCGTTATCCTTCAGCAATGGAGATGCAAGAGCACCCTCTACCGCACGCAGAGCACGGCTCTCGCCTTCCGCAGAATAGCTACCCATGATCGCTACCCCACTATTGTTCATCACCGTACGAACATCCTTAAAGTCGACGTTTATATAACCCGGGATGGTAATAATTTCCGCGATACCCTTTGCTGCAGTAGTTAAAATATTGTCAGCCTGGGCGAAGGCCGCACTAAGTGTCAGGTTTCCGAAGATCTCCCTCAACCTGTCGTTGGAAATGACCAGGTAAGAATCCACGTACTTTTTAAACTCTTCCAGTCCTTCTTCAGCCTGCATCTTCCTGCGCTTACCCTCAAAAGAGAATGGCGTAGTAATGATACCCACCGTGAGGATATCCAACTCTTTCGCAGCTTTGGCAATAATCGGACTTGCGCCCGTGCCTGTTCCACCACCCATTCCTGCCGTAATAAACAACATTTTGGTTGTGCTGCCAAGCATGCGTTTTATATCTTCAATATTTTCAATCGCAGAGTTTTTCCCAACTTCAGGTATGGAGCCAGCCCCCATGCCCTCCGTTAAACTTGCACCCAACTGAACCTTGTTAGGGATCGGGCTAAGCTCAAGGGCCTGGGCGTCCGTATTACAGATGATAAAGTCCACCCCTGTAATTCCTTGCCTATACATATGGTTTACTGCGTTACCACCGCCGCCACCAACACCAATTACCTTGATAATTGATGATTTTTCTTTTAACATTTCAAACTGCATATCGTTATCAATCAATAGAGTAGATTTCGAATTTTATCGCCATTGCACCATTGTAATATTAAATAATTTTACACAAAGGTTTTCCACATTTGTTAAGATTGTGGAAAAATAATCCTTTGTTGAAAATTACTTAAGATAATCCTCATCTTTAATGTCATCCTTAATGAACCTCGCACCCGTCTGAAGCAACTTGTCAAACAAGCCAATACTTTTCTTAGCCTTCGGATCCTGAGGCGCTTGCACATAAACACCCGGCTGTTTCATCATTTCCTGAACCTCTTCCGCCTTCTGAATACCTTTGATCAAAAGACCGATACCAGTAGCATACAGCGGACTCTTCAGGTCGTCATATATATTCTTTGGCAAGACCTCATTTTTAGCGAGATGCTCGTTAGGATACCCTACGCGGCAATCAAGCCCTGTAACGTACTCAACCAGTTGCGGAAGATGCTTCAACTGCGCACCGCCACCAGTAATCACGATACCCGCAATCAGTCTTTTTTCATATCCGGAAGCCTTGATCTCATAGTACACATGCTCAATGATCTCTTCCATTCGGGCCTGGATAACATAAGCCAGGTTCTTAACAGAAATCTCCTTGGGTTCCCTTCCTCTCAATCCGGGCACGGATATAATTTCGTTGTCTTTGTTCTCATCAGCAAGCGCAGAACCAAAACGTGTTTTCAAGAGTTCCGCCTGATTACGCATAACCGAACATCCTTCGCGGATATCCTCCGTGACACTGTTGCCTCCGAAAGGAATTACAGCCGTATGCCTGATAATGCCCTCGTGGAAGATCGCAATATCGGTCGTACCACCACCGATATCGACCAGGACTACACCTGCTTCCTTTTCCTCGTCGCTCAATACCGCGTCTGAAGATGCCAGAGGCTCAAGGATCAGTTCCTGCGTCTCGAGATTCGCATTCCGAACGCATTTCAGAATATTCCGAACAGCGCTCACATGACCGGAAATAATATGGAAGTTCGCCTCAAGACGTACCCCTGCCATTCCTATCGGATCTTTGATACCCGGCTCGTTATCAATCGTAAACTCCTGTGGGAGCACATGAATAATTTCTTCTCCAGGAGGCATGACCAACTTATACATATCCTCGATAAGTTTCTCAATATCCTTGCGCTGGATCTCGTTCTGCAGATCTTTTCTCGTAAGAATTCCGCGGTGCTGAAGGCTCTTGATATGCTGGCCTGCGATACCCACGTTCACGATTTTGATCTCCACATTAGACTGGACACTGGCATCTTCAACAGCCTGCAGAATACCCTGAACAGTCTTTTGTATATTAGCCACCACGCCACGGCTCACACCAGCCGATTCTGCCTTGCCCAATCCGAGTATCTCTATCTTCCCATGCCCACTTCTGCGGCCAACTATCACACAAATTTTTGTTGTTCCTATGTCTAAACCAACGACAATAGGCGAATTTTTCGATGATGTAGAAGTGCCTTTATCCATAACTAAGGTGTTAATTTTTTTTGCTGATGTATTGTTAATGTTTTCCGTTTTATTTTTTTGTTGTGACGATCCAGGCACTGTCTGCAAGATTACGCTCGCAGATGATCTGATTCGTGTATTTAATATTTATTGTTTTATAAGCGTTCCATCCCACAACCGGCATAGCCTTTTTGTAGAAAGTCTTCAAGTTGCGCAGCCTTATCTCCAAAGAGTCGGCATCGCCTAAAATGATCTTCTGATTTCCAACACGAGGCACGACCTCAATATCTCGTTGTGCGTTCACATAAAGCTGTTCAAACTGGTCGCGCCATAAAGAATCCTTTTCAACGTACAGAGCTGTTTTATACAAGTCGCGAGTCACTTTTGTTCTAAGCGAATCATCTCTTTTGGTATAATTTTCCATTATGTAACCGTTTGCTACCAACACATGCGGCGTATAGTCCTTAGACGTAGGAATTTTGTTTCCCAGACGGTCAATGTAATAATCCTGATTGCTCAAAGTAATCACTCTCAAAATCGGATCACTCTGGATAACCTTAATATTCACCGTGCCGTCCATATCCGCAAAAACCTTAGCGTCCCTGATATAAGGATTCCGCTTAAACTCATTTTCCAGCTCATGCAAGTTGATCTCATGCAAGTACTTACTGATGATCAATCCTGAATGGTTCAAAATAATTCTGTTCACCTCATTACGGTCAATAAACCCCGCCGTACCGGGAATGATAACCTTAATATCCTTACACTTCAAATAGCTCTTTTTACTGTCAATAAAGCTCATCAAAGTAACCAGTCCTCCGATGCAGAGCAACCACGTGAACACGTACAAAATCCGTTTCCAGGCGATCCTTTTAAGCATGGCTCATCACTTCCTTTAAAGGTCCAACCATAGTGTCAATATCACCCGCTCCCGCTGTGAGCAGAAGCTCCGGTTTACGGATCGAAATATAATGCAGGCACTCCTCCATGCTGCAAAGCATTTTAAGTCCACCTTTCACTTCGTCCAGTATCATCCTTGATGTCACCCCTTCTATGGGCAGCTCCCTCGCAGGATAGATGTCCAGAAGGATCAGCTCATCTGCCATACTCAGTGCTTCGGCAAAGCCCGACGCAAAATCCCTCGTACGGGAATACAAATGCGGCTGAAAAATCACCGTTAGAGTCCGCTCGGGATACAGCGTCTTTACCGCCGAAATACAGGCCTTCAATTCTTCCGGGTGATGAGCATAGTCATCGATATAAACCGATTTTTCTGATCTTACCACATACTCGAACCGGCGTTTAACACCCCGAAAATCAGCAATAGCCGCCTTAATTTTCTCAGCCGGAATCTGTAAATAAAGCGCTGTCTGTATCGCTGCTACCGCATTTTCTATATTATGCAATCCTGGCAGGGGCATCGCAATATCACTTATCGCAATTCCTTCACCCGAAAAGTCGAAAAAGAACTGACCGTTTTCAACCCGGACGCTATGCGCATAACTCTCCGCCTGGCCGGATGCTGAATAAGTCAATCCGCCTGTCAGCGCCAGGCCCTTTTTATGAATGAGCTTTCCACCGCTTTTCAGCTGTGAAGCAAAAAGTCGAAAAGACTCCTTCACCTGATCATCTGTTCCATAGATATCGAGGTGATCTGCATCCATCGACGTCACAATGGCGATATCCGGATGAAGCGTCAAGAACGAACGATCATATTCATCCGCTTCTACCACCATGACGTTATTCGCTCCAAACAACACGTTGGTATTGAAATTCGAAGAAATCCCTCCCAAGAAAGCGGTACAATCATAACCCGTATGCTTCAGTATATGCGCAACCAGCGTCGACGTAGTCGTCTTCCCATGGGTTCCGGCCACAGCAATAGTAAACATCCCCTTGCTGATGATTCCCAGCACTTCCGAACGTTTCTTCAGTACATAGCCCCCATCTTTGAAATAATTCAATATCCTGGATTCCCTCGGAATAGCCGGGGTGTAAATGACCAGAATATTTTCCCTGTCCGTCCAGCTGTCCGCAATATCACTCGTATCATCAATAAACGAAACACTGATATTTTCTTCAACAAGACGATCTGTTAGTGCAGTACGCGTACGGTCATAGCCGCCCACCTGGCATCCTCTTTTATGAAAATACCGGGCCAGCCCGCTCATACCTATGCCGCCGATACCTACGAGATAAACCTTCCTTATTGAATCCAGCTCCATTTATCTGATCATTTAGCTATAATTAAAACTTCTTTTGCAATCACATCATCAGCATCCGGAAGCGCCAGGCCCGCAATATTCGCTCTCAGCTCCCTGCATTTCTGCTCATCCCTGATCAGGCTCACAGCCAGCGATCCCAGCGTTCCCTCTGCTTCCTGATCAGTGATCAGTACCGCCGCATTGCGCTTGACCAGGGCCATGGCATTCTGTGTCTGATGATCTTCTGCCACGTTGGGCGAAGGCACCAGGATCACCGGCTTAGCGATCACACATAGCTCCGCAATCGTACCGGCACCCGCTCTCGATATGATCACATCTGCAGCAGCATAAGCAAGATCCATACGGTTCAAAAATTCAACAATGCGCACATTCTCATGCACTTTATCCTGAGTTTTCTCCAGTATCGACTTATAATAAAACTTGCCTGTCTGCCAAATCAGCTGCACATCTTCTTTATCAAAAAGATCCAACTCAGCCAACATGCTTTTATTCAGCGTTCCTGCTCCAAGACTTCCGCCCGTAACCAGAACCGTCTTTTTATCTCCCGACAATCCGAAACTTGCAAGAGCTTCAGCGCGTTTCCCGTCTACATCAACCGCTTCCTTCCGAATCGGATTACCTGTCATCAACAGCTTGTCAGCCGGAAAAAACTGATCCATTCCGGAGAATGCCACACATATTTTTTCCGCTTTTCTGCCCAGCCACTTATTGGTCATGCCTGCGTAGGAATTCTGCTCCTGGATCAGATAAGGGACGTTCATATTCCCTGCCGCCAGCAACAACGGTCCTGACGCATAACCCCCAACACCTACAGCCGCATCAGGCTTAAATTCCCTGATTACAGCCCTTGCCTTCACTAAGCTTGCTACAACCTTGAAAGGCAGCTTCAGATTTTTCAACAACGAATGGCGTTGAAAGCCCTGAATATCCAATCCAACTATCTTATACCCGGCAGCAGGAACCTTTTCCATTTCCATACGTCCGTTAGCACCAACAAAGAGGATCTCCGTTGCCGGATCAAGGCGCTTCAACGCATTAGCAATGGCTATCGCAGGGAATATATGCCCTCCGGTTCCTCCTCCACTGATGATTATTCTTTTCGCCATTTTCTTCACTCTTACATTGCCGGTATCTCACCCACAACAATTTTATCTTCTACTGATTTTTCCTTACTTTTCTTCTCGTCAATATCCCGACTAACACTCAGGATGATCCCAAAAGCCACGCTCGTAAACAATATCGACGTTCCGCCCATACTAACCAGGGGGAGCGGCACACCGGTAACCGGGCCCAGCCCCACCGCTACCGCCATATTCGCAAATGCCTGAATCGACAGACTAAAACTCAGTCCGGCCGCAAGCAGCGCCCCGAAGGCCTTCGGGCTAGCCGTCACAATCAATACGCAACGATAAAGCAGCATCAGATACAGAAACACGATCCCCATCCCCCCAACAAGTCCATACTCTTCAATGATCAATGCATACACAAAGTCAGAATAAGGGTGCGGCAGGTAATTTCTTTGAGTACTATTACCCGGTCCTTTACCAAAAATACCACCTGTAGCAATCGCGATCTTCGCCTGGTTTGCCTGAAAAGCCTTGTCTGGATCTGCTTTTTCAGGATGCATATACACCTCAATACGCGAAGCATAAGTTGCCCGTCTCGGACCCAGAAAAATAACACCCATTAACACCACCAAACCCGCCAGGCATACCGCCGAAATTTGCTTGATGCTGATCCTTCCAATGATGAGCAACAATATACTCACACCAAACAGCATGATGGCCGTCGAGAGATTTGCAATGGCAATCAAAAGAAAGACCAAAGTCACCCAAAACATGATGGGTAAAAATGATTTCTTAACATCCTTAATCTGCTCCTGTTTCCTGGTCAGCAACCTGGCCAGAAACGTAATGAGCGCCAGCTTGGCAAGATCCGAAGTCTGGAAAGTCTGATTAATGATGGGTATTGTAACCCATCTACTGGCATCATTTACATGATTTCCAAACAGTAAAGTATAGAATAAGAGCGGTATAGCCACAATCATCAGCACCTTGGAAAGGCCCGCATAATACCGGTAGTCCAGCAAATGCGAAAAATACATCAGGGCCAAACCGCCGATGATCATTACCAGATGCTTAAACAAATACTGCTCTGTACCCACCCCCTTTTTATAGGCGAGCGTACCTGTCGAGCTGTACACCGCTAACAATGATAATACAGAAAGTAAAATCACAATCAGCCAGATCCAACGGTCTCCTTTTGCCCTGCTTAATATACTTTCAACCATAACCTTACCGTTTTTTCATTACAAATTCTTTATTGCCGCCTTGAACTGATCTCCGCGATCTTCGTAATTCTTAAATAAGTCAAAACTCGCGCAAGCCGGTGATAGCAATACCGTATCGCCCTTCTTGGCAAGATGATAAGACATCTCCACAGCATCCTGGGCAGAGAAAGTATTCACAATCATCTCCACATCATTTTCAAAAGCCTCATGGATACGCTTATTGTCCTTACCCAGACAAACAATCGCGCGCACTTTCTTACGAACAAGATCTTTGAGGATAGAATAGTCATTTCCCTTATCCACACCGCCCAGAATCAGGATTACGTCCGTCGTCATGCTTTCCAAGGCGTACCATGTGGAGTTCACATTAGTCGCCTTCGAATCATTAATAAATTCAACGCCGGTAATTCGTCCTGCATGCTCTAGCCTATGTTCGATATTCTTAAAATCGCCCATGCTCTCTCTTACGCTTTCGTTGCGCAATTCAAGAACCTTAGCCACAATACCCGAAGCCATAGAATTGTAGATATTGTGCTTTCCCTGTAACGCTAAATCTGTAATAGTCATCTTAAATTCTTGTTCTGTATTGAGTTTAATAATTATCTGATTGTCTTTCATATACGCGCCCCTTTCGAGCTCCTCCTTGATGGAAAAAGGATAAGTCACTGCTACCGCAGGATGCTTCTTTAATATTTCAATCGTTTCAGGATCGTCGGCACAATAAATGAAAACATCACTTTCCGTCTGGTTCTGAATAATCCGGATTTTTGATTCCGCATAGTTCTCCAGCTTGTAATCATAGCGATCAAGGTGGTCGGGCGTGATATTCAGCAATACCGCAATATCCGCCTTAAACTCGTACATATCGTCGAGCATGAAACTACTGATCTCCAGAACGTACCAGTCATGCTCTGACTGCGCAACCTGACGGGCAAAGCTCTGCCCGATATTCCCGGCGAGCCCTACGTTCATACCAGCATTCTTCAGAATGTGGTAGGTTAGCATCGTAGTCGTCGACTTTCCATTAGACCCCGTTATGCAGATGGTCTTCGCGTTGGAATACCTCGAAGCAAATTCAATTTCAGAAACAATTGAAACACCTTTCTCCCGAAGTTTCTTCACCAAAGGTGCCTTTTCGGGGATGCCAGGGCTTTTGATCACCTCATCAGCCAACTCGATCTTCTCTACCGAATGCTGCGACTGCTCGAACGCTATCCCCGCATCCTCCAGCTCTTTTATATATTGTGGAGCGATAGGTCCCGCATCTGACACAAAAACCTCGAAGCCCTGCTTTTGCGCCAAAACAGCTGCTCCTGTGCCACTTTCGCCCGCACCTAAAATCACGATATAACGCTTCGGTTCCATTATCTTAACTTTAAGGTTACAATTGTTAATACCGCCAATATTATCCCTACGATCCAGAAACGTGTCACGATCTTCGACTCGTGGTAACCCTTCTTCTGGTAATGGTGGTGCACCGGCGACATCAATAAAATCCGACGGCCCTCACCAAATTTTTTCTTCGTATACTTAAAGTAAGACACCTGCAGAATGACCGATAAATTCTCAAATAAGAACACGCCACACAGAATCGGGATCAACAATTCCTTCCGGATCATGATCGCGAACGCGGCGATGATACCACCAATCGCCAAACTTCCGGTATCCCCCATGAACACCTGCGCGGGATAAGAATTATACCATAAAAAGCCTACACACGCTCCCACGAAAGCACCCGCAAAAATCACGAGCTCTCCCGAATTGGGGATATACATAATATTCAGGTATTCCGCCATAATGGTATTACCCGATACATAGGCCAGCACGGCCAGCGTAACCCCAATGATCGCCGAGGTCCCCGTCGCCAGCCCGTCTATCCCATCCGTAATGTTGGCGCCGTTTGATACTGCCGTCACGATCACAATCACAAAAAACAGGAACACCACCAACGCATATTTCTCATATCCCTCCCCCAGGAAGCTCAGGAATTTCGCATAGTCAAATTCGTTGTTCTTCACGAAAGGAATATTTGTCATAGTCGACTTCAGGTTCTGGGTGAAATAGTATGAATTACCCTTCTGATGTACCTCGAGCGGACTGGTATTCGTAGTCGGCAAGGTCACCTGCTGCCGCACAACAATATCCGGATGGAAATACATCGTCCAGCCGATGATAAGTGCCAGCACAACCTGCCCCAAGATTTTAAACCTTCCTGCAAGACCTTCCTTATCCTTCTTAAATACTTTGATATAGTCATCAATAAACCCGATAATCCCCATCCACACGGTGGTAACAAGCATCAAAATGATATAGATATTTTCCAGCTTGGCAAACAAAAGCGTCGGAATCAGAATACCCAGAAGAATGATGATACCACCCATTGTAGGTGTCCCCTGCTTCTGCATCTGTCCTTCAAGCCCCAGGTTTCTCACCGTTTCACCAACCTGCATCGCTTGCAGCTTCTTGATCAGTCTACTCCCGTAGATCGTCGTGAACAATAGCGAGAAAATGATCGACATGGCCGTTCTGAAGGATATGTATTGAAACACGCCCGTCCCGGTTAGACCGTATTCATTATGCAACCATGTAAATAGATAATATAACATCAGCCTACCTGGATTAGTTGTTCAGTCAATACTTTCTTGTCATCAAAAGGATGCTTCACACCCTTTATCTCCTGATATTTTTCATGTCCTTTTCCCGCTACCAAAATAATATCTCCAGCTTTTGCCAGATGACATGCGGTACGAATTGCTTCTCCCCTGTCTGCTATTACCAACACCTTTCGCTTATTTTCGGGACTTACGCCCGCTTCCATCTCCCTGATGATATCCATCGGCTCTTCCGAGCGCGGGTTATCAGAAGTCAAAATCACTTTATCACTCCAGTCGCACGCAATCTGCGCCATCGGTTTACGTTTTGTCTTATCCCTGTCGCCCCCGCAACCGATCACCGTTATCACCTGTTCGATTCCTTTTCTGACGGATTGGATGGTACTCAGTACATTCTGCACGGCATCTGGAGTATGAGCGTAATCAACAATCGCGATCACACCGTTAGGGGCCGTTATATAATCAAATCTCCCTTCTGCACTGCTTAGTCTGCTTAATATCGTCAGTACCCTGTTACTATCCTGCTCCAGGAGCATAGCAGTGGCGTACACGCTCAGCAAATTATACGCATTGAAAGTCCCGATCAGCTTGAACCAAACCTCCTGACCATCAATATCCAGAATCAGCCCACTCAGCTCGTTCTCTATAATACGGACTTTAAAGTCGGCCATATTTTTAAGACCATAAGACTTCTTGTAGGCCTTTGTATTTTGCAGCATCACCTGCCCGTTCCTGTCATCCGCGTTCGTAAGCGCAAAAGCCGACTTAGGTAAAGAATCAAAGAAGCCTCGCTTTGCTTTCAGATAAGCATCGAAAGTCTTATGAAAATCAAGATGATCATGCGTCAGATTCGTAAAAACGCCTCCGCTAAACTGCAAGCCGGCGATACGATGCTGAGCAACTGCATGTGAACTCACCTCCATGAAGCAATAGTCGCATCCCGCCGCAACCATCTCTGCCAGGAGCCCGTTCAGAGCAATCGGATCAGGAGTGGTATGCGTAGAAGGAACAACCGTGTTATGAATATAGTTCTCTACCGTAGAAACCAAGCCCACCTTATATCCAAGTTCTTTAAACAATTTGAATAGCAGTGTAGCGACGGTTGTCTTCCCATTGGTTCCCGTAACGCCAACCAGCTTTAGCGATTCAGAAGGATGACCGTAAAATTCAGAGGCAATCAGGCCTAAAGCCATGGCCGAATCGCCAACAACGGCATAGCCTACACCTTCCGACAGCTGCGCGGGCAATGTCTCGCATACAATGGCAGAAGCGCCCAATTGAACCGCCTTCCCGATGTAATCATGCCCGTCAGACACCGTGCCCTTCACCGCAATAAACAATGAACCAACCTTTACCTGTCTCGAATCAAAGCAGATTTCCTCTATTCCGACAGTGCCGGGGCCCTGCAGATCAAGTACGGTAACTCCGCTTAGTAAGTCAGTAAATTTTCTACTCATTGCAATTCTATATTGATTGGGTATCCTTTAACAATTCTTGAACCTGCTGCCAGCGACTGCTTAACCACCTTACCACTTCCTTTCACAATAGGTTTGAGGCCGGCATTACTCAACAGATATACCGCATCTTTCAGTCCCATTCCCGAAACGTCCGGAACGCTGTGCGCATTTATCGACACCTCTTTCACAGACACCCCATTGCTGGTGTCTATAGGATGCACAAATTCACTGTTGGAAGCATAATAAGCTTTTATACCCAATGCCTTGTAAACCTGGCGGGTTGCCTCGTTATGACCCGCTTTGGAAGGAGGCAACTTCGTATTACCCACTAACCTTTCAGGCACAGGATTATACATCTCCTTGTCGTTAGCATAGATCTTATCCGCAATTTCACGGAAAGGAGGACCAGCCACCTGAGCACCATAATATCCGTTTTTGGGTCCGTTAACGACTACAATCAGTGAATACTTCGGATTATCCGCCGGGAAATACCCGCAGAAAGAAGCCTGGTACTGGCGCTTTGCGCGGTAACCCCTGTTGGCGTCGGCTACCTGGGCAGTCCCGGTTTTACCTGCGACTTTATACAGGGGATTGTAAATGATCGTGCGGCCCGTACCCTCTGTGATAACACTCTCCAGCAGCGACTGCATCGTCTTAATAGCCTCATCGGAGGCTATTTTCTCATTAATTACGCGAGCGTCGAAATGCTCTATGGTGTTTCCAAGTCTTCTGATTTCCTTCACGAATATCGGCGCCAGGTATTTACCGTCATTGGCAATCGCATTATAGAAAGAAAGCATTTTCAAAGGCGTAAGCTGCATCTCATAACCATAGGCCATCTGAGGCAGCGACATATTCTTATTCCAGCTTCTGTTGTTCGGATTCTTCACTACAGGCTTAGCTTCTCCGGGAATCTGTATCCCCAATCTTTCATGCAAATGCCAGTTATACAGATGATCGGTAAATTTAGATTGATTATCCTTATAAGTCTGATTGACCAGCTTAGCTACCGCGGCGTTCGATGAAGTATTGAAAGCTCTCTTCACGGAGATTGTACCAATACTACCGTGTGAGTCTTTGATTATATGTCCCGGAATTTTATAGTTTTCCGTTGATACTAATGTGCTAGTGTCTACAGCCTTGTCTTCCAACAGTGCCAGATATGATGCCACTTTAAATGTAGATCCAGGATCCTGATTTCCGGCAATGGCATAATTGAACTTTTCTTCATAAGTACCCTTCCCCGTGCGAGTATAGTTTGCTATAGCACGGACCTCGCCTGTTTCAACCGACATCACAATAGCCGATCCATGGGCCGCATCGCTTTTAATCAGCTGCTTCAGTAGCGCGTTCTGCGTCACGTCCTGAATATTGATGTCGATCGTTGATACGATATCGGCGCCATCCTTAGGGGCAATCTCAATATCTTTATTCACCGGCATCCAGATTCCGCCCGCAATACGCTGCATCAGCCTCCTGCCGCTTTCGCCATTCACATATTCACCAAACGCTCCCTCCAGGCCCACAGGCTGCACATGCTCGTTATTATAACCTATGGTTCTGGCAGCCAGACTCCTAAACGGCAAAATTCGCTTATTCTTCTGAACAGCGATCAAACCACCTTTATATTTCCCCATATTCAGGATCGGGAAGGTCTTGATTATCTTGAGCTCCTGGTGCGTTACGTTCCTCTTCAGCAGAAAGTACCGCTCCCCGTCCCTTCTGGCTTTTCGTAAAATATTGGAATATTGCCTCGAACTCTTGTCGTTAAAAAACCGCGACAATTTCTCCGCCAGCGAATCAACCTTTTCGTAGAATACCTGATCGTTTTCTATCCCTCCCGCTTTCAGGTCAAAACGCAACTCATACTCAGGTACAGATGTTGCCAGCAAACTTCCGTCATGAGATAGAATATTACCCCTGACCGCTTCCACGTTCACAAATTTGGTCGATAAACTATCGGCCATCGCCCTCCACTTTTCACCTTCAGTGATCTGAACGTGGAAAAGTTTAAACAATACAGCAAATGCCAGCAGAACAATCAGTCCGAAGGCTATATAAACACGCAATAAAATGTCAGTTCTGATATTCATAACTCACTGCTTATTTATCTTTTTTCTTGCAATCTGCCACTGGCAGACCATGTATCGTCTTATTTCTCTGTCAATGCCGGAACCATCAGTTTCTTGGGTGGTTCAACCGGCTCCCTCAATCCAAGCGTATCAACTTTTTTCGCTACCTCCGTTTGTGTACTCTTCAACATCAGATCCGCCTTCAACGTCTTATAATCCCACCGCATTTCTTTAACCTCCTTATTGAGCTTATCAATGTTGCGGATATTCTTCTCGGTAAAATGCCTGTTCCCGATATACACCATGCCCAAAAAGGCGATGAAGATGATAAACGGCATCATTTCCGACGCTGCTTCTTTGGAAATCACTCCCTCGGTAAGAAGCACGGTAAAAAAGTTTCGGGGCATAGTTGCCTTTTTCGGAACAGGCTCTACCTCTATCTCCTGCTCCAGTTCCTCTTCTTCTTTCTCTCTTCTGAAACGATTACTCATATACCTTCCAATAATCAGTAAGCACCCTACAGCTTCACAGCAACCCGCAGTTTTGCGCTTCTGGCACGACTGTTTAAGGCAATTTCCTCATCCGTAGCCACTAAGGCCTTGCGCGTTACCGCATCCAGCGGACGCTGTATATTTCCATAAAAGTCTTTCTCCAGCTCTCCCCGAAACTTACCCTTGGCAATAAAGTTCTTAACAAGGCGGTCCTCCAGTGAATGATAAGACATCACCACAAGCCTTCCACCGGGCTTCAGCACATCTGCTGCCTGTACCAAAAATTCCTGCAACGCCTCCAGCTCCTGATTCACCTCTATACGAAGTGCCTGGAAAGCCTGCGCCAGGTATTTATTTTCTTTTCCCTTGGGGATAAGCTTTTTAATCACCTCCTTAAACTCGGCGATAGTATCAATCTGTCTGTTCAGCCTGGCCGTTACCAGCGTTCGGGCAAGCGACCTGGCATTCTGAATCTCCCCGTACATCCCAAATATCCGGTGCAGGTCCTCTTCACTATAGGAAGCGATAACTTCCTTCGCCGTGATGGGGGCCGACTGATCCATTCGCATATCCAGATCTGCATCAAAACGCGTAGAAAACCCCCGCTCTGGCTGATCAAACTGGTGGGATGAAACACCAAGATCAGCCAGAATACCATCCACCTGCATCGCCGAATGTAAACGGCAATAATTCTTTAAAAAGCGGAAGTTTTGATCTACAAAGGTTAACCGATCATCGTTTGGAATATTTTTTTTTGCATCTTCGTCCTGATCAAAAGCCAACAACCTGCCGTGCTCGCCCAGGTTTTTTAGAATTTCCCGCGAATGCCCGCCGCCACCAAAGGTCACATCGACATACACTCCGTCAGGACGAATATTCAGACCCTCCATACATTCTTTCAGCATGACAGGCACGTGATACTCAGACATCAGCCCTCCTTCCTGCTCCACCCATTACCTCTTCAGCCAACTTGGAGAAGTTATCAGGTTCGTTGTCCAGCAATGCGTCATAGGCATCTTTCGACCAAAGTTCAATTTTGTTAAATTGTGAAGCCAGCACAACTTCGGAAGATGCACCTGCATATTCCAACAGCGATTTTGGCAGTAAAATTCTCCCCGCAGCATCCAAAGAAAGCTCAGTAGCACCTCTGGTGAAGTACCTGATGAACTGCCTGTTCTTCTCTTCGTACTGATTAAGCCTGCTTAAATCTTCCATTATCTTGTCCCACTCTTTCCTGCTATAAATCACTAAGTGCTTCTCGAAACCCCGGTTTACAACCAAGCCTTCCTTCTCAGCCTCAGGCATTTGCTTCCTGAGTCCGGCTGGTATCATCAGTCGGCCCTTTGCATCGAGCTTACATTCAAATTCGCCTAAGAAGTGAGACATTAAATCGCTTTACTTTGAGTGGAGTAAAATTACATACTTTTACCACTTTCTACCACATAACCCCACAAAAAGTTTTCAACAGGAGATAATAGTCGGTTTTTAAGCTAAAAAAGGTAAATTCCATGGGAATGAGGACTTAAGCAAAGCACCTGAATCGGGCAAAAAACGACAAAAACCATAGCGATATCGACCTAAGCTACCCTCAAGAATCAGTCGAAACGGCGGTGCTTGATAAACCAAAAGACCGGGTTTGATCCAAGCCGCACCAGTCAGCGGGCAGCTGGTGGGCAGCTGGTGGGCAGCCTCGGATTGCAGCCACGATAAACCCACGGAAATGCCACGGTGTAGCCACCTTTCTCCTGAAAAACGTGGCTACACCGTGGCTACAAGGCGGCTAAGTTGTGGCTACACCCACCAGCTGCCCACCAGCTGCCCACCAGTTGCCCCCCAGTTGCTGGCCACCTGCCCGCCAGTTGCGTGCTACTCTCCCGCTACCCGCCCGCCACTTACCCACCCGCTGGTAGCTCGCTGCCAGGCGCACAAAAAAAGCCGACCCATGTGATGAGCCGGCTCGCAAAGAATTTGGATAACTTCTATTCGTTAATTGCTTTCACGCCTGGTAACTCCTTACCTTCCATGTACTCCAGCAGGGCACCGCCGCCTGTAGACACATAACTAACCTGGTCTTCGAAGCCGAACTTCGCAACCGCCGCAGCTGAGTCGCCCCCTCCTATCAGAGAGAATGCACCATTTTCAGTTGCTTCTACCACAGCTTCTGCTACTGCCTTAGTTCCGGCTTCAAATTTCTCCATTTCAAATACACCCATCGGACCGTTCCAAAGGATGGTCTTGGATTCTGCAACCACTTGCTTATAAACGTTAACAGCATCCGGACCGATGTCCAGACCCATCCAGCCTTCCTTGATATCATCATTTTGAGCGATATCAGTGTCTGCGTCAGCAGCAAACTTATTGGCAACTACTGAATCCGTTGGCAAAATCAGCTTCACACCTTTACTTTCCGCTTTTTCAATAAGGCTCAGGGCAAGATCAAGCTTATCCTCTTCAACGAGCGAGTTCCCGATCTGTCCGCCTTTCGCCTTAGCAAAAGTATAGGCCATTCCACCTCCGATTAACAAATTGTCGACCTTCTCCAGAAGGCGTTCGATCAAAAGGATCTTGTCAGAAACTTTGGCTCCACCCATGATCGCTGTGAAGGGGCGCTCAGGATTGTTCAATACCTTTTCTGCATTGGCCAGCTCGCCGGCCATTAAGTAACCGAAGTATTTTGCGTCAGGGAAGAACTTCGCGATGACTGCCGTAGAGGCGTGGGCTCTATGCGCAGTACCGAAGGCATCGTTAACATATACATCGCCAAGCTTGCTGAGCTTCTCAGCAAAAGCCTCATCTCCCTTTTCCTCTTCTTTGTAAAAGCGAAGATTTTCCAGCAAGAGGACCTCACCGTCTTTTAATGCAGCCGCTTTTTCAGCAGCCTGAGCGCCTATGCAGTCATCTGCAAATTGCACTTCGGTGCCAAGAACTTCTGACAGATGCTTAACGATATGCTTTAATGAGTACTTTTCTGTAGGACCTTCTTTCGGACGACCGAGGTGTGACATCAGGATCACCGAACCTCCATCCGCCAGAATTTTCTTGATTGTAGGCAAGGCACCCTGAATACGGTTATCATCTGTAATATTAAAGTCCTTGTCCAGGGGAACATTAAAGTCAACTCGAATTAGTGCCTTCTTTCCTGAGAAGTTCAGATTATCAATTGTCTTCATATTTATTATAATATAGTGTTTAAGAAATGTTCAGATACATTAAAATACGATCATTTGGCTTTCGCCAGTGCTATGCGCTTAACCATGTCCGTTAGCCTGCTGGAATATCCGTATTCATTATCATACCAACCCACTACTTTTGTTATTCCGCCAACAACAGAAGTGAGGAGCGAGTCAAATATACAAGAATGAGGATTATCTAAAATGTCGACGGACACTATCGGATCTGATGTATATTGTAAAATGCCCTGAAGTTCATTTTGGGCAGCCTTCAAGAAGACCGCGTTTATTTCTTCGACCGTTGGTTGGTTCACCAGCGTGCAGGTAAAGTCCGTGAGTGATCCGTTGAGTACAGGCACCCTGATGCCTGCTCCACCCAACTTTCCTTCCAGGCGGGGAAAGATGCTGGTGATCGCTTTTGCCGCACCTGTTGTTGTCGGGATAATCGATGAAGAAGCGGCCCTTGCACGACGAAGGTCCCGGTGGGGGGCATCATGCAAATTCTGGTCTCCGGTCATAGAATGCACTGTAGTGATATATCCGTTTACGATCCCCCAGTTTTCTTCCAGCACCTTGATCATCGGCGCGATATTATTTGTCGTGCAGGATGCGTTTGAAAGCACCGGAGTGCTAAAATCAACGTCCTGATCGTTCACTCCGAGTACGACAACCTGTACGTCTTTGGTGGAAGGGGGTGCGGATATGATGACCTGCCTGGCTCCCGCCTCAAGGTGCGCTTCTGCGGCAGCACGACTGAGAAAGCGACCTGTAGATTCAATGACAACATCGATCTGAAGGTCGGCCCAGGGAAGGTTTTCAGGCGACGCCTCCGAAAAAGCAGGAATGGAACGACCGTTAACGATAAGTGCATTATCACCGGCTTCGACCTTTCCCTTAAAACCCCTGTGTACACTGTCGTACCGAACAAGATGAGCCAGCGTGGCGGCATCGGCAAGATCATTAATGGCAGCTATTTCGATGTCATCGTTCTCCAGTAGTGTCCGGAAAACAGTCCTTCCAATTCGCCCAAACCCATTAATAGCTACTTTCATTCGAATAAATTTATTTTAAGGATCCGAGTATGTCCTGATCAAAGTTAGGTTTTTCAGTCAAATTAGATGCGTTTGAAACCTTTATTTAGGAACGGAGTTTTATAAAGTAAAACTACGATGACAAATAATCAAAGCAAAAAACCAGAGAAGCTGGAACCACAGGATTCTGAGCAAAAAGATATCAAGCCCGACAGAGATGACAATAAAGCTGTAGTACATCCGGAGGATCTGAACTACGAAAAGGAGGATGCGCGGTTTAAGGATCCGGCGAAGACAAAAGAAACCTCAGAGCAACCTGTAAATCCGATCAAGACGCCTCCCAGAGATAAGTAATGGCCACCCCAAGGCCTGATAGGCTCATGGGGCGGACGTGACCCTAATTGGAGATCTGGATTTTCACCTTCTTATTTTTGATCTTTTCGTCTTTGAGCTGGTTTACCACATCACGGATACGGTCGCGTTTGACGGCAGCGTATGATGAGTGATCCAACACCTCTATCAGGCCAAGGTCTTCCTTAGGAAGCTGGGCTTTCTTGAGAAGCAGGCCGACGATGTCGATCTTATTAACTTTATCTTTTTTCCCGGCGGCAATATAGATGGTGTCCCATTCGGTTGCCTGAGGCACGACAGGTCTTTTGGGGAGAGTAATCATTTCAGGTTCCACGCCAAGATGGGCCGGCAGCTCTTCTTTTGTCAGCATAAGGAATGATGTGCCGGTAGCATGCATACGAGCGGTGCGCCCGTTCCGGTGAATAAAGGCTTCTTTGGTAAGTGGCAGCTGGTAGTGAATAACATATTCGATTTCGGGAATATCTAGTCCCCTTGCCGCGAGGTCTGTAGTGATCAGCAAGCGATAGGTTCCGTTTCGAAACTTCAACAAGGTCCGCTCCCGGTCTTCCTGCTCCATTCCTCCGTGAAATTCTCCGTGAACAATCCCCATATGGTCGAGGAGCTCCCCGATTCTGCCTACTGCATCGCGATGGTTGCAAAAGACCAGGGTGGATTTATTGCCGATCATACAGATAAGTGAGAAAAGTGTTTCCAGTTTGTCTTCAGCACCACTCATCACTGCTTTATAGCGGAGATCGGGCAAATTTTCCTCTTTCGAAAGGTAATTGAGTTCAACCGGATTTTTCACACCGGTAAAGGATGGGATTTCGTCCATTCGGGTAGCCGAGGTCAGGATGCGCCTCTCCAACGCTGCCAGGCACCCGATGATATACGACATATCCTCCTGAAACCCGAATTCTAAGGATTTATCGAACTCGTCCAGGACAAGCGTCCGGATCGCTTCCGTTTTGAAACTCTCTCTTCTCAGATGCCAGGCAATCCTTCCCGGCGTCCCGATCAGCACAGCAGGAGGATGCATCAAACTATTCTTCTCAATCCGGGTGGAATGGCCTCCATAACAGCAGGTCACTTTAAAAGAAGTGCCCATTGCTTTAAACACCTGTTCAATCTGCAGGGCGAGTTCTCTGGAGGGTACCAGTATAAGGGCCTGGACCTGAGATATGCCCGGATTCAGCGATTTGATCAGTGGCAGCATGAATCCCAACGTTTTTCCAGATCCCGTAGGAGAAAAAAGAACAAGATCTTTGCTTAAGGGGGTTTGGAGTGCATGCTCCTGCATTTGGTTAAGAGCAACTATTTTAAGATTTTCAAGTGCTTTCCTGATCATGTTGTGGTAGAAGTTATTCGGCAAAGGTACGGGTTGTGTTGGTATTAGCTTTCAAATACAGCAAACTGTAGGATAAATCCACAACAAAAAAAGGCAGGTGGTTCGATTTTCAAAATTACTCACCTGACTATCAATGACTTACAAATAGCAGATACTTTGGCCTGATTCTTACTCTTTAGGTTGTATAATTCACCTAAAGAAAAATATTATGAGAAAATTATTGTTTTCAGCCGCCATACTAAGTTTTGCAGGAATCACTGCAATTAGCGCAAGCAACCACGAAGTTCAAACAGTTAAAGCTGGCTTTGCCCAGGATACCACTGATACAGCATCTACCACTACAACCACAAGCCCTGTTGACACTACCACGACAACAGGCAGCGACACTACGTCTACTAAATAAAAAACATGTCTTTTGAGCGATGATCGAAGGAGCCAGTGTGAGAGTCTGGCTCCTTCTCTTTTTTAGTCTCTATTTGCCCTACAGTCCGGAGCTAGATTTTTGATCATTAATCAGGTTTTCACACAGTGCAAAAGTGTTGTCGCTCATACGAAAGCACAATCCGGATATCAGCGCCACATTCTGATCGCTTTCATCAATCAGGGTGAGTGATTCGTCTGTCGGAAAGGACAAAAGCCTGTCTGCCTCTTCGGGGATAAACTGGCGGCTATGGGTCAAACGATAAGCTTGCTGCATGAGAAAGTAGATAGTCATGTGGGCATAACCCATCGCATCATTCATCCAGAATTGATACGATCCGAGCTCTTCGTCTTCATTGAGCTCTGAAACACATTCATCCCCAATACCCTCATCGAGTGCTTCTTTCAACGCCACGTCATCAATGTTGTTGATGTTTAGAAGAGTATCGCCTGTCCGCTCAAGGTCATACATCAGCTCGAGCAACAGCTTGATGTTGGGGTCTTTCAATGTCTCCAGTAAGGAAATATCACCGGGATACTCTTCTCCTTCTTCAAAGATTGCTCGTAAGTCACTGAGTTCATCACACAAGGCGGCGTTTAAGCCATATACAAACAACTCCCTGTAAACAACACACATCATGCACGCGCTGTGTAATATCTCTTTTCGGTAATCAAATTGTTCTGCTTCCATAAGGTATACGGCAGGTCTGTTACTCCCCCCACCATGTGAACAAAGAGACGTTGAATATTTTCGAGACTTAGGATAACCGGTAACGCTCGTCAATTATCTGACCTATCGCTTCGATGAGTTCCTGATCGTGTGGCACGTTCCCTTTTAATCGCCATGTGGCCGTGCTTTTCACCAAAGTCCGGGTTACATGATTTAATAAGACCTGAACTTCTATGCACGAATTACTTACTGTAGGGAATTTAATCACCTGAAAATTATAATCAAGATCCTTAAACGTTAAGTTCAATGCCTGTTTCATAAATAGTTCTCCATTCAAAAATACATTGTCAACCTTAGTTCAATGTAAGCAATATATGAAGTTTTTTGTTTTAAAATTTCCCACTCTTCTCTGTATTGGTCAGAATTTCGTAAATAGATGGTCAGATTATCGTGAACGGAACGTCTCTGAGCCTGATCGCGCTAAGGAAAATCGCTATCGCATGGCGAAGCGACCGTCTGCTGGAAGAGCAGACACCATCGTTATTTTACCCAGGCATCACACGGGCTGAGCAGGTTCTGCGGCGACGGTTAGGAAGCGGTGATCTTGCCTATTCCTGGCTCACTTCTGAGTAAGAGCTAAAATACCAGTAACCTTGGTGGTCTTTTCGATAGCAAACGTTAAAGACACTTCCTTCGACCGATAAACGAAAAGAAAAGGCAGAGCTTTGTTTGTCTTTGGGCAGGTAGTTAACCATGACGCTGTCTGCGGCCAGTTCAACCTCCTCCTTTGCTGCTTTTTGGTCAAGCTGCACCTCCAAATCTTCATCAAACAAAGCGTAGTAGAGATTTTGCAGTTGATGCACATACCGCAAAGTTTGTACGTGGCCCCCCAGGGAAAACGTGAACCCGTCGGAAGCGGGGATCAGGACCATACTCCCCTTTTTCCAGCCTCTGTCTTCCGGTGTGTACAAAAATGAGTATCCGTTAAGCCATAACGTCGATAAAGTGACTGCAGCAACTTGCGCCGGGGCCACGGGAGAGTGCTCAAAAAAACTGACTTTATTCTCGTCCAGAGCCCTAACGGTAGCAACAACGGTCTTGTCATTTCCATCGGGATGAAGAATATTGCCGATCCGGAGTTCAGAAAGATTAACCATTAGCCAGTAGTGTTTAGTGTACGAGGTTCAAATACAAAGTGAGCCTTCCCATCAGCCAGTATCAAAGAGGCATCAAATATCTTACCCGACTTGGATTTAAAGCCTCTTATGACATCTGTCTTCCCTTTTTCGATCAACATCATGATCTGCTCCTCGGTAAGCTTCTTTTCAGACATCGTTCGCCAGATGACAAACTTACAGCCACTGGCATAACCGCTGCATCCGGCTGCCTTTTCTGTTATGCGAATGATGCCTTTTTTACATAGCGGACAAACTGTTGCTCCCTCCACGTCTTGAGGCGACAGCTTTCCATTCAGTTCAGCACCTACTTCAAGCAATTCGCGGGTGATTGTGCGGGTATACTCGCGAATTTCATTTTTAAAATCCTGAACTGAGGCGCCTGACCTGATTTCCTCCAATCGCTTTTCCCATAGACCGGTAAGTTCGGCCTGGGCAATCTGCTTATCCTTCACCAGATCGTAAACCGCTAATCCCTTTTCAGAAGGAAGCAGGTTTTTCTTGTCCCGCCGGATATAGTCCCTTTTGATCAGCGTTTCAATAATCGATGCGCGAGTAGCGGGGGTACCAAGACCCGTATCTTTCATTGCCTGCCGCAGCTCCTCATCTTCAATTTCCTTTCCCGAAGTCTCCATAGCTTTCAAAAGGCTTGCCTCATTGTACAGGGGCTTGGGCTTAGTCTGCTTCTCGAGTAACTCCTTTTTTTCTACCTGCAACAATTCGCCCTTGATCACTTTGGGCAGGGTCGGATTCTCCTCGTCTTCCTTCTCCGTATCGGCCTGATTGAATACAGCGCGCCAACCCGCAGTCTGGATGACGGTTCCGTTAGCGACGAACATGGAGCCAGACTCCAGAGAGATCTTGGTAAGCTCCTTTATACATTCCTGATGAAAGGCTTCCAGCATCCTTCCGCTGATAAGATCATAGATCACCTGCTGGTCTTCCGGAAGGTAGTGAGGTTTATTGTTCGTAGGGAGCAGCGCATGGTGATCCGTTACTTTCTTTACGTTTACGCTGCGTTTGTTCAGCTTGGCGGTTTGTAATTCCGCTGCCTGTTTACCAAAGGCAGGATGCCCGGTCTGATTGGCTATCAGAGCAGGGATTTCGGCAAAAATATCATCTCCGATATACCGGCTTCCTGTTCTCGGATAGGTGATCAGCTTGGATTCATAAAGCGTTTGCGCAAGAGTCAGGGTCTGGTCGGCCGTAAACCCCTTGCGTTTGTTCGCTTCCTGCTGCAAACTACTCAAATCATGCAGCAGGGGCGGCTGTTCTTTTCGCGGCTTTACGTCTACGTTAAGCACTTCAGCTCCCTGGTTGAAACCTGATGCCGCGTCCTTCACTGCTTCAAGAACCTGTTGAGCAGCATCCAGTTTATCAAAATTTTTAACAGACAAGGCTTTAAAAAGCTGTCCGTCTTTATTTACCCAAATGGCGATCTGGTAATAGACCTGAGGTTTAAAGTTTTTGTTTTCCAGATAGCGGGCGCAGATCATGGCGAGCGTAGGCGTCTGCACCCTTCCGAGCGATAACACCGAGTGATTTCCCGCCGCTATGCTTAAGGCCTGCGTAGCATTCAAACCAACGATCCAGTCAGACTCCGAACGGCATTGGGCTGAATAAAAAAGCGTATCATATTCTGATCCAGGCTTCAGATTTCGAAATCCTTGTTTAATTGCCTCATCGGTCTGCGATGATATCCAAAGCCTCCTGAAGGGCTTTTTACATTTAAGATGGTAATAAATGTATCTGAAGATCAGCTCCCCCTCTCTCCCGGCATCCGTTGCGACGATAATTTCAGTGGCCGACTCAAACAGGTTCCTGATGACATTGAGCTGTTTAACCACTCCCGGGTCGTCCTTCAAAACGCCATTTACCTTATTTTGCTTAACTGCGAGTTTAAACCGCTCAGGAAGCATAGGAAGGTTCTCCAGGCGCCAGCCTTTGAAGCCATACGCCTCCGGCGCCGCGAGCTGAACGAGATGACCAAAAGCCCAGGTGAACGAATAGTCTTTTCCTTCGACGTAACCTTCTTTTTTCATCGTTGCTCCAAATACCTTGGCAAGTTCACGGGCAACTGATGGTTTCTCTGCGATGACGACCTTCATACCGCAGTAAGGATAGAGCAGTTAGCTGATTCTATTGGAAGCGATCCCCGAAAGAGAATTAAAGGTGCGTTTCTGAAGTGAGCTTTGGACATGACTTTTTTAACAAATGCTGAGCTGCAAATATAACCCAGAAATCAGTCAGGCGATCAGCTTTCTTTCAACGGTCGTTTCCGAACGCAACCTAAAAGCCGACTATTCATCAGATTGTTGAATTTCACTTCTGCCTTTGCTGCTATAATCCGCTATCGAATAAATTAAATAATCCGCTCTTTAGAACCATAGCTGGCCCTGACGCGCTAAGTGCCTTCTGAATCAACCCTGCCGTTAATCCAGGATCAGAACTTAGCACTTACCGTCCGCTCGATGCGATTACTTATCGGCTTTAAGCTTTTGAGATAGGCATGAATCGCTTTAAGATCTGAGGTTTTCATACCTGCGTACATGGTCCAGGGCATGGGCGTATTCAACTCGTCGGCAGTCAGCTCCTGTTTCACGAAGTTAGCGTCATCATACGCCGCAAAACGACTCAGGAACATGGCTTCAGACCAGCTTCCGATACCTGTTTCGCGATCAGGAGTAAGGTTCGGTGTGCGCACGATTCCAGCTGGCTGTTTGAACTCCATACCCCCGCCGAATTCCGTGCCTTTAATTACGCTGCCTTTATCCACCTGGCTATGGCAATCAACACATCCCGCCACATTCACGAGGTATCGGCCGTAGCTCAGCTGATCATTTTCAGAAGGTCTTTTGCTAAAAGACGGTGCCTGAGGCATTGTGTTGATAAGGAAGTTGACTGGAAAATCAATCTCCCGCTCAGGGACTTCGTTTTCAACAGGTTCCAATGTCCGGATATAAGCAATAATACTATATATATCTTCCCTGTCCATTCTTCCGAACCGGTGAGAGGCCATTAAGGGAAATAGCGCCTCACCGTCTTTGTTTACACCGGCTGTCACCGCACGAAAGATCTCTCCGTCAGTCCAGTCATTCAACGCATAAGGGGTAAGGTTAGGTGCAAAGAAGACGCCTGGGAAACCCATTTCCCTGGAGAACTTCTCCCCACCTGCTCCTTGCTTCTCATGGGCCATGGGCCCGGAATAGTATTTCCATTCGCGGGTGGAGTGGCAATCCATACAGACGGCGACGTGGTTTGCCAGGTAGCGGCCTCTTTCCACACGTTCAGCACTTTTCTCAATGGTCAGCTCCGGCGCCGGCCCGGTAGCTGGTAACGCGGTTTTAACATATACACCACCCGCCAAGGCAAGGATGAGAACGAGGGCAAGAATTATGCCGGCTACTTTAAGTACTTTCATTAGATATCTAATTGGTTATTAGCATCTAAAATGCAAAATACTTTTCTCTTGCAAAGCACTGAGAAGACATTTGTTCAGCTGTGGTGGACGACTCCGGGACGACAATAATGAAATTAAAAGATAACTCGTGTAAGTCCCCTTTCGTTCATCTCATTCCAAAAAGCCGCAGGAACGTTCACATTGGCCATTTCGATGTTTCCCCTGACCCTTTTAGCACTACTGGTGTTCAACGCTATAGCTTCAACACCGGGTGCTGACAATCCAAAGCCTACGCAAGCCTCTGCAGGCTTGACCGCATATTTCTCGCAAATTGTGAAAAACATTTCTCGCCAGTTAAATAATTCTGCATCTGCTTCCTTGTCTGCCAAGCGGTAATTATAATAATCGGAGCCGATAAGGAACCCGGCGTTGAACACTGCAGAGTTAATGATCGTGATGCCCTGGTCCTTTAAATTCTTCATAAAAGCAATCAGATCTTCCGGGTGGCTATGCAATGTCATACTGTTTGCAATCATTACCCAGTCGAGCTCTACATCTTTAGATATGCGCTCTATGACGTGCCAGTCTTTTGCTCCGACGCCAACGGCCTTGACTTTGCCCGACTTCTTTAAGTCAGACAGCGCGCGGTAAGCATCCAGAATGTCCTGGTACCTTTTGGTCCGCTCTTCTTCATTGTCTGTTGCCAGGAGGTATTCGTCAGGGTCATGAACCGATACCATTTGCGGACTGTATTCGCCCAGCAAATCATTGCCTTGTTCAAAGCAAGCTAAGATACCGTCATAGCTGATATTTTGAACGGCGTCGTACTTCAAGTCTTTCCATACACCCGGTTCGAATGTAGGTTCCGCCCCTACGAGGTCGGTTCTCATCCATCCCAACTTGTTGCTGATGATAACATCATCAGGATGAACACCAAGGTCTTTTAAACTTTTTCCAAGTGCCTCAAGCGCCAGTCCCGCGCCATACTTGCCTGCCGAATCAAAAACAACTGGCTTTGGAGAATGCTTGATACATTCATCGACTATTGCAAGCTTATCGGAATAATCAAGTGCTGTGTAAAGGTTACCGAGGGCACTTGTTCCGAAAATTACTTTCGGCAGGTGAATTTTGCTCTTGTGTATATCTGTCATTATCAGGAATTTGATTTTTTAGAAAAACAAATTGTAGTTCCTGCAATTATAAAGAAGTCATCTATTATAATTAAATATTATTTGGTTACTTCTGATAGGCTATCATAGCCTGCAAATCACTAAATTAGCAACAGAACTAAACCATTCATTTTCCAGAATATGTTGAAATACTTTAGCGCCGGGACCGTAATGGTCTTTTTCCTTATGATTTGTCTGAGTTTCAATAACGGGGGCACTACAAACAAAGTTGTTAACCCTCCAGGGAACGTAAGCCAGGACAGTCTTGCGAAAAGAAACAAGGTCGCCAGCCTTTATATGGCTAATTGCAGCGGCTGCCACGGCGAGCAAATGAATGCTTTTGTTGACAGACGATGGAAGCACGGAAGTACGCAAAAAGACCTGGTAAAAGCTATTAAGCATGGGTACCCTGATGAAGGTATGCCCGGTTTCGATGCCGCTTTCAGCGATGAGGAAATAACAGATCTGGCTGATTATATTCTTTCGGGCATTAAAAATGTGAACCGGTACATGATCGAGGATAAACCGCAATCGAACACCTTTAAAACAGAAAAATTAACCATCAGGCTGGATGCGGTAGCGGAGGGAATGGACGTGCCCTGGGGCATAGCTTTTCTGCCCGGCAATGAGTTGCTGGTTACCGACCGGAACGGAAAGCTCTACAGGGTAAAAAGCGATAAATCAAAAATTGAAATCAGCGGAGCACCAGAAGTGGTTGCACAAGGGCAGGGAGGACTTATGGATGTGGTTACAGATCCTGCTTTCTCGTCTAACAAGCTGATCTATCTCTCCTATTCCAAGCCTAAGAATGAAGGAGGGAATATCCTGGCGACCACAGCTATTATGCGGGCAAAGTTAAGTGGCGATAAACTGATCGAGCAGAAAGATATCTTCATTGCCAACCCCTATTCGAGAACGCGCCATCACTATGGCTCCAGAATCGCATTTGACGATAAGGGGCACCTCTTTTTCTCGGTTGGCGAACGCGGCAACGAGAAGCAGAACCCCCAGGAGATAAAGGGTAACGATCTCGGAAAGATTCACAGAATTAAAACGGACGGCACTGTAGTGGCGGATAATCCGTTTTTGAAGTCGCCGGGCGCCCAACCCACAATCTATTCCTATGGGCACCGTAATCCGCAGGGCCTGGCCTTCAATCCGCGCACTAAGGAATTATGGTCAAACGAACATGGGCCAAGAGGCGGCGATGAGTTGAACATCGTTAAATCCGGTCGTAACTACGGTTGGCCTGTGATTACCTACGGGATCAATTACAACGGCAAAACGATTAGCGATATCTCTGCCAAGCAAGGCATGGAACAGCCCGAACATTACTGGCTTCCATCTATCGGAACGAGCGGGCTCGCTTTTGTAAGTGGCAGCCGATATCCCGGTTGGGAGAATAACATCCTTTCAGGAGCCTTGAGATTTAAATATCTTAACCGCAGTGAGATGCAAGGCAATAAAGTAGTTCATGAAGAAATCCTTTTCAAAAACATCGGCAGAGTGAGAGACATCCGAATGGGACCTGATGGTTACCTCTACATGGCGGTTGAATCTCCCGGTACGGTTTACAAATTGGTTCCATTAGTTAAATAACAATATGTCCAAATTATTTCTATTCCTTGCTGCTGCGTTCCTTTTTTGCAGCTGTTCAAACAGCAAGCCCACACAGCTGTCTCAGGACAGCGTAAATACCGACACGGCTGTATACTCGATTAAGTCGATTATTGAAAATGACGAAGACTGTGACAGCACATTAAGCAAAGACTGCAGGATTGTAGATATTACTTATCCGGAATTCGAGAACCAACCGGCCTTAAATGACTCCATTAACGAACGGATTCAAAAAATCTATACTACTGAAACGTCATACGGATCAGTGAGCGACATGGTGCAGGGGTTTATGGCCGACTATCGCAACTTTAAGACCGACCTCAATTTCAACAACAGGGTTTATAACTTAATGAGCAAGACCAGGGTCTTGTCAAACGATCAGTTAGTCAGCCTGAAAACAGAGAGCTATATCTATACAGGAGGGGCGCATGGCGGAAGCTTTGTGGCTTTTATCAACTGGGATCCTCAGGCAAGAAAACAGATTTCTATACAGGATGTGCTGAAGCCCGACACGTATGATTCCCTGCAGGTAATCGCCGAAAAAATATTCAGGAAGAACGAAGGAATTTCTTCAACGGACCCTTTGAAACAGTACTTTTTCGAGGACAATACGTTTGTTCTGAACGAGAACTACCTCTTTACTCCGGAAGGTATTAAATATCTCTACAACGAGTACGAGATTAAGCCTTACTCATCGGGAAGAACTGAACTACTCATTCCGTACGATTCGATCCGCAACTTACTAAAGCCAAAATCAGCAATCAGTCATCTGTTTACAGCGAATTAATTATTGGAGAATGATTCCATGGCGACGACACCATTGACTGATCTGGCTCTTCATTTTCGCCGTTATCGGCGTACCGATATTACAGACATTCTGTTCGTCAAAACCACCGGTATGGATGGCGACAAGCTGGTTCATTCCGGTGTAAACCGGTGATCCGCTTGAACCCTCGACCGTAAAGAAATCATAACGCAGAAGATCAGGCGTATAAAAAAAGTTGGTTGTTTTATCTGTCCAAAGCTTGATACCGGTTACAGGGTCCGGGTACCCGCTCAGGAAAAGAGCCTTTGGCGGGCGGGAAGGGATGTAAGGTGTCAGGACAAAGTGCCCGCCCGCGCTTTTATACAATGATGAGTCAGGCAAAATAATAATGCCAAAATCATCTTCATACGTGGGGTTTTCTCTGTAGGATGGCAGCACATAAATGTTCTTGTTCATTTCTGTATATACATCCCGCTGCTTCAAGTAGGAATTATTAGTAGTAAAACCTACAGTAATGCGAATTTTTGAGACGGGATCAAAACGATCTGTCAGGTTATGACCTGCGGTGATGAGTACCCGGGGATGAATAAAAGCAGCCGTCGCATTGTATTTCTCGTTCCAAAGCCAGACCTTCCGGCGGATATCCAGCTGTACAACCTTCAACAGGTCTCCCTTTAATTGGTTAGCATTTACACGGGTTCTGCGGTTTTTGCTGACTTCCTTGTTGCACTCCTGAGAAACAGCAGGCAGAGTCAACGAAACAAGCATGAGTATGGCAATAAATTTGATCTTCTTCATAGTACGGATATACCCTCCCCATAACACCATTTCGGGGAGGCAGTTTTTGAATTAAACTCAATACTTAACAATAGCGTGATGTAAAGGCTGTTAAATTGCGGTAATTTTGCTGGGTCTAAATGTAATTGATATGCTTACTCCCGGCTCCCTTATCCGAAACAAGCCCGTTTTTAAATTGAATCAACCTGACGATAGCGACAAATTCCATAGTCTTCCTGCGCCTTCCGGACCTTACCCCTACAGACTAAGCCTGAGCTCTGTTCTAAAGGAAAGCGCGAACGACAAACTGGTTATGCATATGGTTGGGGATACGGGTTCTGTTCGAAATACGGACTTCCAAAAAGTAGTTGTTGCGAAGATGACCGAGCAGTTTAAGGAGGCAGACAACGGGGAGGAGAAGCCGATGTTTCTTTATCATTTGGGAGACATTGTTTATAACTTTGGCGAGGCGGCCGAATATCCGAGGCAGTTTTTTGAAGCCTATTCTCAATATCCTGCTCCGATATTCGCGATTGCCGGCAATCATGACAGTGACGTTAATCCACTGACTGCAGATCCCTATTCAAGTCTGCAGGCGTTTTGCAGCGTCTTTTGCGATACAGAACCCAGGGAGATAGCTTTTTGCCGGGATCACAAAAGAGTCAGTTCCGTTCAGCCCAATGTATACTGGACGCTCGAATCACCGCTTGTGACCATCATTGGTTTACACAGTAATGTACCCAAATATGGGATTATCACCCAAGAGCAGAGAGAATGGTTCGTTAAGGAGTTGCGGCATGCAGCGGAGTTTCCTGACAAAGCTTTGTTTGTATGTCTGCATCACGCGCCTTACTCGGCAGACATTAATCATGGCTCCAGCTACCCCATGATTGAACTTCTGGAGGGTGCATTCAAGGAGGCGGATGTAATACCAGACATGGTGTTTAGTGGCCATGTTCATAACTACCAACGTTTTATCAAGAGTTATGAGGAAAAGAAGGTCACCTATATCGTGGCGGGTGCAGGAGGTTATGACGAACTTCATCCTATTGCCGACCCTGCTGATAAAGCATTCAGCGACCAAAGTCCCTTTTTCGAGAATATCCTGCTTCAAAATTACTGCTTTAAGCAGCATGGGTTTCTTAAGCTTTCCATAGAAAAAGTAGATATGAAACTACAGGTCCGTGGAAATTACTATACCATACCCCACCATACTTCAACAGAAAGCGACGGAAAGGCCTCTCTTTTTGAGACGTTTGACGTAACTATCGACCGGTAAATTCATATCTTACATTTATTGTCAAGCAGTACTCATGAAGTTTCTCCCTTTGTATTTTTTTGTCTTTATGCTTATACCTTTTGAGGGGGCAGCGCAATTGATGGTTGAAAAAGAAACGTTCAGTCGGGCGGATTCACTGCGGGGAGGATTAACGAAATGGAGATCATGTTATGATGTAACCTACTATCATCTGGACGTTAAGCTGGATATCGGGAAGCGTTATCTCCGTGGCTCCAATGAGTTTAGATTTACAGCAACAGAAGACTTCAGCAGACTGCAAATAGACCTGTTCGCTAACCTGACAATTGAAAAGATTGTATATCAGGACCAGTCACTACGTTTCAACAGGGAATTTAATGCCGTGTTTATTGACTTCCCTGAAGCCATAAAAAAAGGGGCTTCCGGTTCGTTCACCGTTTTTTATTCGGGCCATCCTATTGTTGCTAAAAAGGCTCCATGGGACGGGGGATTTATCTTTTCTACTGATCCGGCCGGCAAGCCCTGGGTAGCTACCGCTGTGCAGGGACTGGGTGCCAGTTCATGGTGGCCTAATAAGGACCACCTTGCTGACGAGCCAGACAGCATGCTGATCAGCATTCATGTACCCCGCGGTTTGAAAAACATTTCCAACGGGCGCCTGAGAAAAATTACGGAGGATCCTGATGGTTATACCCGGTTTGACTGGTTTGTCGGGAATCCGATCAACAACTACAGCGTAGCGATGAACGTGGGTGACTACGTACATTTCAGTGATGCGTATCGCGGTGAAAAGGGGCCGTTGACCCTGGATTATTGGGTGCTACCGGCCAACCTGGAAAAAGCAAAAGCCCACTTTCCTAAGAATGTAAACCCGATGATGAAGAGTTTTGAGTACTGGTTTGGCCCTTACCCTTTCTATGAGGATGGATACAAATTAATCGAAACACCGTATCTGGGGATGGAGCATCAAAGTGCTGTCGCTTACGGCAACGGATACCAGAACGGGTATCTCGGAAAAGATCTCTCAGGTAGTGGTTGGGGAAACAAATGGGATTTCATTATTATTCATGAAACAGGACATGAATGGTTTGGTAATAACATTACTTGTAAGGACATAGCGGA
This sequence comes from Arcticibacter sp., assembly GCF_045629565.1. Classification (GTDB taxonomy): domain Bacteria; phylum Bacteroidota; class Bacteroidia; order Sphingobacteriales; family Sphingobacteriaceae; genus Arcticibacter. The sequence continues at coordinate 119,357 of NZ_JAZQRL010000111.1, forward strand.
TATGTGGATTCATGAAAGCTTTACAAGCTATTCGGAAGGGCTCTATGTGGAAAGCCTGTTCGGGAAAAAAGCGGGACAGGAGTATATCGCCGGCACGCGAACGATCATCGAGAATAAATCGCCTATAATCGGACAGTACGGGGTAAACAAAGAAGGCTCGGGAGACATGTATTCGAAGGGCAGCAATATCCTTCATACGATGCGAACGATTATCAATAACGATGGTAAATGGAGGGCGATTTTGCGTGGTCTGAACAAAGAATTCTATCATCAGACCGTTACGACTGAGCAGGTAGTCAAATACATGAGCGACATGGCGGGGATGGATCTTAGGCCGATATTCAGGCAATATCTTTATTTTGCCAATGTGCCGAAGCTGGAGGTAAAGGCGATTGGAAACAGTGTTGTAGCTCGCTGGAAGAGCGATGTTAAAGACTTCTCGATGCCTGTTAAAATCCGCAGAAAGGGAGGTGAATATCGTTTTGTTACACTCACCTCCCATGCTGATGTTCCGCTGAAAATCAGCGGCCTGACGCTACAGAATATCGAGGTCGACACTGCGAACTTCTATATAGAAGTGGGCGATTAGTCCATGTGAAATACCGGCGTTAATGGTATGCTGACAGGAGAGTTATCTGTGTTGGTATCCATGATATCAGCCATATACGCCCACCAGCGTTTTACCACTTCTGTAGTCCCCAGATCCTGAGAAGATTGCCCGGACTTTTGTTTTTGCACTGCAAAAAGAATGTCGGTCTCCTCGTCCAGAAAGATGGAATAATCATATACCCCGCTATTTCGGAGTAACGCTGTTAGTTCGGGCCATATTGCGTCATGACGTTTCCGGTATTCTTCCTTGAAGCCGGGCTTCAGTTTCATTTTAAATGCGATGGTATGCATATTTGGTTTATTTGGTTATTTATATGGTTTCATTCCTCAAAAGACCTGAACTTTCGTTCATCCGTTCGTAGATCTCTATTTCGACAATACTGATCCTTCCACGAGCATTCTTGTCGTCGCGAACAACCCCGTCATCCAGCTTCTTACCCGTAACTTCGACCATTCCAAAATAGTCCCTGGCCTCTGCTTTCGAATCAAGGAGCTCAATCTTGAGGCTTTTACCTGAAGTGGGCTTAAACTTTGCGGTAAAGTACCCGAGGCTTCTTTGGGTCGAGTCTTTGTATACTTCCTTATCGTCTATAGTGATGCGTATCGGATAGCTTCTTGTGCGGAAGTTGTTCATTTTCAGCGTTACTTCGCTTATTGGAGCCACGCGGTCAAGCTTGTAATTTATCCATGCGGTAGACAAATTCCCATCATTAAACCAGTCCGATAATTCATTGTCATCATAACTCATGGCCGCCTGAGCCTGATTGGAACCGGCCTCGACGCTTACAATTTTCAGTGCTTTTCGTGAAACGATGTACGATGGAGTGGAAGGAGTCGGCCCCCGGTCAAGGTATACAGGCAGGCCTGAGCCTGGCAGTTGTTCGGACAAGCCGTTTCTTTCTTTAACCGGCTTCGAAGAGAAGTGTATGTTGGCCGGTTTCAGGCCTTCCGCCCTTGCTTTTAATTTGATCTTTCCCGCCTGTGTTGTAGAACGGATGAGCACCCTGTTCACACCGCATTCCACGGGCAGCGTCTTTGAAAGAATATAGTTATCCGGTCCCTGAGCTATTCCACCACGCCATTCAGCAGGTCCTTCAAGATCAAAACTGATCATATTGAGAGCAGTAGGGCAGCGGTTACCTTTTTCATCGACGACTTCTACATCTACCCATGAAAGGTCAGCACCATCTGCTTTCAATCCGCCCGGACCCTGCCGGAGCGTCAATCGAACCGAATGAGGCTTTGAAGCGGTACCGATTTCTTGCCTGCATAGTTCCTTTCCCTCTTCATCATACCCAATCGCCATTACCGTGCCGGGAAGCCAGGTGATATCATCAAATGTATACAAGAACCGTTTGCTTTGTTTTCCAAAGCCTTTTGATGTGCCATTAACAAAAAGTTCCACCTTCTCTGCGCCCGATATAACCTGGACATCTTTTTTTGTACCAGGCGCATAGTTCCAGTGCCCGATAATGTGAATGCGTGGGTTTTCTATGTCGACCCAGCCGTCCCACATGACCTGATGTGCAAAGTAACCGTCTTTAGGTAAACGCATGGCGTCGACCTCGCCACTCCGGCGGTAATTTTCTGCGCCCCGGAAATGCGTATTGGAATCGGAGAAGATGATGTTTACCCCACCCGCACTCGAACGTTCTCCCGTTCCCGGACGCTCGAGCCAGTAGTCGAACCAACGGGCGACGTTCTCCATAGCGTGTGAATCCTGGTTGCGATTATAGATACTCGCGTCCTGCCCCTTATGAAGGGGCCCGTCTCCGTCCTTATGGTAGGGAGGAGAATATTCGTCCCAGTACTTGCGCAGGCCTTCATCTCTCGAATATTCCATTGCCCACATGGGAATACGGGCACTTTTATTGATGTATAGCATCTCGCCACCATATTCGGCGACCTTGCTGTCGAGCATTTCCCTGGATCCCGCTGCCCTTCCGCCGTAAGGATCATACTGGTCACGAATATCCTTCATTTCCTGCATATGTGCCTCGCTGATCGATTCATTACCCGATTCGTAGAACAGGATGCTCGGGCTGTTTCTATTGTAGATGACTGCGTCACGCATCAGCGCTGTCCGCTGCGTCCATCGGATACCTTCAACATCCTTTTCTGCATCCCCTGCCTGCATTGCCTGTATCAGGCCTACCCTGTCACAAGATTCAACATCCTGCTTCCAGGGTGTGATATGCATCCATCTCACTAGATTGGCATTGCTTTCCACCATTAGCCGGTTACTAAAATCAGACATCCATGCAGGCACAGACATCCCTATAGCAGGCCATTCATTACTGGTGCGCTGGGCATATCCCTTCATCTGAAGTACCCGGTCGTTCAAGCGAACCATCCCGCCGGAAAAGTCTGTCTTTCTGAACCCGGTGTTGGTACTAACAGCGTCAATAACCTTTCCGTCAGATTTCAGGCGGGTGGTCACGGTATAGAGGTAACCATAGCCCCAACTCCAGAATTCAAGTTGTTCTAACCTTGAAGATGCGCTGACCTTCCTGATGTCGCCAGGTTCAATCTGCGTGGTACCTCCTTGAAAAACTTTAACCGACTTCCCCTGCAGGTCGGTCACTTCAACTTCAAAGTTGAAGCTTTTCGGTATTGAATACTCATTGCGCACCTCTGATTCTGCAGTAACGGTGGCAGACTTGCCTGGTATGTCAAAGTCACGGGCGAAGATATAAACACCTTGTGTCTTCAGATTAGAATATAAGGGAAGCGTCTGATACAGCCTGTCTGTGATATGCAAAAAAACATTTTTGGGAATACCTCCGTAATTAGCATTGAAATTCTTGTCGATCCATTGAAATTTGGTCTGGGTGGCTACTTCTTTGTAGTCCCAGGAGTTATCAATGCGAACGGCCAGAATGTTCTCCCTTCCATTATCGTTTATGTGGTTGGTAATATCAAGGCCAAAAGCCATAGCGCCATTCTCATGTTTACCTATATAGTGACCGTTTAGATAGAAATCGCCTGCCTGGCGTATGCCCTCAAACTCCAGGAACACTTTACGGTCTTTTTGACCGGCAGGTAATCGAAATCGCTTTCTATACCATACGATGCCTGTGCTATGCTTGTCAATAGCCACTTTGAAGGCCTCATCCTCATTAAAAGCATGTGGTAAGGTTACTGCCTTCCATCGCGAGTCGTCGAAGGCAGCACTGGAAGCATCCTGAAGATCAGCGACCATATATTTCCAGCCGGAATTGAAGTTAAATTTACTCCGTTGCGCAAATACAGTTTCACCAAACATGAAAAGGCAAAAGACGAGAACGAGGAAAGGAGTTTTAGTTGTAGCAATCATAGTTTAAATCTGACTTGCAGTTAGGATTTTATTTCAGAAAAGTATGGAGGCCTATCTGTTTTTGTTTCTTTAAGCCCTTCATAACCGATTCAGCATTAATCAGCGCACCTTGTGCATTCGTATGGGTATGGTCGGTAGGAAACAACTGTTTCACCCTGTGCGGACCCATTTTCTCATAGCGGTCTGCCGTTATCTTGTTCAGATCTATGAAGTATGCGTTCTCTTGTTCTGCTACCTGTTTGGCCCATAGACCGAAGTCCTGATCGGCCCGTACAACCTTACCCGCTTTCCAGCTGTTTCTCGGGATCATAGACAAAACAATCGGAATGGCGCCCCTCGATTGAGCATCGCGGATGAACTGACGGATATACCAGCCATAAGTATGCACAGTTTCAGGAGTTCCATCTGGCCAGATAAGTTCTTTAGTTTCTTCGCCAATACCTCTCAAAACCCCTCTATAACCGCCTCTGGTTGTATCAGGATGACTTCCCTCGTTGTGCCCGAACTGCATCATCACATAATCTCCCGCCTTCAGTTGAGACGAGACAGCTGCCCATCTCCCTTCCTTAATGAAGGTTCTGGTGCTTCTTCCTGCCATTGCATGGTTGCGCACCTCGATTCGGGTCGTATCAAACAACGTTTGCATGGCGGTACCCCAACCCATAAATGAGGTGTTCGTATTTTTTACCGTCGAATCGCCTATGATATATAGCGCCGGCTTTTGCGAAAAGGTAAATGCCAGACTCATCAGGACTGCCAAAATAAACAGCCCCCGTCCGTGTAACAATAATCTGCTTCTGTTCAGCTTTCTCATCAATTCTTGAATATGGTTAAGTTTATTTACGAGGGGTTTTTACTGGCTCATGCCGCTTGGTAACTTTTATATCAGGCCGCTTCGGCGCCTTCATATTCGGTCCGACATAAAAACTCGTATGAGGCGGCTGATTGTATGCTACATTTTGCCAGGCTATGCTTTGACGGTATTGCGGGTCGTGCATAAAGGTAAACAGCCTGTTTTTGGCTTGAATAGTGGTAGTAAAGATTCTCAGTTCCTTTCCGTCGCGCGTCCTGAACATCACCTCTTCACGCCAGTCTCCAAACAGATCGGCACTCAATGCGGGTGTAGACTTCGTACCGTTATTACTGACACAATCATATTGCGCAGCATCAAACAAGAGGTTTGATTTTTCGGCAAGATAATCCCACTTGCTAATGGTAGTTGAATTCAGAAGTTCACTTAACAGATCGTCATCCCAGAAGATTCCGAAGTTGACAGAAGGATTCTTCTCCGAAATCTTATTCCCCTTGACGTCAAACATTCCGGTGATTCCTGCTCCCGCCACCCATGATTCGAAACCTTCATAGCGGGGATCCACATCCAGGGATAGACCACGACCGGGACCTTCGCCATCGTCACCTGCCTTAATGGAGGCCTTTTTCCAAATAACTTCGCCGGTTCGTGCATCTCTGAAGCTCGCACCTGCATCGCCAAATCGCTCCTGAATATCGAAGACCTCCAGCCCCGGTCTCGAGGGGTCAAGGTCAGAGACATGCAGGGCATCTCCATGACCGATGCCGGTACTATAAAGGCCCTGTCCGTCATCATCCAGGGTCATGGCTCCATACACGATCTCATCTTTTCCGTCGGCGTCTACATCTGTTATGGTCAGGTTATGGTTTCCCTGACCGCGATATTTTCGATTTTCGGCGGTGGCGTCACTGTCAAAGACCCAGCGGCTTGTAAGTTTTTTGTCTTTAAAATCCCAGGCGGCAATGACTGAGCGAGTATAATATCCTCTCGACATAATCAGACTGGCGTTCTTACCATCCAGATAAGCGATTCCCGCCAGGAATCGATCCATCCGGTTTCCGTTACCATCACCCCAGATCGCCGCCATCTCTTTTTGATCAGGGTCTTCTTTATCCGGATGCCTGCCAGGAAGATACTTCACCGTACTGATCTCAGCACCGGTCAGGCCATCAAACACCGTTAGATACTCAGGTCCTTTCAAGATGTAACCGCGGCTATTTCGCCAATCTTTTGTAGAGTCGCCAATACAATTCCCCAGTCCGTCGATTGTTCCATCTGCAGTCTTGCAGGCGATCTCCGCCCTGCCGTCGCCATCCAGATCATACACCATGAACTGCGTATAATGCGCTCCTTCCCTGATATTCTTACCCAGGTTAATTCTCCACAGGAAAGTCCCGTCCATCCTGTAAGCTTCAAGTATCGGAGCTGAGGTGAAGCCCGCATGCGAATTATCCTTAGCAACCCCTGCCTGATGTATAATTATTTCATATTCCCCATCGCCATCCAGGTCTCCTACTGATGCGTCATTAGGTGTGTAGCCCTCTGGAGTTTGCAGCGGAACAGAAAGATAAGGAATGGCGGGTGGATTTGCTGCAAGCGAGTATGGAGCACTGGTCTCTACCTCTTTTCCGTTGATAACCGTCTTTACGAAATAAGTATTTGGCCTGGAGATGTCGACCTTGGTATCCTGAAAATCAGTGGTCGTCGTTAAGGGTTTACCGTTTAGTTTTACCGCCCTGCTCCCTGCGGTTGAGCGGTAAAGGTTGAAAGCAACATGCTCAGAATCCGTTCCCAATAGGCGCCATCCCACATATACAACGCCGCTACCTTTGTTTATAGCAACCAATCCGCGACCGAGATTCTCCATCAAACGCTGCCCGTTGGAAACGAGGGAAGATGTAATGATTATGACGGTTAATAGTATAGGTTTTATTTTCATATATAGGCTTATAAGCTGATTACTTGTCGGCGGCTATAATTGGCTGATATCTGCCGGCATTTTGGTTTAGTTGGTTCTGATACTGATGGTAATACCGGCAAAGGCTTCAGACCTTCGCCGGTATTACCATCAGTTAACCTGCTCGTCTGTCAGGATATTTTCTTTTGGCATAACGAACTGTTTATTCTCGGTAGCCGGCTTTGGCAAACCAAAATAAAAATACAAAGTCCGTTTTGTAGTTCCATTGACCTTATTAGGCTCACTTTGCGGGCCTAGGGCCGAGGTATTGTAGTTGATATTCAAAGCCAGCTTACTTCCGACAGGCGGAATACCGTCAAGGAAAGAGATATTACCAGCAGGCAATGCAGGAGATGGCTTAGCTCCTGATACTGCGTAGAAGTCAAATAACCGTACAAACAGATCATTATCGCGACTTGCGACCGTAAATTTTCCTTGTACTGTATTCAGTTCCATCCAGGTGATATCGCCATAATATCCCTTGAATTCGGGGTAAATCCACGGTGCACTACCTGTATGGGTGTTATTATACCTGTTCTCCCAGACGTTATGCGTAACGCCTTGCATTCTGTTCTTCCAAACGCGGTAAGGTCCTTTGCCCAGCCATTTGGCGCCCAGCACAAAGTTCTCGGGATAATTGAAGGTTACCCCCATGAAAGGATAAGTTCCGTTCAAGGTATATTCATAAGTCATTTCGAGCCAGCCGCTACCATACATCTTCCAACGCACATATTTCATATCACCGGTATAAGCAGCTTCAACAACGTGACCGTCATCTTCCTTGAAATGTTTGATAGAGGCGAACACGGCATTGCCACTTACCAGTACCGGCCCGTTAGTAAACGATAGCTTAGCGCTATAGTCATTTGCCAGATCAGCCAGTCTGCCGTTGTTTTTGCTTATGGAAACCGATATACCGCTTGCCTTTAATGTTATCAGACTGTCGTTCTCGGATACAGTAACCGGTTCGGACCCTGTAGTAATCAACATACCATCGAGCAGTTGAGTACTTTTTTTCACTTTCCATACCCATTTATACAGTTCGTTTTTTGCTGGATCATAAGCAGACAACGTAAGCGCATCATAGCTCTTCCAGTCTGCCGGCAGCTTCAACTTAAGCGTCCCTTTTGCCACCGGAGCGATAGAAGGAGCTGTTGCCGATCCGTCTTTAACAACTATATAGCCGGCGGTCTGATCATCTCTCTTCTTAAAATTTACCAGTTCCCATTTAAAGCTACATTGATTTATATTGGTGAAGTGGAACCTGTTTTCAACCGGTATTTCACCCTTAAAGTCATCTGAGAGCTCTTTCAATGTAATTTTAACAGGCGAATAGATCTCCCTGATGGCGTTCACACTTCCTTCTTTTTCTCGGTAAGGCCCTACCAACCCGTCGGGTGCGTTTACTCCGTTTACATCGATGATTCCATTCTGATCGGTACGTACGATTCCCTCGTCGGCCAGATCCCATATAAATCCACCGGCGCCCTTCTTAGCATTCCAGTGAAGGTCCCAGAATTCGTTCAGAGCTACTGCTCCTCCACCATCATCCTGCGCATGCAGGAACTCAGTCGGCATATATATATTGGTGTCGGCCAGAATTTTTTGGGTACTATAGTAGTCTTCATAGTGGTTACAGTCAATACCGTTGAAAGCATTTCCCGGTTTGTGGTGACCGTGGATAACGGGCCGGTTGGAAAGATCATACTTCCCATATTCCTGATCCAGATCGAAGTTATGACCACCTTCATTGCCATTGCTCCAGAAGATAATAGAAGGGTGGTTTACATCCCTGATGACCATCTCCCTTACCAGCGGCTTGCCAGCCTTGGTACTATAGGCCTTCTGCCAGCCGGCGAGCTCATCCATGACATACAAGCCCAGGGAATCACAGTATTCAAGAAATGCCTTATCAGGAGGGTAGTGAGAACAACGCACGGCGTTCATATTCATCTCCTTTATCAGCTTAACATCATTAAGATCAATTTCTTTATTGATCGAGCGCCCTGTCTCCGGCCACCAGACATGCCGGTTTACACCCTTCATTTTGATCTTGGTACCATTGACGTAGATACCATCCCCTTTACGTATTTCTATGGTACGGAATCCAAACTTTTCAGACGTGTGGTATATTACTTTGGCTGCGTTGCGGATACTGACTTCCGCGCTGTAAAGATTGGGAGTCTCGGCCGTCCATTGCAGAGGTTTGCTGAGCTTTGTTTTAAGCATAATCACTGAATCGCGCCCCTGTGTTCTGGCGCTTGCAGTCGCTACGATCTTTCCTGTTGCATCTTTTATTTCAGCGACGATATTACGCCCTGCTTCTGCATTCTTCAGAAATACATTCATAGCAAAAGACCCATCCGCCTTTGCGTCGATAGCCGTATAATCGATATGCTCCTTGGGAAGTGCCTCCAGATAAACGGGACGGAAGATCCCGCCAAATATCCAGTAGTCGGCCAGGCGTTCCGCATTATTCACTGAGTTATCAGCAGACATCTTGCTAACCATAACTTCGATCTGATTAGGCTTGCCAAAGCTGAGCTTATCAGAAATATTGTATTTGAAGCGGTAGAAGGAGCCCTGGTGAACCGGCCCTGCCAGCTTCCCGTTGATCTTCACCTCAGTATCTGTCATAGATCCTTCGAAAACGATGAACACGTCTTTTCCCTGCCAGCTTGATGGAACCGTAAACTGGTGTTTATAGATCCCTTTCTCATCAGCGAACCGAAAATTCTTTCCATAGGTAACATAATCCCGTCCGTAATTATACGATCCGAAGCCCTGTTGCTCCCAATGGGACGGAACCTCAATTTTTGACCAGACACCACTTTTCCTACCACCCGTACACCAGAAGTCCCAGGTCACGGTGTTCTTGTTATCAGTACCGGAAATGTATTGTACCTCCTTCTTTTCGCCCATTTGGGCAAGGCCTTGCAGTGCAAGGGATGTGAATAAAAATGCTGTTAGAATGTTCTTTCTAAAACCCATTATCATGATGTTATCGTTTATTTTTTATTTAAGCCATGCTTCCGCTGCATGGATAGCGCAATCCGATGTACCCGCAACAGCCGCATTAATTACCATCAGGCTTAACAGCACTTACCTTTGGGCTTGGTGGCCATTTGAAAGACGAAGCCGGATCGGGAAAGGCACTATTGAACGCTGGCATGTCTACCAGATATTTAGCGATTGGCAAATTTTGTCCCCTGATCTCCTGAGCTACCATCTTTGCGATCTGATAGGCGCCGTACGGGTTGAAATGGGTGTTGTCATTCAGATTCTGCTCCGGATAAATCACAAAAGCACTTTTTGATCCTTCGGGCCCGAGGGCTTCATACATCCGCGTGGTGAGGGCAGTGAGGTCTATCAGCGGAACACCTTCTTCCGCAGCCACCTTTCGCGCAGCATCGGGGTATTCCCCATGTGAATTGACCATCATTCCGGTCGCATCGAAAGACCGGCGGGCAGTAGGTGTTAATATCACGAGATTACCTTTCATAGCTCGTATTTCCTTCGAAAACAACTTTAACCTTTCGGTATACGATTTATAGGGCCCGTCATCCGGTCCTTTCTCCTTCTCATCGTTATGCCCAAACTCGACAAATACATAATCGCCAGGTTTGATAACAGTCAATATCTTTTCCAGGCGCCTGCTGGCAATAAAACTACCTAAAGACAATCCAGATTCAGCGTGGTTAGCAATTGCCAGGCCGGGCTTAAAAAAACGGGGAATCATCTGTCCCCAGGAAGCCCAGGGCTCCTCTTCCTGGTTAACCACCGTGGAATTTCCTGCAAGGTAAACGGTAATCTGGTCATCTGCCTTCTCAATTTCAATTGCATTCAGCGCTGTCTTTGAATCGAATTCCAGGCTAAGCTTATTGTCCCAATCCAGTTTAGTTGTTTCCCTGGGTTTTAAGCCCACTTCCCGGTCAGGGGATATCTTTCTGTCTTTGATGTTAACAATGAAACTCTTCCTTATGTGCTGCCCCGCCTTTGCCTCTACGTTCTCCAGCATTAACCTCCTGGACTCGGCTTTGACGGTTGTTCTGGTAGGTAACTTGCTATCGCCAAGCGTTAGGGTGACTTTGTAGTTGCCCTCAGGAACCCTGACAGAGAAATAAAAGGGCCTATCTGATGTCACAAAATCACTTCTTAACGGGTCTTTCCCTTTTCTGGAAACCAAACGGGGCTTAGAGGAAAAGTCGAATCCATAACCTCTTTCGTCGGAGTAACTATCAGCAGTGCTGACGGCAAGATACCCCGGCGAAACATTTTCCGACCCAAGATCAAACTTCCAAAAGGTACGGCCATTAAGGGCATTTTGCTCCTGAGCGTAACCTTGAAAGAATGTCAAGGAAAGAATAATCAGAAATTTATTGCATTTGTTCATGTAGTGTTAGTTGACAGTTAATTCATAGACATTGCCCTTCCTTGTATCGAACGTTGTGATGTATTGCGGGCTATTCAGTTCATTGGTCAGGCGGGAGTTTGTCTTACCATCCTTCAAAGCCACCTTCTGGTTTGTTCGAAGTCTGCACTGACCGCCCGCTTTGGACGTAATGAAGGCCCTGGATAGTTTTCCGCCTTTCCAGATCATCTCCACCTCGAAAGCACCGCGCGCAACCAGACCTCTAACATGTCCATCTGCCCAGTTTGCGGGCAGAGCAGGTAGCAGCTGAATGTCATTCAGATGGCTTTGTAACAGCATTTCAGTAATACCTGCTGTAGCGCCGAAGTTACCGTCTATCTGAAACGGTGGATGTGTGTCAAAGAGATTATTTAGCGTTGAAACTTTCAGCAGCTCCTGATACATTTTGTAGGCATGATCGCCATCGAGCATTCTTGCCCAGAAATTGATCTTCCATGCCTTGCTCCACCCCGTTCCTTCATCACCTCTGACTTCAAGCGTTTTACGACTGGCCTCAGCAAATTCCCTGTCAATCAGGGGCGATATCTGCCTCCCCGGGTGCAGGCCGAACAAGTGTGATATGTGCCTGTGCTTAGGATCTTCGTCTTCCCAATCACCGAACCATTCGACCAGGTTGCCTTTTTTTCCGATCTTCAAAGGACTTAACCTATCTCTTTTATGCTTTAACATTTCAGCATATTCTTTATCGGTTCCCAGAATCTCGCTGGCTTCAATAACGTTGGTGAAAAGATCCCAGATAATCTCCATATCCATTGCTGAGGCAATGGTAACTGTCCCTTTGGTTCCGTTGGGCATGATATAGACGTTCTCCGGAGAGGTTGAAGGCGCTGTAACCAGAACCCCGTTTCTTTCTACAAGCCAGTCCAGACAGAAGTCCGCAGCACCTTTCATCAGGGGATAGGCGGTCTTTTTAAGGAAATTTTTATCTGCGGTAAACCGGTAATGCTCGAATAGATGCTGGCTAAGCCAGGGGCTGCCCAGGGACCAGTTGGCCCACTTCGGATCTCCTGAACCTTCCCCTACGGGGTTAGTCTGAGCCCAGATATCCGAGTTATGATGTACCGCCCAGCCGCGCATATTATAGTAATTTCTGGCCGTATGGTATCCATTCTTAGCCATCTTCTGTATATGCCCGATCAACGGTTCTGTCAGTTCCGAAAGATTGGTCATTTCTGCGGGCCAGTAGTTCATCTGCAGGTTAATGTTGGTTGTGTAGTTACTTCGCCAGGGAGGACTTATAGAATTATTCCAGATTCCCTGAAGGTTTGCGGCAATACCTCCGGGTCTGGAGCTCGATATCAACAGATATCTCCCGAATTGAAAATAAAGCTCCTCGAGTGCCGGATCGGGTTCTCCTCTCCTGTATCTAAGCAGCCGCTGGTCAATCGGCAGCTCTTTGGCTGGCTGCGATGTTAAAGTGAGTTTCACCCGATTAAAGTAACGTTGATAGTCTGCAATATGTGCTTGTAATAACTGGCTACAATTCTTCTTCAATGCGGCGTTCAAATAACCTAAGGCCAGCTTACGTTCATTTTTTCCTTCTTTGTCGGGATACTTTTCAAACCCATTGAAGCTCGTTGCTGCCGAAACGTATATAGTAACTTCAGATGCATGTGAAATGACCAGCGACGAACCGGTACTGTTGACCTTACCATCCGGAGAAACGGCTTTTACCCTGAATTGATAACGCATGCCGTTCTGCCGGAGACTGTCCTCATATAGGAATTTTCCCGACACCTTCTTGCCATAACTATCTACCCGGGCTTTTCCACTTAAGATCAGATGCTTATCAGCCGAAACAGATGTTTTGAATGGCAACTCATGCTGTGCTTCGATTGAGAAGTTAATTGATTCCTTTTTGTCGGCTTTGATGTGAATAACCAATATCTGGTCGGGAGCAGAGGCGAATATCTCGCGGGAGTAATTGACACCGTCTGCACTAAAACGGGTCGTGGCAGTAGCCGTCGTCATGTTCAGGTCCCTGTAATAATTAGAAGGAGCCGATTTGAAATGATGTTTTAGAAGTATATCGCCAAGTGGCTGATACATTTCTGTGTCGGGCCCCTGCATTTTCATTAACAGCGAAACAGCCTTGTCGATACTGTCACTAAACAGGGCGTTTCTTACCGGCTGCAGGAACTTTGATGCATCTGGATTTGGATTCAGATCAACGGGACCGCCTGTCCACAAAGTTTCTTCATTGAGTTGAATTAGCTCCTCTTCCGCCCGGCCGAAGACCATAGCACCCAGACGTCCATTTCCGACAGGAAGTGCTTCGTTCCAATCTTTCGCAGGTTTATTATACCAAAGAACTAATTCTTTGTCCTGTGCAGAGGCCTCCTGAATCACAATCATCAAGACCAGGAGCATAAAAAACCGCTTCATTGGCTGTTATTTAGTAAACTGGATAGAACTGTCGTTGATCTCGTAAGGATGGTTTTGCAGCAGACGAATTATTTCAGCACCTGCAAGCAAAGCGGGTCCATAACCATGAGCCGCATAATTATTAACAGGACGATAATAATAGAAGGCAGGATCGAAGCCCATACCTGTACCTACGCAGGTATCTTCAACCTGACCTTTGGCATTGACTTTAGAACTAACTGCATTCCATGCCAACAAGGCCATTGGCCCATATGCTTTTACATCTAACCAGCCTTTGTTTACTGCATGAGCGATGCAGTATGCATAGATAGCAGTGGCAGATGTTTCGAGATAGGAGTCATTCTTATCTAACAGTTGATGCCAGAAACCGGTTCCATGCTGTAGGGACGCAAGAGCTTTTATATGGGTTTTGAGCTGGGTCAATATTTCGTCTCTTCCGGGATGTCCTTCAGGAATGGCATCCAGCAATTCAATTTTTGTAAGGAGCGCCCAGCCATTCGCTCTCGCCCAATGAAACTGAGGATGTGGGTCCATATCCTGTACCCAACCATGCATGTAAAGTCCGTTCTGCTTGTTGTACATCCTTCCGGAAAACAATTGAAATTGTTTCAGGGCTTCATCAAAATACTTCGTTTCACTGGTCAGCTTCCCCATCTGTACTAAAGCCGGAAGGCTCATATAAAGATCATCTAACCACAGTGTATTGGGCTGCGGTCTGTTTCGTGCCAGGGTTCCGTCAGCCAGGCGAAACTCCTTGGTCATAATATAGTTGATATAGTTATTGATCAAGGGGCGCACCTCAGATTTTAAAGAGCCAGCCATAGATGTCTTAATAATCGCCGCACACATCGAACCGGCATCATCTAGGGCATGTGGATCAAGAACCGATCTCACCGGTATTTGAGCTTTGGGATTCTTGTTATAAAGTGGCCGATAGTTAGAAGCTACCTCGGAAATAAAGTCGATTCGCTTTGTCGTGTATTCGGTAAACTTTTTGTCGCCGGTGACCTGACCTGCCAGAAGCATTCCTGTATAGGTCACACCCCATTCATAGCTAATCAGACGAAAGTCGCCCTGTTTAAAAATGGAGCTCTCATCTGCTTTTTTGAGGTTTTGCAATACCTCACCTGACTGCTTATTTACTAATTGCATCGGTGTGGCAGCATTCAGATAAGCGTATAGTCTATCTAATACCACCTTGATGTCCTGAGGTTTAGTTTCACCATATTTTACAGGATAGTCGGGTTTTAACAAATGCAAAGGAGTGGTTACATCGTTGCCGGTATGTTGTACCTGGCCGAAAGTCACACTGCTGACTAATAGCAAGCTGCAAACAATAGAAATTAGCTTCATTGGTTTAGTTGGTTTATAACTGTGAAACTAAACTAAAAAGTTTTTAGTTGGTTTCTGTCCTGTAGCATCCTGTCATCGTGATAAAACACAGACCCTACAGCGATTGAAACACAGTTGTTACACTTTAAAAAAACGGGATTAAGCTGATTGCCTCAGACTATTGTCGTCACCTCCGTCGAATCCAGCAACCTTTCCAGCGGAGATTCTTCCAGAATCACACGTTTGTGCTGTCCATCGACCGATTTCCACTCAACGAGTCTGATCATGCCACTTTCCAGTTCTATCCCCGTTATATCACCATCATCAAAACATCCGCAGCCCGTATTGAAGTATGTGTTCTTCGAGTAGTCGAGCCTTGGCGATGCGTCTCCGCTGATTTTTCCAGCCGCAAACATAGCCTCTATCGCTTTTACCTCGACAATGTCCGCCTTTTTTCGCGCCTTTTTTAACCGAATGTACATGCGTTCAAGATGAGTAAGAGAATTAAATACGGGCTGATGGGTATGCCCTGTTATGAGAACAAGATCTTGCTGCATCGCCGTCCAGTCGTACATAATCTGATTATGTTCTGATTTTAGCTTATTGTCGTAGGCTGGCGTATTGGGATTTATTCTGAGGAAAGATTGCAGAGGCCCCCAAATTGTCGAAACAAACCATTTGCTGAACCAATTACCATCGCTTTGAAGATCACCCTGGTGCCCATGAGTAAGAAAGAAAGAGAGTGATCTCCCTTTTACTTCCATTTTAATAATGACACCCTCGTAGATTTTTACCTTTTGTCCGTATGCACGGTATAGGTTTAGAGATGCCAGAGGATCGTTGTCCCAATAAAGGTCATGATTTCCGAAGACCTTAATAAACGCATTCCGCCTGAGAAATTCGCTCTCGGCGCGGAATGTGTCTTTATTGTGCTTTAAAATGCTTTCGACGGTATTTTCCCAAAGTTCTTCACTATCACCAAGATTGCAATACAAGAACTCCTTTTCATTGTAGTATTGCAAGGCCGCAAGATAGTTTTTTTCCGCCAGCAGGAAATCATCTCGAAAATTCCGGCTTCCTTTGTGCTGATCTGAAAACACAATCATCTTTGATGATGCGTGAAAATCTATCACGAGTCCGCGTTTCCCCGGGTCTTCTAAAATCTTCTGGTAGAGAGATGTCAGGGCGGCATGCACCCGAACTTTGTCCGGCCTTGAAGAATATTTGTTGGCCAGTCTGATCACCGGTCCTGACAGAACCCGCTGTAAGAATTTGCGCATAACTCATGAACACGGCAGCACAGATAGTGTTTACGGGACCGGCCAACTTATCCATTTCTATTTTCCCCCTGTAAACACCGCATGGTCCCTGATCCGGAAAACAGAGCGTGAAGAGGCAGAAGATTCTTCTTTCAGCTCATCGGATTTGCCTTCTCTGGTTGACCTGTATGAGGACGACTTTCTACTGGTTTCAGACCAGCTTCGCGAGTCAAAAGAATAGGTGAGGCTTGCTCCCCCAAACAAACGACCTTTAATGGTATTTTGAAACAGCTTGTTGGCCCACTCTCCTCCACCCTCATTATATCCTTCTATTGTTTTAGTGTTATACAATCCTACAGTACCCTTTAAAAGAAATCCGTATTTTTGAATACCTAAATGAACGGCAGCGAAGTTACTTGCTGCATAGGAACCTTTAACATCCCCGTTCAAAATCATTTGCGTTGCAATTTCATGGTTGTACTCCCCGCCTGGATGAGCCCGTTCATAATCTCGTTTCCACTCGCCACTCCCGGTCTGTGCCGCACCGCTCTGCGTGTGCGTACGGTTGGGGGTACCTTCGTTATTGGTTTCACCTGCGAACTCCGCATCCACTATAAAACGTAGTCGCCCGGCCTGGCTTGTCTTACCGAAAGATCCGTTAAATACGTGCAGCAGCAAGCCATACCGGTAATAAGTCATCCCATTTGAGAGATCGAAAAATCGCTCATATGGATCTGTTCTTTCAGGCGTAGATAGGACAGTTGCATCTGCAGACAGAAGAAAGGGACCCACGTTCAGACCGATATGACCTCCCCAGTTCCAGTAATTCGAGCTGAACTGCGGCACCTTTCCATGAGGACCGATAATGGTATTATCATCGTATCCAACCTTTCTGGTACCGAATCCGGCAACAATCCCAAACTGGGGATAGACAAGGGGTTTCACTCCACTCTGAGTAATCTTCCGGAGGTTAGAGAAATAAATATCCGATTCCAGCCTCATTTCCACGCCGTTCAAGGTGATGCGCGAGCCTTCCTGGCCGATACCCTCACCATTGATCACTTCTGGAACGAAGTTAACCGGATCATAGGAGCTTCTGTGTTGAATATGACGACTACCTAACTTGATCCTTGGATTAAAGGACACCGCAAACTTGTTCTCATGAATCTCAATAACCGAATAGTAATTGATAATACTTTCCACTGCAGTCTGCAGACTTAAATATCCGGCCGCAGCAGGAGATGCAGGAGGCTGGGGAGCTGCTACTGCCAATAAGACAAGGTCTGAGCTGGTAATACCCGCCGACTTGTCTTCACCATACCCCAGCGACTTAAGCTTCTCTGTTCCATGGTCCCTTAGCTGTCCGAGACGTTTGGCTGAAAAATCGCCTGTCTGATCCGCCGGAACTGCCCCTTTACCTTCTATCAGGCGCTTGAACAGCTTCACAGCGTCGCGTTCTCCATAATGCAGCGATGTCAGCATCATCAGCTCCATGGCTTTAGATTCCGACTCGCCCTGCATCCTATCTGGATTTATCACTTCGGTTTCGGTCAGCAGAACCGGACCAAGGTTCCCCGGAACGTTACTATCAAAAAAGCTGCTGCCCTTCAGTGCCTGAACTACCCGACTACCGGCTCCTTTACTCAGGTCATTCCGCAACGCGACGAGCAATGCTTTGGATTCTGGATGACGGTTCATATCTGCCTCCTGCAATCGCATTAGCTCAAACAATGCCCGCTTATAATTTTCATTAGCGTTTTCTTTCGACATCCGTTTCCCTGGAAACGTTCTGGACCGGAACTCTGCAACAGCAGCTTTCTCGGCCTTCGCCGGGTCCTTTGTTTTTAGCTGTTCCCTTCTTAATAGTTCTGCCAGGGAAATTGATCCGCCATCGAAATCGATAAGTATCAATTCCGGAGTTTCGCGCATCTCCCTCGTCGCTGAAGTTATCGTTATGGTATTATGCAAACTGGTAGCATAATCCCGGGCCATATAAGCCTGATAAACATGCTCGCGCCATTGTTGGCCATTGCTCTGTTTATTAGCCGGGTTTGCAGCTATCAGCACCTTCAAATCCTTCAGAGAAAGCGGGTTTTCTGCTGATACTATACGTTGTGAATCGGTTCTAAACGCCAAAAATTTACCCTTCGGCAAATTTTTATTGGTAAGTTCAAATAAAGCTATCGTACCATTCATCCCTTGCTGCGCGACATATTCAAGGTCGCTCCCTGAAAATACCGACTCAACCGGCGCACCGTTTTTAACATCATACTTAAGCGTATCGGCGAGAATAGCTGCAGCCTTGACGGCAGCTCCGACAAGTCTGGAATCTGACGTTAGCGTTGCCGATTCCCGGTAAGCATTAAGAGATTCATCAGCGGCACGTCTTATCCTCACAGTGTCCTGCGGAGCGACATATTGGCTTTGAGCATTCAGTCCTTCAATCGCAATCAATACAAACCCACAAACCGCTGATATGGTAAAAATCGAATAATGTCTTAATGTCTTTAGCATCATATGTGAATAATTCATGTAATTTGAGCTGGTAAAACTACCAAAGATTGCACATGATTATCAGCACATTATAAATATGAGAACCATTATGAGAAGACTCGTGAAAGAGTGGGTCAATCAAAATATTTCCATTGCAAGAATGAACACAGGCCATCCAGCTCAGGAAAAATCGTAAATGCATTTACGCCAAGCGTATTTAAATCTGATCGTATGTCCACAAAACTGTTTGTGGAGATCTTAAGCTTTAAAAGCTTCTTATGATAATGCTCCGCTTCGTTCATCGCCTCCTTCTGAGACAGGGACTCATTGGAATGGATAGAAAACATACCCGACTGATTGTTGATGCGTTGCTTGATTATGCGCGGCCTGAAAATCTTCGTTTGTGAAATCTGAAAGGGGCTTTTCTGTAAAGTATCAAGCTCCAAATCGACCTTCTCTGCCATGAGCACCCAAACTATTGCTTGTTCTGACTTCATCGATTCGGCCAGCACGGCATCTGTGGCGAACCAAAGCGCTGTTAATGCATTATTTGACCAATCAAGAAGGCGCGTGGGAAGACCATACTGCTGTCCGAGGGTCAGATAATCCCAATCGTTTAACGCTCCGGTTTTATCGAGTAGCAATGGGTTAATCCGCTTAAATTCCTCCACCAGCCTGCGTTCGACGTCAAACAGATCTCCATGAGGCTTGAGCCGGGCGATCTTGGGAACTAAAGGTAAATCATTCACCTGTCCACGAAATAGGAAGTCTTCCGTGTTCCCTTCCTTAACGTTCCTTTTTTTATGTTCCTTTATAGTGCGAAGGTAATCTTCTACACTTTCTATAACATCATTCATATCGTTCTACGATAGTTCTACTTCTTAAAGGCAAGTTTGCTAACCAGACTACACAACTGCCGGGAAATTCAGGTAACGATCACAAACCACAATCTCCTTCATTCAATAAAAAACTCTTTTTTTGAAACAATCTATCAAATTAATTGTTAACATAAACAAATACAGAAAGTTATGAAAAGCGGATATGAAGCGAGCGATCACCTGATGAAGATGCTGCCAGATCTTAACCAACACAACCAGCCAGAAGCGAGTTATATTTCTCATGGATCATGGTATTGCACTAAAGAACTAATTATTACAGATAAATCTGTAGTTAGTAAGTTAAAACTAAACTTCAGAAAAAAGAGGAAAAAGAGATTATCATAGTCTCTTTTTCTTCTTTTGTTACTGGTGTATCCCCGGCTTAAAATGCAGGACATATTTTTCATCCTCAAGCGCTGGCTGCCACTGCCTGATAAGTTCTTTATAGGCCTGTCCAACTGGCCTTATTTTCCTGTCCAGATCATACAATCCAAGGCTGTTCACTCTGCCGGCATCGTCTCTCAGAGCCGAATCCCAGTCAACCTGATCAGTGAGGCTATACCAGGTAAAACCATATATGGGTATACCATCGCGTTTTAATCGTCTCACATTTGCCCACTGGGTTTGGAGCCACCTCACTGCATTTGGCTCAGCAATGTTAGTTTCCGTATGCATGATCGGCAACTTATACCGGCTATAATACTGGCGTGTAATCACATAATACCCGAAAATTTCCCCGGCAGCAGATGTTGAACCGTCCTCATGCACCATATGTTCATTAGTGACATAATAATCGTTCCCCATCACACAGCTGCCTTTAATCACATTATTTTCAAACCAACGATACTCTTTCTTGGTCATACCGTTTTCGAGCAAATACTCATACATGGACACACTAATGGGATAACCATAACTTAAGTCCAACGAAAGGAAGCGACGTTGATTGAGAAAGGTTGCCAGATGATCGCAGTCTGGGGTCTCCGGGTGGAAATACTCAGATGACTCGCTCTGGACAAAAATCGCCTCCGGTTGAACCGTGAGAATGGCGTTCATCGCCAGCACATTTGCCTGACACAGGTGCTTCAGTGCTGTGACAAAAGTCCGATCAGATGTACCTTTTTCATTCCACCAGCCATACTGCCCTGAAAAAGCAGCGGTGACGAAAATCTCATTCACCGGCGTGTAAAACTGTATGTAGGGATAGCGTTTCGCGAAAGCCAGGGCATATTCTTCAAAATGAACTGGAAAGTCAGGATTTTGGAAATTTTCAAGCCAGTCGGGTAGGCCAAAATGACACAAATCAACTATCGGGGTAATTTTGAGTTCTTCCAGATACCTGAACGTCTCATCAACGAAACTCCAGTCATACTGACCCGGACCTGTATTTACGCTGAAGTATGGCGGACCATAACGCAGAAATTCAATCCCCATCTCTTTTACAAGATGAAAGTCTTGCTTCCAGTGCTTGTAATGACCGCACTTCTCCATTTCATCGACCCGCTTTCTGGTACCATCCGGAAGGGTAATCATAGGATAGCTATTTTCTATCCCGGTAGCAAACATAAACTTATTCTTAACATTCATAGGCAGCTGATTATCGGTACTAACTAACAATCGTTCATACCATTGCGTTTTGATTTTCTCACTAAAACCATTTTTGGGCATTTGCGTTATTTAATTAATCACGAAAACTATGAAAGAAATACCGCCTTATTTGATGTGCTTTTCGCACTTGAGATGGGACTTTGTATACCAACGTCCACAACATCTGTTAAGTCGCTTTGCAAACGACTGTATTGTGTATTTTTTAGAGGAACCTATGTTTACTGAGGAACCTGAATCGACGATTCAATTCAGCAGAAAGCTTCCCAACCTATGGGTAGGGGTTCCCTTAATTTCAAAATCCGAAGAGGCAGATGTCGACTCTGTTTTAACGCAGTTGCTTGACAAGTTCTTTGCGACGAAAACAGTTGAAGACTTTGCCTTTTGGTACTATACCCCAATGGCTTTGAACTTCACATCGAAGTACAATCCTAAAATCACCATATTTGATTGCATGGATGAGCTTTCAGCCTTTAAAAATGCACCTGCTAAGCTAAAAGAACTGGAAAAACAGCTGATGAACAAAGCTGATATCGTGTTCACGGGCGGCCAGGCTCTATACGAAGCGAAGAAAAATCAGCATGCAAATATTTTCCCGTTTCCAAGCAGTATTGACAAGGATCACTTTGCCGCTGCACGGGTACATATTTCTGAGCCCGAGGATCAGGCTAGAATCAAGGGAATTAAATTAGGCTTCTATGGAGTGATCGACGAGCGGTTCGATATTGAACTGATCAGAAGTATGGCTGATGCGCGTCCAGAATGGCAGCTCATCCTTATTGGGCCAGTTGTCAAGATATCTCCCGATATCCTTCCACGAAACAAAAACATCCATTACCTCGGTCAGAAGAGCTATAAAGAGTTACCTGCATATCTTTCAGGATGGGATATCGCATTGATTCCGTTCTTACTGAACGAGTCTACACGATTTATCAGTCCAACTAAGACCCCTGAATACATGAGCGCAGGACGGCCTGTTATATCAACACCTATCCGGGATGTCGTTCATCCATATGGAGTGAACAAGCTCGTGCATATAGGCCGCACCGCTGAAGAGTTTATCGGTTACGCTGAGCAGGAGTTGGCGGTGGGCGACAAGACTTCATGGCTAACAAAATCCGATGAATTTCTTGCTGACAATTGCTGGGACAACACCTACGCATCCATGACGTCCAAGATCCGTAATACATTGAAAAATAAGGGTAAAATTTCGCTCGCCAGCTAACCCTATCCGATTTAGAAGAATCAAGATAACCCTGTCGCACCTGAAAAGGGGCGACATAATTTTTTTAAACATGGAGATTTGGGGAGGAATTGAATGTACGATAAACCGTGTTGGAGACAGATACATGGACCAGTTGGAGTATTCAGGGCACTATGATCGCCTCAGCGATCTTGACCTGCTTGCCGGCTTAGGTATTAAAAAATTAAGGTATCCTGTTCTTTGGGAAAAACATCAGCCTGAAAATGGTCAAGAGATCGACTGGACGAGCACTTCCCAAAGGCTATCCCGGCTACTTGAGCTACATGTAGAGCCCATCGTTGGCTTGGTTCACCACGGTAGCGGACCTGCTTATGTAAGCATTGCCGACGAGTCCTTCGTAAACGGGCTCGCTGACTATGCTGGAAAGGTCGCCACTGAGTTCCCCTGGATTAACTATTACACGCCGGTAAATGAACCATTAACAACGGCGCGGTTTTGCGGCCTTTACGGTATCTGGCATCCACATGGATCAAGCTCCGAAACGTTTCTTCGCATTCTTATAAACGAATGTAAGGCCACGGTACTGGCCATGCAGAGCATCAGAAAGATTAACCCCGGTGCGATGTTGGTACAGACAGAGGATATGGGCAGAACGCATAGCACCCCTGCCCTACGTTACCAGGCCGATTTTGAAAATCACAGGCGCTGGCTTAGCCTGGATCTTCTTTGTGGTAAAGTGGGTTTAAATCACCCGCTCTACAAATATTTGGTCCAGAACGGCATCTCCGAAGCTGACCTGGAATTCTTCCTGGAAAATCCCTGTCCACCCGATATCATCGGCATCAACCACTATCTTACCTCTGAACGATATATTGATGAAAGGTTAGGCATATATCCTCCGCATACACACGGCGGAAACGGGAAACATCAGTACGCGGATGTTGAGGTAGTCAGGGTCGGCTGTAGAAAAGCATACGGTCCCTATCGGATACTAAAGGAGGTATGGAACAGATACAAGCTTCCAATCGCTGTTACGGAAGTTCATCTCCATTGCACACGGGAAGAACAGATGAGGTGGTTTAACCGTGTACTTCAGGATGCGCGCAGGCTCGGGAAAGAACAAGCGGACGTCCGTGCAGTAACCGCATGGGCACTGCTGGGCTCGTTTGGCTGGAACTGTCTGCTCAGGGAAGAATGCGGCGATTATGAAGCGGGAGTTTTTGACGTTTCATCAGGAAGCCCGAGACCTACGGCGATGAGCTCCCTTATCCTTTCTGCTTCAGTAATGGATGTCAAGCCCAGACATCCATTACTGAAGCAGAAAGGATGGTGGGAACGCGATATTCGCATCTTATATCATAAAACCATTCCGTTAAGATCCGCGATATCTAAATCAGTAGGACCGGTTCTACTCATTGTTGCAAAATCAGGTGTGATGGGCGGCACATTCGCACGCTTGTGTGAGCTTAGAAATATACCTTACAAACTGGTTAGTCGTGAAGAACTTCACCTCACTGGAGGATCAAGCCCTAAAGACCTGTTCCCTGAAACGAAGATTTGGGCGATAGTAGACGCGATCGACAGTCAGACATACTCCCGAAGATACACCAGTTCGGGACCGGATTTGAACATCGCGAGAAAATCCGGAGCCCTTGCAGCCTTTGCCAAAAGGCACAACATGAAAATGGCAACATTTTCAGCAGATCTGCTTACCGAACACTATGTCATGTTACAGAACCCTGACACGCTCATGATTCGGACGGGGCTGTTTTCAACATCTGACTTTAACCACAGTCAAAAGCCGCTATCATCTAAGCGGATACAGCGAGTTTCATTCACTTCCACAGACGTAAGGGAACTTGTTAACAACACCCTTGATCTGCTTCTTGACAACGAGAGGGGCATTTGGCACCTGGTTAATGCAAAACAGCACGATCTGTCTTCACCTGCAGGTGCAGATACCAACATACGGGTGTACCATCTTTAGGATTCTCAGCAAGATGAATAACCCGTAACGATTCTTTACGGGTTATTCATCTTGCTGAGAACTATAACAGACTATCGGCTATATTATTAGTGCCGTCTGGCTTCATTTGCTCCATCTGGGCGTATGCCTCAGGAATCGGAGGACTTAATTTGGGTTCAGAACCCAAAGGAACACCGTGAACAAACGTAAACTCGCCCTTGCCATCGATCGATGGCCCCTGGCTCCAGCGGGTGCCGGGATTTTCAGGGTGATCGAGATTTGTAGACACAAAAGCGTAGTTAAACTCGCTTGGCCCTTCAGTCTGCGGGAAACTGTTCGGAATAGGATGAACGCTCTTCAAGCCACCCAACTCTTCGAGGACAGCGAGCCATTGGTTTTGGTGCATGGTGTCACGTGCGATAAGGAAAGATAGCATATCTTTCATTCCTGGATCTTCGGTTGAGTTCCAGAGTCTGGTGGCAAGCACCCGGCCTGTCGATTCCGCCATTACATTTGCGTACATATCCGCTGCAAGATTGCCACTCGCAACCACCCATGAACCGTTAAAAGGTACCCCGTTCGCATCGGCAGCCATCGCGGCAAGACCAGTCGATAAATAATGACGGGGATCCATACCGCCCATAATTTCCTTTACAACAGGGTTCGCCGTAACAATCTGGTCAATCACTCCCCCAGACGCACCTTCCAGGTTTAACGCAACTGCGGTACAAAGCATTTCAATATGGGAAATCTCCTCAGTTCCTGTCTCAAGGAGCATGTCGCGGTACTTCGTCGGGCCGCGATTTCCCCATGCCTGGAAAAGGTATTGCAAACATACTCTGATTTCACCCTCTATTCCGCCAATAGCTTGCTGAAGCAGCCTCGCAAATTGTGGATCCGGTTTGTCGACCCTTACAGTGTACTGGGTCCTTTTGTCGTGAAAAAACATAGTGTAGATTTTAGATGGTAAAAGATAAATTAACTAATCACCTGAACAACAACTACATCACGATCGGGTTTAATGTATAAATACCGTTTTTGAAAGGAAAGTACGTAGTAAAAAACTACCAGTGTGGCGGATTATTCCGCGGTATTTTATAAGCGCAACCTGCAGACAACATCCTTACATTAAGGTCGTGGATGTATATTTTTTCTGTCGATCCATGATCCAGAATGTTCGAATCGGTAATACCGAAACCTTCCACGACGATGACGATACCGCTGCCCACAACTTCTGCATCCTCTCCATTGCGAACAATCACCGCAGTATCCTCCTCAATACCCACTCCTATACATGTAGGATTGCTGGCAATTACCTGAGCCATCCGAACAAACCTGCTACGATCCACAAAGTGGGTATCGATGCATACATCTTTCAGGAATTCCAATCCGGTAGTGACTTTGATCCCACCCGCGATCTGTTGTACTTCCTTATTCCCCGCGTAAATCATAGGTGTAGATAGGGCCATGGCGCCTGCGCTCGTTCCTCCTACAATCAGCTTATCAAAAATATACCGCTCTTTCAGGGTCCTTAGAAATCTGGTTCCCCCGTATATGGAAGTCAACTTCAGCTGATCGCCACCGCTAAAGTAAACCGCATCAGCCTGGCTGGCACGTTGGACGATCTCGCTTTGAAACTCCTCTTGGAGAATATCTGACCTGATATCATGATGTATATGGCCAAGCTCGCTTACCCCAAGCTCACCAAAGGCCCTTTTGTAGTCGGCGAAATAGGCTTCTCCGTCAGAGCTGCCGCTGGTAACCAACTCAATGACTGGGTTTTCCTTTTTTATGAGGCCCACGAAGGCTTTCAATACCTCCAGGGGCTTTGTCGCACCTTTCTTCTCTGGCTCCTGATCTCCCTTGTCTTCGTGTCCGCCAACAATAAATAGAACCCCGTTAGGAACAGGAGCCGAAAATTGATTAGTCTCTTTCATCATGAACAATAGTGCTTATTTGATCTGGTGTTTATGCTGCGCAGAATCAGCCTTATTACTAACTGTAAATTGTCTGACTTCTCCCCGTTCCCAGGCATTGGCTCCTGAGGCTACCGGAGGAGCAACGATATCCTTCCTCTGCTCGCGGATTTTAGCGGTTGAAACGCCAAAACGCTTATCTCTCTCTTCAACAAGATGCGGGTGTATCTGCCCGTCCTTTGTGAAGCCCATCATGATCATCGGAGAACCTACCGGCAGTGATCGCTCCTGATCGGTATGCCAGGTATGGATGGTCTTTCCATAAGTCGATACGAGTTTCTCCATTAGCTCATGCTCCGCAGCCTGCGGAATGCCCGGTGCTATGAGAGTACCCGACTTCACCTCGTATTGATGGCTATGCCATAATTTTTTCTCTTCTTCCGGAAGTTTTTTGAACAGAGCCTCCGAGATGATATATTCAATACCCATGATTTTGGCATCTTTACCGTTGCCGTCGAAAATGATCGCCTGATGCACGTCTTCGTTAAGCTGCTGTACATAGTGGTGAGCTTCCATCTGTGCTTCAGGGTTTCCATTGTAGAAATGAAAACCGTCCAGATAAGTATTAAAATGCCTAAGAGGATTCTTACTCTGTAGCAGGTCAGCGCCGGTCTCTAACAGACGATCTTTAGAGGTCTTTTCGTCGCCCGGGGCCTGCACGTTTGAAGGAGTATTATTTCCTCCGCAGGAGGCAAGGAAAACAGTTGCGCAAAGCAGGGTGAATGTATTCTTCATAGTGAACAAGTAATCATAGGACTAACATATTCGCGTCTTCAATGGTTTATCATAGCAAAGAAAGAGGTATTTATCACCCGGCGATTGCGTAAAACACGTCGCAGAATGAAAGATACCTCTTTCTTTTAATTTGATAAAAACTAAGCCTTGAACCTCAGAAAAGCTGCCATCGAACTTTCTTTTGGCATCTTTTCCTTTGGAAGAACATAAACAGCCCCTCCATTAGATAAGGTATTGATGATGGCTTTGTTGACTAAGCATTCATCACCTTCCTGCTTTTCAGGATGAACAACAAGCTTGTTATCCGCCTCGTTGAATGTACCCCATACGTGGAAATTTTCCATGACGAAGAGGTCAGATATCTGGGCATAGTAGCTCGCCGGAATGATCTTTTCGGGCATAGAAGTAGTGAGGTCTGTCGCTACCTGATTATAATAATTATGCAGCGCCTTCTTCGCCTCCTCCTTTAGCAGTGGCTCCGCGATCTTCTTTGCTCTTTCGTACAGGGCATTTAATCCTTCGTGATCAAAATTGCCCGTGATGTTTTCTTCTGCGATATGTTTGTAGCGTGAGTTCTGCCGGTAGTAGCCAACCATATACTCGACTGAAGAAAGGATCAAGGGTGCCTTTTCGTTGGCCAGCACCTCGGTCCACAACGTTTGATCTACCTCTTTAAGATACTGAGCGATATACTCTTTCTCGTCGGCAAGACCGCTTCCATGGCCATGAAAATTGGCCTCTGCACCTGGGGCGTTCCCGCCACCGCGGAAAAGCTTCCTTTCGTCCTTTTCTTCAAAGTGGATCACATCATCCATTCCCAGAGGCAGACCTTCTACCTCAACTTTCTGCATTCCATACCCGTTCCCCCTATAGAAGTTGCAGGCATCCTTACTAAATACCAGAAGATAGAAATACGCCGTATGGGTAATATATGGAATTAACGGGCTCAGATAAAATGAACTGTTCACGTGAAGTTCTTCCTTAACCTTTATCGGAATACGATACGCCTTGAAAAATCCATCAGCGATAAAAACCGCCAGCCCGTCAGAAAGCTGATACCAGAAAGTTTCATGCTTCAGAAGGTCGTACGCCGGCTGCAGCAACTTGTCGATTTCCAACTTCTCTTTTCCTTTGGCAGCCAGAAGTCTCGCACACTCCTGTAAATTGTTCTTGAATACAATCAAGTCCTGCTTCTCATTGATCTCTGCACCGGATTTGTGAGTTGGCAGATAAATAGATACACACGTAGAAGCCTTATAATTAGTGAGCTCTGTAAATTTTTCTTTTACTAAATCTTCCATCATCATCATCTTTTTTATACAGGGCCCCTGAGGCCCCGCATTTGTTAATCCTTTGAACAGCGATTATTGATCGGGTTCATCCTCGCGCCCCTTATTTACATTTCTGTTGGGGTGCCTTACACTAACGTTGTCTGAAGTCTGGTCGGGACCTTCCATGAAACGCTCTGCAAGCTCTTCATCCGTCTTCAGGTCGGTCACTGCAAAAGCATCTTTAAGCCCTGAACCTTCTCTTCCACTGCCTGATGGCTTTCCTTTTGGCGGCACAAACACGCCATTTTTAGTTTTTCCCATAGTAATAGATGTTTTTCAATAGCAACAAAAATTCCATTGAGCTGCTTTAATTATTTTTATTTTCTTAAAGTATAAACAATCAAGGACAACCGCTGACGTGCTAATTCACAATCGGGCAAACATCATCTGATGTAACGTGTTTTCTCTTCATCTGCTTTACCTAATAAATAACCAAAAGATGAAAAACATTCAATATCTAAAGAAGAAAGGACTTCTATGTTAGCGACAAACTACCGGGGCCCCTTCAGGATCCGTGTTGATCAAAAGCCCTATCCGGAAATATTGCATCCGGACGATGCCATTGTTCGCGTGACCCGGTCCTGCATTTGCGGATCTGACTTACACCTCTATGGCGGACTGGTTCCCGACACACGTGTCGGCATGACTTTTGGCCATGAATTCATTGGTGTTGTAGAGGATATAGGTCCGGGAGTGACGAAACTTAAAGTGGGAGATCATGTCATGGTTCCCTTTAACATTGCCTGTGGGAAATGCGCATTCTGCAAGCAGGAGCTATATGGCAACTGTCATGAATCAAACCCCGAGGCAACCGCGGTGGGTGGTATTTTCGGATACTCCCATACGGCCGGAGGCTACGATGGTGGCCAGGCAGAGTACGTAAGAGTGCCCTATGCGAACGTAGGGCCGACCGTTATTCCTGATGGCATGGATCCTGATGACGCGGTATTACTGACGGATGTAGTGCCTACCGCCTACCAGGCGGCAGAAATGGCTGGCATTCAGAAGGGCGACACCGTAGTTATCTTCGGAGCCGGCCCTATCGGAATTATGGCTGCTAAATGCTCATGGCTCTTTGGTGCCGGACGAGTGATTGTCATTGACCATCTTGAATACAGACTCGAGTTTGTCCGCAACTACGCCGACTGCGAAGCATATAACTTCAGGTCTCTGGAAGATCCAGTGGTATTCATCAAGAAGACGACTGACTGGATGGGAGCCGATGTATGTATCGACGCTGTTGGCGGTGATGCAGCTGGTAACACCATGCAAACAATTACTGGAAGAAAGATGCTGCTTCAGGCCGGGTCTGCCACAGCTCTTCACTGGGCGATAAACTCGGTAAAAAAAGGTGGAATTGTATCTATCGTCGGAGTGTACGGTCCAACTGATAATCTGGTTCCAATTGGCAATGTCGTCAACAAAGGTATTACCATCCGGGCAAACCAGGCTTCAGTCAAACGACTATTACCCAAAATGATTGAACATGTGCAGGCAGGGCGACTTGATCCTAAGGGAATCATCACTCACCGGATTCCTTTGGAAGAAGCCGCTGATGCATACCATATATTCTCAGCGAAGCTCGACAACTGTATTAAGCCCATTCTGATTCCGCCGGCAGCTAGAATTTAAAACATACGACCATGGAAAACTCACTAGAAGAAAAATATAAGGACAAGAACGGCTGGGCAATTGATGCTGATCCGAAGAATGATCCCACGTACCCAATGAAAAAACGCAGTAATGAAGAACATAAAGGCTACACCTGGGAACGCCCAACCCAGCAGTTCGTCGATATTGAGGTACTGCACTCAAACGAGCGTCCTAACGTCACTGCGGTCTTTGGAACGTCAACCCCACCTTCTGGCCTCAGCGGGATGATCAGGAGGAAGGCCTTTCAATACAGCGAAAACCACTACGGACATTGGCTCCCGCTTATCCTGGCCGACCGCATAAACGTAGTTGAAGGAATTGTTGATGATTTAAAGCGAGGACATATTCCGAACATTTTTGCGGAGAGAGGGTGGAACGCTGAATGGAAATATAATCGCAAAGCGGCTGTTACAAAGATTGCTGTAGGCCTGGCACTAACGGCATTACTTGTGCTGAAGATGAGCAAAAAGTCAAAATAAAGTAAGAAGGCGGGGTTATACACCTCGCCTTCTTACTTTTGTCGCCTCCTAAAACGTCCCAAGACGCGGGCACCTAATCCAGGTCTCTCAGTACCTGCTGTATGTATTCAACTATCTTTCTTAGAGTTTCCATAAGTATTTCGCTTTGAAGCAAATATCCCCACGAAACACGTATGGAAAAATGACTGTACTGACTTTTTTGGATGATGCAGGCCCCGGTTCACATTTGCCTCAATTTTTACACATAGTTATACAAGCGTCAAGCATTGTGAGACAGGAAAGGGATGAAGAAGTATTTTTGGGATCGTTCCATGTGTTCAATCTATGAAGAAAATATATTCGTTCGACGTTTTCGATACCCTTCTTACGCGATGCTACTCAGAACCTGTCGATCTGTTTCACTCAATGGCTCATGAGCTGATCAGGAGAAACATCATTAAAATGCCACCCGGAGATTGGGTTCAACTCCGCGTTTCTTCAGAGTTAGAAGCCCGCTCTACTGCCACAACTCAGGAAATCACGCTATCAGAGATATACCAGCTTATTTGTCTTAAACTTAAGTTATCAGAAAATCTTCGGCAGGAAATGGAGCAGATGGAGATCGAACTGGAACTTTCCAGCCTCGCAGGTATCCTGCCTCACGTGAATAAGGTAAAGTCACTGAGGAACGATGGGCATCAGGTGATCTTCATCTCAGACATGTACCTTCCCTCCCGCGTCATCAAAAGGGCATTAAATGCGAATAACATTGAATGTCATAGTGATGAGCTTTTTGTATCTTCTGATTATAGAGAAACCAAATATTCCGGCAAACTTTTTCAAAAAGTATTAAATCATTTTAACATAAGCCCTTCGGAGCTCACGCATACAGGGGATAACCTCATTTCGGACTACCAGGTACCAAAATCACTAGGGATCAATGCCATACATTACTCCCATTTCGGGGTCCGGGGAAGGGAGCATTTGATCAACAGCACTGCAGAGCTGCCCGCTGATTTTCGCTCGCGGATTTCAAGTACCATCCGGCTGAGCCGATTGAACGGCATTCACCAGGATCTCCCGAGCCGTCATATTCATCATATCAGTTCGACCGTGATTGCGCCTATCCTTTTTGGGTTCACGCTGTGGACGTTACTGGAAGCGAAGAAAAAAGGATTAAAAACATTGCACTTCATTTCCCGGGATGGTCAGATCCTGAAGCAGATAGCTGACCGAATCAACCAGGCAATGCAACTTGACCTCGAGTGCAAATATTTTTACGGATCCCGTCAGGCATTTCATCTGCCTGCCGTGACCAGTAAAAGTTGGGACCAGCTTGACTGGCTATATGACGACACTTCCTTTTTCTCAGTAGAACTGATCTTTAACCGCGTGGGCCTGAAACCGGAGCAATTGGAAGACTATCTCTCGGAAAAGGGGTTTAGCCGGCCGTCCTGGCATAACAACTTAAATGCAGAAGAAAGAAAGAGGCTCCGGCACATCTTACACCATTCGTCAGGGTTCAAAACCCTCGTGCTGGAGCGCGCCGAATCGGCCAGAAGGATACTGGTCTCCTACCTGGAGCAGGAGGGCATCCATCCGGAAGCCAGGATAGCATTCGTAGATATAGGCTGGAACGGAAGGCTACAAAGATCTCTCAGTCGGGTTATGGATGTTGCAGGCATCAAGCCTGTAGACGGACTGATCGGGTTTTACTTCGGATTGCGTCAGCGACTAAAAGCTTCCGAAGAAGACAAACTTTTCGCCTGGTACTATGACGAAGAAAACCAGCTGAACAGGTTCAACAATGTGGTCATACTCGAAAAATTCGTCGAAGCAACCCACGGTAGTGTCGTGGGCTATAATAGAAACAACGACCGTATCGATCCTGTATTCAAAGAGGAAAAGAACCGCGAAGCTCTTGACTGGGGACTAGAGGTTCAGCAAGCATCCATCCTGGCATTCACAGATCTTTTCTGCTCGAACCTGAAAAATATGGACAAGCAGCAGCTTACGAACCCAGCCAACTGGACGACCATGACGGAAATACTGCTCGCAGATTTCTGCAACAGGCCTAGTCCTCTCGACGCCAGAATTTTCGGGAGCGTATCGATCAGCGAAGATCAAAACCATGCCCGCTCCTACCCTCTTGCTAAACCGTTAACATTTAAGAATTGTATCAGTCTGCTTTTGAGGAAGCAACCCGATGTATATAACGACTTATGGATCCGAGGGAGTTTACATCTGACACGAGGAGGTAAACTCGTTTCCGGTTGCTTAAAGATACAAGACACATTGATTGGATATATAAAGTCAAGACTTTCCGCATGAACAAAGTAGCCTCGCTATACAACGCCGTTTTTAAGGAACAGAACCGAACATCAGTGGTGATCCGACAAGCATTGTACTCCTTTTTGCTCAAGGGCGTCAGCGTTATCATCTCATTTATCTATGTCCCCCTGCTTCTGAACTATCTGGATAATGAGAAGTACGGCATCTGGCTGACTCTCGTAACCGTGACAAACTGGGTGACACTTTTTGACATCGGCCTGGGAAATGGTCTCCGAAACAAACTTACCGAAGCTCTCGCCGATAAAGACCTGCAACTGGGGCGAACATACATCAGCACAACCTACGCCCTTCTCGGCTTAATCACCCTGGGTTTGCTAATTACCTTCAATGCAGTTAACCAGTTCATTCCCTGGAACAGCTTCCTGAATTCGAAGCTGATCTCTCCACAAGAGCTGCTCGTTGTCACCTCCATTGCTTTTTCAGGCACCATCCTCAGATTCTTCTTCCAACTCATCGGCGTAATCTTCCTGGCGCATCAGCAGTCGTCCATGAACGATCTGATCAATACGGTCAGCAGCCTGGGAAGCTTGATTGGGGTAGGTCTTGTCTCCCTGTTCATGCCTCCTGGAAATCTCATACTCCTTTCCGCAATCATTACCCTTACCCCGGTTCTGGTCTACTTTACTTTTTCAGTCATCTCCTTCAAAACGCGCTTCAAGGAGCTTCAACCCTCCATTTCGCAAGTTCGCCTTTCCTACAGCAAGCCCCTGTTCCTTCTGAGCTCGCAGTTCTTCATCGTACAGGTAACCGCCCTAATCATCTACGCGAGCGCGAATATACTGGTTGCCAACCTCTTCAATCCGGGCGAGGTCATCCTGTATAACATAGCCTTCACCATTTTTAACGCAACCATCATGGTTATGACCTTGTGCCTGTCGCCTATCTGGTCGTCCGTGACGGAGGCTTACGCCCTGGGAGACTTTGACTATCTGAAAAAAATGCTCAGACGCCTCAACTACTTGTCTGTACTTTTCAGTGCGGGCGTGCTGCTTCTTTTAGCCATAAGCAACCCTCTCTACCATATTTGGCTCAAAGGCAAGGTTGAAATCCCCTTTACTATTTCTCTGGCTATGGCTCTTTACGCTATCATTTATATGTTCCAGGCACCCTACTCTGCATTTATCAATGGTATGGGTAAGGTCAGGCTCACCTCTCTTTTAGCCGTGCCAGGTATAATTGTTTACCTGTTAGGGGCTGTATTCATTTCCAGATACCTCAACAGCAGTGCAGGCGTCATCACCGGGATTACACTATCGAGTCTCATCGGACTCGTCATCCAGCGAATCCAGGTAAGCAAACTCCTCAGCGACCGTGCGAGAGGAATCTGGGCGACCTAAAACGATGCGCCCCCGAATCAGGTCCAGGAAAGCTTTCCTGTACCGATCCGGAGGCGCATTGCTATTCAGAGGGCTGGTGCCTAGTTTCCGTTTGCGGATGCACCGCCAAGGTTCACAAAAGCACCCGTTTTTCCACCTGTAGAGATCATTTTATTGTCAAATACGCGGTTGTTTCTCACGGTTGAACCATAGAACATGATCAATCCATGATCTTCACCTATACTTCCGTCAATAACGTTCTGGGTAACCGTATTAGCGGATGAATTATCTTTGAAGTAAAGAACATTGTTACCACCTGAACGGATATCGTTCTTGCTGATGTTTCCATTCTTGCTGCCAATAAACATAATGGCCATACCGTCAACATGAATTTTGTTATTGGATACTGTATAACCGTCGGCATAAGTAAGCTCCATACCTCTGATTTTAGCCATATCACTATTCCCGCTAAGTTCCATGATGTTATCCTTGATCACCCAGTTACTTTTCATCGGTTGTCCTGTAGCTCTTGACTCTTCCTCTGAAGGGCTGGATCCCAGAATTCCGGTAAACCCATGTTTAGACGATTTCATATAATTCCCGATCGTTTCCAGACCCACAGTACCGGCATTTTCAATCCCGTAATAGATATAGTTCGAAGTATGCATCCGCATTTCAGTAATCTTGTTATGGTTTATCTTCCCGTTCAATCCGTAACCGCTTACTGAGATAGACGATGGTGCCGGCCATGCCTGGATGGTGCCAATGTCATGAAAGGTATTATTCGAGATGCTATAATCCCTGAAGCGTGCTTTGACAGGTGATTTAAGATGATTTTGGAATTCAACACCCATTCTGCCTACACTTTCAAACTTATTCTCGATGATCCGGATGTTCTTAACCATCGAATTTTCACCCTCACTTATTAGCTTGATGGCATTTGAATGTGTCTTTGGATTAGTAAATGTACATCCCTTGATTAAAAGGCCGTCAATTAAATCCTGTGAACCGTAGTTGGATACAAAAATCATCCCCTCTGTATCATGATGATTGCTTTCAAGGCTTGATATAAATGAAATCCCTTTGATCTCCAAATTCTTTACATTTCCGGAAATCTGAATAATCTTGTTGTTACGTGTAGTTTTGAAGATCGTTCCTTTTTCTCCCGCCAGCATCACGTTTTTCACGTTAGCGATCTGGAGAACATCGTCGATTATATATGTTCCCTTAGGGAAGAACAGCTTTTTGTCATTCTGGATCAGTGCGTTAATGGCTTTGGCCTGATTCAGAGTGGTACTCGGACGAAGATTAAATTTCTTTTTAACGTTTAAGGCTGCGAGTTCATCCGGCTTTTCTGGGCCAGCTTCTACCGGATCGACAGGAACAACTGCGTTTTCTTGCGGGTCTTTTTTACAACTAAGCAAAGAAAAAGCGATTAAAAATGCAAAGGCATGCTTCATGATATGTATGTAAGATGATTAATTGGGATTTACTCCCTTAATTTCTCACTTATACTCAGCTTATCACAAATGGTTACACTTAATATAGCGCAAAAAAACGCATTTTACACACTGGAAATGAATAAACTAGCCTTGCTAGCCGAACTATAACGCCTCGCAAGAAAAACTTTCGTCAGACAGGCGAACACTATCTAATTACGACATCTTGGTTAAAGAAATTAATTGTAATAATTCACATGTTTGTAAGAATCGTGTGTTGAGATCCGCCTGAAACTTCACTAATAATCACCGATAGTCGGTTTTTCATATCAGGAGTAACCGGAAATTCTCAAAATATCCTGTCTAATACACACATAGTTATACATCATAGCCGAATTCGGAAAAATCATATGCATAAGTGCTACTTTTATATCGTCAAAAGGGGCTCGAGCTACACGTTATGTCAGCTTAGCCCACAACAACAAAGCACTGGCCCACTGTAAGTGAAGTGGCGAAGCTCTGTAATAACCCCGCCATTCTAACTCCTTTCTCATATGCAAAACATCCGTACTTATGCAGTCATGCTGATCGCGATTTTTTTATCTTCATGCAGCAGCTACCAGCAGATCCCATACTATCAAGACCTTAGCCAGTCTGGTGAGGTCAGACAACCGGTTTCGAATGAATCTCCGTTAACAATAAGTCCTTCAGATCTGCTGGCCATCAATGCAACCAGCAAAAATCCGGAAACAGCAACGATCTTCAACTACAACCTGAATACGGTTAGTGGCGCTTATGCCGTGACACCTGACAATCCAGTCATCGGCTACCGGGTAGATGAAGAAGGGCGTATTCATCTACCGCTTATTGGTAAGCTAATGGTTCAGGGACTTACTACCACCCAGCTAAGAGATAACATGACGAAAGCTTTGTCGGCGTATTACAAGGATCCGGTGGTGAATATCCGGATCATCAACTTCAAAGTAGCGATTTATGGAGACGTCCTTAAGCCGGACATGTATACCCTTGAAAACGAACGAACTACAGTAACTCAGGCATTAAGTCTCGCGGGCGACCTCAACATCACCGCTATGCGCAAAAACGTCCTTCTTATCCGTACCGAAAAAGGTGAACGTAAGATGGTAAGACTCGACCTGACCAGCAAAAATATCTTTAACTCGCCTTACTTTTATCTGAAGAACAACGATGAGATATATGTGCAGCCGGACCGCACCAAATTTGCTACCGTTGACCGCGGATACCGCACCGCCTCCCTTGTACTTTCCGGATTATCGATCATAGCAATAGTCCTGTCTAATATATATCGTTAATCACATGAGCACATCGAACGTGTATGCAATAGTTATACCTATTTACAATAGACTTCAGGTGACGAAAGAAGGCCTGAAATACATCATGGCTGCAGTCGCGAATTATACCCGCTCCTCCTCCAGGCCTGCTGCAATAGAGGTCATCGTGGTCGATGATGGCTCCACAGACGGCAGCAAGGAATGGATAGGGCTTCACTACCCGCAGATCCGCATACTTGTTGGCACGGGCGACCTCTGGTGGACAGGTTCAGTGAATATGGGGATCAGCTACGCGCTTAACCGATTTCAGAATCTGAAAGGAATCATTCTTCAAAATGATGATGTTGCACTAGATCCCGACTGGCTGATCAAATACATTGGGGATATCGAAATGCATCCCGGCGCATTAATCGGCTGCGCTACCTCCACCCTGGAAAGCAAAGACCGTATACTCTACGGCGGAAGGCAGATGCATCCCTGGTTCGCCAGGGAAAAGAAAATTAACCATCTACAGCACAGGGACAACCTCAGTAAAGACTATACAACGCCGTCCTTTGATTTGTATGGACGGGGACTCTACATTCCGAAAGCCGCCTTCGAAGAAGTGGGATTATTCGACCAGCAACGATTCAAACATCGGGGCGATATGGACATACCCTTGAGGGCCAAGAAAAAGGGATATAAGCTGCTGGTCAGCTACGGTGCAATCGTATACGAGCTTCCTCAATTCGCTTATAATCTGGACGGAAAACAGCGCCTGACGCTTAAGGAAGCCTATACACTTTTAACAGACTTCAGGTCTTCCTACTCGCTGAAGCATATTTATTTTTACTCGCTTATCGCGACCAGGAACGCAATTCATTTTATACCATTTTTCGCCGGGAACCTGTACTTCCATGTCAGGAACGTTTGCTGGAGAGTCTGCAAAAACTACTTGCTCAGCTCTCCCTTATAAACTCCCAGCCGTAAACCAGGTAATCAACAATGTGCAATATTTTAATAACTGCTCCTTCACTTGATGAGAGCATGAACATCAGCGGAATTTCCAGTCTGACAAAGACCATCATCTCCCGTAATTCAGCAACACATACCTACTTCCATTTCCGCCTGGGAAAAAAAGATTCAGAAAAGAAAGGATGGAAATGGCTATTGACACAGCTCACCATACTTCCCCGGTATATCGCGTTTGTAAGACGGCATCAGATTGATATTATTCATCTCAATACCGATCTGACGGCAATGTCGATCCTCCGCGACACACCCCTGGCTATTACCGGTAAGTATCTCCTGAGAAGAAAGATACTGCTTCACCTTCATGGGGGACATTTCCTCATGCAGCCACCTCCGCGCAGATCGATATTCTACTGGATGATCAAGACCTTGCTAAAAAGTGCAACACAAAGGGTTGTTCTTAGCGAGCTGGAACGCCAACAGGTTGAAGCGGCATACAATACGCATTGCCATATTATGCCGAACGCGGTTGAGATCAACAATACAGCTTCCGCGAAGGACTTTTCCGGCAGACTCTCATTTCTTTTTATGGGGCGCATCGTGAAAGCCAAAGGTATCTTTCTGATCGCCGAATGCTTGTCTTTAATGGGCAAACAACTTCAGGATTTTGAATTTAAAGTTTATGGAAGCGGACCTGATCTTGAGGAATTCCTGACCCGCCTTTCTGCGATTGAGGGACTGAACTATACTTATTGCGGTATCGCGAAGGGAGAGCAAAAAGTACAGGCGTTTGCCGAGTCACATGTTTTCCTGCTACCCTCCCTGTATGGCGAGGGCTTGCCCATTGCCATGCTTGAGAGCATGAATCACGGCTGTGTACCCCTGGTTTCTGATGATGCCTCGATCAGCACCGTCGTTCGCGATTCTCAGAACGGGTTCATCGTCAAAAAAGGAAGCCTTGCTCAGCTCGGAGAAAAAATAGAGCAGCTTTTAAATAACCGCGACAAGCTGCATATACTAAGCAAAAATGCCAAAAACACCATTTACATATCATATAATCTGGACCACTATATCGGTTCGCTGAACAGGTTATATAAAACGATTTAAGCGCATGATGAACGAAGTGAACTTTCTCGGGATCGGGATGAATCCGGTTACTTATCAGGAACTATTCAAGAAAATTGATGGTTGGATAGCCAACAAACAAGGTCGGTCTTACCATATTGCCTGCGTAAATGCCTATAACATCGCCCTCTCACTCAGCAACGAACGCCTGAAGCGAATCTACAACTCAGCTGATATTGTAGGCGCAGACGGCATGCCTTTCGTGAGATGGATAAGACGGTTTAATAAGCAGGCGTGTGACCGCATTGCGGCTCCCGACACCATCCTGCAACTGGCAGAGCATGCTAAGACGACCAACTACACCTTTTACCTGTACGGTGGCGATCCCAAAGTATGCGTAAAAATGAAAGAATATCTTGAAGAAAAGTTTCCGCATATCAACATCGTCGGATACTACTCCCCACCCTTCAGGGATCTGACCCCTGAAGAGGACCAGGCTATTGTTGATGAAATCAATCGCCTGGCGCCCGACATTGTATGTGTCGGTCTGGGCACGCCTAAACAAGATTACTGGATCGACGAACACTTGTTCAAAATCAAGGGTTCCGTCCTGATTGCGTCAGGGGCTACGTTCGACTTCTTTGGCGGAAGAATAAAAATGGCGCCCGATTGGATCCGCAAATCCGGATTCGAGTGGATGTACCGTTTACTCGGAAAGGATTTCAAACGACTCTGGAAACGCTATACCGTTATGTATGCGGTATTCTCTTTCAATTTCATGCTGCAGCAAAGCGGATTGGCTCAATACCCTCTACTTACCAGGAAGCATCCTGACACTCCAAAAGGCCAGGACATCTTTGTTAACTCCTGATCTTCCTCCTGACCCTGTCTATCTACCTCACCATTGAAGAAGTATCGCTCATATGAACACTGAAAATATCCCCTATGCCCCGTTTGTCGACTACGTAAGAGACAGCAAGCCTGCCAACGTACGCGACATGATGGGCAAGCTGCTGTTTCACTGGCCGCTTTTTGTCGTATCTCTGCTCGTTTGCCTGTGTCTGGCATTTGCATATCTGAAGCTGAAGGCTCCCGGCTATACCGTCAAGGCACGCCTCCTGATCAAAGATGAGGAGAAAGGAACCGGAACCGAGCCCGTGTTACAGGAACTGAATATGTTCAAGTCAAGCACTCTGGTCGAGAACGAGCTGGAACTACTCAAGTCGCGATCCATCATGTACAATGTAGTGCGCAATCTCAGCCTGTATATCGATTATCAGGAACAAGGTCCTGTCAGGAAAAAATCGGCCTACACTACTACTCCAATAGAGGTAAAACTACTCACGCCTCCAAGGAATATCTCCGAGCCCCGTAGGTTTGAAATAACAATCCAGGACGAGAAAAGCTTCGTCCTAAAAGATGGCGATA
This sequence comes from Arcticibacter sp., assembly GCF_045629565.1. Lineage (GTDB taxonomy): Bacteria > Bacteroidota > Bacteroidia > Sphingobacteriales > Sphingobacteriaceae > Arcticibacter. The sequence continues at coordinate 159,615 of NZ_JAZQRL010000111.1, forward strand.
TCGAGCAGACCATTCCCTTCAACACGAGGTTGAGGAATAACTTTGGACCATGGGAGGTGGGTACAACAGCAACGCTTGCGGACTATATCGGAAAAACGATCACCGTTACTATCAATAACCCCAATGATGTTACCGATGCCTATGTCGAAAACCTCACAGCAGAGCTCGTCAACAAAGATGCTACAGTAGTAGAGCTGGCAATCAAGGAAACCGTCCCCGAGCGGGGGCAAGACCTGCTCAATGACCTCATCGAGGAATACAGCAATGCAGCGCTTGATGATAAGAACAAAATCCGCAAAAGCACACTTGACTTCATCGATACAAGGCTCGCATCTCTGACCGGCGAACTAACATCCGCAGAAAAAGATGTAGAGGGCTTCAAAAGCAGCAAGGGAATCATGGACATTTCTTCGGAATCGGACTTCTATCTGGAGAATGTCAAAAACAACGACATGAAGCTTAATGAAGTGAATGTACAGCTGGAAGTCGTCAATGGGATAGAGCGTTTCATCAATTCATCAAATTCAAACAATGCACCTGCAACAGCGGGAATAACCGATCCGGGCCTTATAGCTCTGGTTAACCAACTGATCACTCTCAAATTGCAAAGGACACAACTGATGGAGTCGACTCCCGAAGGGAGCCCGGTCTTCGAAAGCATAGACAGACAGATCGACGCAACAAGACAATCGTTGCGCTCCAATATTCGTGGAATCAAATCATCCCTCATCTCTGCGAGGAACCAGCTGCAGAATTTCAACTCCAAATTTGAATCATCTATCAGACAACTGCCCGGACAGGAAAGACAGGTTGTGACCATGAAGCGCCAGCAGGGAGTTAAGGAAGAACTATATATCTATCTCCTGCAAAAACGCGAAGAAGCCGCAGTTAGCTATGCCACAACGATAGCAGAGAGCCGCATGGTAGATGAGGCCTATTTCGGCAGACCCGACAGCCCCGTAAGAGTAATTGTTCTGGGAGTTGCCGGCTTCATGGGTCTGCTGCTGCCAATGGGAATAGTATTTGGTCGCGACCTTCTGAACAATAAAGTCGAAAGCACGGACGAGATCCAGTCCCATAGCCAGGTACCTATTCTGGGAGAGCTCGCCTATCAGGAGTCGGTTACACCGCTCGTCATGCAGGAGAACGCCAGAAGTATGGTTGCCGAGCAGTTCCGGTCCTTACGAACGAACCTGTATTATCTGACAGAGCATACCGGCAGGGGCCGTGTCACATTGCTCACATCCGGTATGTCGGGAGAAGGCAAGAGTTTTGTGACCAGCAACCTGGCCACAGCCCTCGCAGCTTCCGGAAAAAGAACAATCATCCTGGAGCTCGATATGAGAAATCCGATGATCTTCCGGTACTTCAACATCGCTCCAGGTCTCGGCATCAGCAACTACCTCAGTGGCGAAGTCAACAAAGAAGCGATTATACAGGCGTCTTCCGTTCAGGAAAACCTTTACGTCGCCGGCTCAGGAACCATGCCAACCTTCCCTTCCGAACTCCTGGAGAAACCGAGGATGAAGGAACTGATCGACTGGCTCACCCTGAACTTTGACGAAGTACTGATCGATACACCGCCTATTCAGCTCGTGACCGATGCAATGATTCTCTCCCGCCTGAGCGACGTGAACTTGTATGTTATCAGACATCGTTATACCTACAAGTCACATTTGAAATATATTAATCAGCTGTACACGGAAAAGAAGATGAAGAACCTCAATATCATCTTCAACGGAGTGGACACTACCAAGGCGGGCTATGGCTACAATAACGGCTATAAATACTACGATAAACAGGATAATAAACAGGGATATACACATAATAAAAAAGGCAGTTCGTTTAAAGACTTCCTGAAAAGATTTTGAGATCCATGAATTCAATAATCATGCAAGACGGTCTCAGCTACCGCAAACCGGCATGGTTCGACAAGGCTTACCAGATCCTGCTGGTCTCCCTGATCATTCTATCGTCAGGGTTTCCGCTCTTTGTCAACAACTCACGGTTTGAAATGGTGATCCTGGCGATAACAGCATTAGGACTGGCCTATTACCGGCCAAACCTACGCCTGGCCCTGATCTATACCGCCTGCTTTTCAATGATCATGTTTGTCCAGGGTGCCTGGTACGGTGTCTTCTATTTCAAAACGGCTATTTATCAGGTGCTACTATTCTTTACGGCGGCAGCCAGCGTATCCGTCCTCGGTATCAATCTCATCTACACCTACAACAAGATCCTGCTGTTCATTGCCGCCATCGCTGTGGTGCTGTTCATTCCGATCCTGATTAACCCGGCGTTTGTTGACAAGCTGATCGCCCTGTCGCCCTTCCATACTGTCACTACAACGGAAGTCTACGGATGGAAGACGCAGTCGCACAATATCCTGCTGATGCACTTTCCGCCCGACTTTTTTGCAGGACTCATCCGTAACAGCGGACCCTTCTGGGAACCGGGAGCCTTCGGGGGCTACCTGATGCTTGCACTGATATTCAATACACTGCTTCATCATACCCTCTTCAGAAAAGAAAACCTGATATATCTGGCGGCGATCCTGACAACGTTCTCCACCACAACATACCTTGCATTGCTCTTCTTCACGATGGCGTACTTTTTTATAGGTATCAAAAACCCCATCATCAAATGGGGTTCGATAATCATCTTTATACTGATCGCCTTCACCGCATTCCAGAAAATCGATTTTCTCGGCGAGAAGATTAACAAAGAGCTAAAGGAAACCAGATACCAGGCCTTAAAAAAAGGCGGTGATACGCGAATGGCCAGTGCTTACCTCGATCTAAAAGAGATCAAGGAAAATGCTGTAACCCTGTTCTTTGGCCGCGGTTCACATCCTGACACCAGGATCCAGGGTTCAGACAAAGAAGTACTCCGCACAAACGGAATAACAGACCTGCTTTCCAGGTTCGGACTGATATTTTTCCTTTTCAGCATTATTGCTCTTTACCTGTCCTATCGGCATCTGGCTTCTGCCGGGAAGGAAAAGAACCAGCTGGCATTGGCAGCCCTGGCTACCACCTTATTACTGTCTTTCAGCGAGATATACTTTATCTACCTGATGTTCAAGACCGTTACACTCTTTCATATTGCTACGTTGCATCTGAAAAGAAAACAAATACCCCTTAAAATCACAGAAAGACAACCGGGGCATTCACATATAAAAACAATAACAAACAAAGTAATAATTTCTTAATCAAACAGTATGAGCAACAAAAAGACAGCCATCGTATGTGGCGCAGGCGGATTTATCGGAGGACATCTCGTCACCCGTCTAAAGCGCGAAGGTTACTGGGTCAGAGGCGTAGACATCAAAGCACACGAATATGGAAATCGAAACGCTGACGACTTTGTAGTTGGAGACCTTCGCGACTTTGAAGTTTGCAAGGCACTCTTCGATAGACCCATTGATGAAGTTTACCAGCTTGCCGCAGATATGGGCGGTGCCGGGTACCTCTTTACAGGCGACAACGACGCCGCAGTGATGCACAACTCAGCACTGATTAACCTGAATATGTTGGAAATAAGCAGGCTGAATGATGTTAAGAAGATTTTTTACTCTTCATCTGCATGCGTATATCCCGAGCACAACCAGATGGATCCTGATAATCCAAAATGTTCAGAAGATACGGTATATCCTGCCTCTCCGGACAGCGAATACGGATGGGAGAAACTTTTCAGCGAAAGACTGTTCTTAACTTACCACAAGAACTATCAGATGGAGGTCCGAATCGCCCGTTTCCATAATATCTTTGGACCTGAAGGCACCTGGGATGGCGGTAAGGAAAAAGTTCCTGCAGCCGTTTGCCGTAAGGTAGCAACAGCCGAAGATGGTGGAGAGATTGAAATCTGGGGCGACGGAAAGCAGACCCGATCATTCCTGTTTGTTGACGAATGCGTGGAAGCTGTCAGAAGATTGATGGAAGACGACTTCATCGGGCCAGTAAATATCGGATCAGAAGAAATGCTGCCCATCAACGAGCTGGTAGAAATGGTCGCTAAGGTAGCAGGCAAGACCATCCGTATCAAACATATTCCTGGACCGTTGGGCGTAAGGGGACGTAATTCAGATAACGCATTGATCAGAGAGAAGTTAGGATGGGCACCTTCCAGGCCTCTGGTCGAAGGTATCACGACAACCTACCAATGGATTTCACAACAGGTAGCCAACGCAAAAGAACAAGAAGAATCAAAGGCAGAGGAAATGGTATAAAATCATACGCTAAACCAACAAAAAAAGGGAACATCTTCATGTTCCCTTTTTTTTGTTGGCGCTCCGGCTAATCCACTTCATTATCAGCACCTTCCAGGTTTACGTACTTTCCTGACCGCCCCCCGGTCCTGATCAGCTCATTATCAAAAGCTTTATTACTTCTTACAGAAGTACCGTAAAACATCACGACTCCATGATCCGGACCCTGACTACAGTCCAGCGTGTTCATCCTCATGACGTTACCGGTAGACCTCCCCTTGAAATAAAGAGCATTTCCCGCCTTCACTCTTGCCGTATTCGAGAAAATTTTACCATTGCGACAATCAATAAGCATCGCGGCGTATCCATCTGTGCGAATGACATTACCCGACATCGTATAGCCGTTCAGATGCGCCAGCTCCATCCCTCTAATCTTATCCTGATCTTTCGCCCTTCCGCTCAACTCGATAATATTATCCTGTATGATCCATCCACTTTTTTCCGGCTGTCCGGTACGGCGTGTCAGCTCTGCGCTGGGACCTGACCCCAGTATTCCCGTAAAACCATACTTCGATGCACGCATCCTGTTTCCTATCGTTTCCAGTCCTATCGTCCCCGCATTCTCAATGCCGTAGTAAATGTACGGCGACGTGTCCATACGCATTTCATGGATCCGATTATAATTGATCTTTCCGTTCACTGAATTGCCGCTCACAGAGATACAGGAAGGCGCCGGAAAAAGCTGTATTGTACCTACATCGGAAAAGGTATTATGAGAAATCTCGAAATCCCTGAACCGCGGACGCTGCATGCCATTCTCATGGTTCTGAAACTCCACTCCCATGCGGCCTATTCCCTTAAACGAATTATACACAACCGCAATATTCCTGGCCTCCGCATAGAGGCCTTCACTCACCAGCTTAATGGCATTCGAATGGGTTTGCGGGTTAGAAAAAGCACACTGCGTAATCCGGATGCAGTCCATCACGTCATTCCTGCCATAATTGGCAATAAAGATCAGTCCTTCGGCATCGTCCAATTCACTGACCCGGTCTGAAATAAAGGAAATACCACGAATCTCCAGGTTACTGATCCCGCCGCTAACCTTAAGAATCACATTCTGCCCTGTCCTGAACACCGTACCCGGCTCACCTTTCAGCAACAAGTTGCGTAGATCACTTATCCGAATCTGGCTATTAATCTGATACATCCCTTTAGGAAAAAAGAGGTTCGTATTACTTTTGATCAGGCGCTGAATCGCATGACTGTCGTCATGTATCCCGTCACCCCGCACCTGATAGTCTTTCACATTCACAAATTCATGTGCTGTGCCCGGAGGCCGCATATGCAGCAATGTAAACAAGTATACAGCAAAGAGTAGTTTTAAGTTCAAATCGTTGTATTTTGCTGGTGTGAATTACTAGCGTTATAGGGGATGAAGGATTTCCAAAAAACCGGATCGTACTTCTCCCAGGCATGGCAACCGAACGGCAACTCATTGTTGTTCAACTTTAGCAGCACCTCAGGCATCACCTCAAAGCTAAACTTTAAAGCCTCCTCCGGTTTCGCGACTTTAAACCATCTGAAGAACCTCGGAACGACAAGCCCCCAGAACTCGTCCTCATAGCCGATGTTCGACCGAAGGTAGGCCATCAGATAGTCAATGCCGGAATATTTCCGTACCGCCTTGTAATGATGACCATGCAGGAAAGTATAGACCCTGGTAAATATGAAGTACTTCAATATAAACGGTCTGTTTGCTGTTACTTTTAAAAACGAACTGATTCGTCTCAGTGAGAAACCACCGTTCCCCACCCCTACAAACTTAAGCGGCATCACGGGATCTTTTTTCCCTTCAAACCAGGGGGCACCGATATAGTCAAGATCCTGACCGCACCAGTAATCAAGCTGGTCAGAAAACACGTAAGCATCCGTATGGTGGAGTAGCATATAATCAAACGCAGCGAAGTGCCTGTAAAAGGAATGACTGACCAGCATCCTGTTGTTCCGCTCCAGATTACCGAAGAACTTCGAAGGGACCTTCACTGCGCGGGCGACGAGCGGTTCCAGGAACCGGATGTACTCCGCCGGGTCAATCGTGGGCGGGTAAATAAAGAAGATCTCGCGACCATGTAAAACCTTAGCGATCTGTCTGAGCGCGTCTGCTTCATTTGCAGAGAGCTCCGTAAACTTCCGGTAGATAGGCACTACTACGGCAACTTGATAATTTTTTCCATTCCTATTCATTAGCCTCAGCTCCTTTCAGTTTAAGAACATGGTAGGTTTGTATAGATGTCATTACGGATCCAGGCAGAAGACTGATTATGTTTGCCAGGCAAACAGCCGTAAGGCCAAGGTTCGTATGTCTGATCAGTAGTATAGTCAGTGGAATATTAATAACAGCACCAATGACCCCTGAAACCAACTGTAAATTTAGAATTCCTGTACTGTTCAGGAACATAGAGAATACATTATTAAAAATAAGCTGCGCATTGTAAACGATCATCGCCAGGGCTAAATGATCCGTAATGACAAGCTCCCGGCCCAGCCAAACCTGCGTCAGTGGCCTGAAGAAGAAGAACAAAACGACATTCATACAGATGAAGCCGATATTGATGAAATGCATCTTCCTGATTATTCCGTGGATCCAGGCAAAATCGCGCTGAAACCATGCACTGGAAAAGGCACTCCATAAAGATGCCATAACCATGTTTGCCAATAAGAATGATATCCCGAAATAGCGCGAAGTAATATTAAAAACCGTAACAGACTGCAGGTCCATTAATCGAGCCACCAGGATCTCAGACGTAGAAAAAATGATCAATCCGCAAATCTGGAGCAGGAAAAAACGGTATCCGAGCGACAGCAGTTCATTTCGCAAGGTATGGTCCACCTGACTGATCGAAGGGCGCAACTTCCGATAACGACCCCTGAAAAAGTAGACATTGAAGAATATCAGCACCAGCAACGGCGTGCAACTGATGGCGAGCATCACACTTTCAAAGTTCGCCCTGCCGCTGGCATAAAAAGCAAAAATCAGCCCCAGGCTGAGAACATTCGACAAAGGCATGATCGAATCGTGCAGATAAACTTTTTGATCAGCCAGCAGCACCACACCAATCAGCTGTAGAACAAACCGGATGGTAAACACAGCAATTACAATATACACGCATGAAGAAAGGTTCGTCACATCCTGGGTCTGAATGCCCAGCAACGAGTACCAGTTGAGGTAGGGGTGCAAGAGGCTATAAGCCAGCAAGAGTACAGAAAAGATAATCGTGATATAATAAAAGGCCGTGCTGACGTATTTCCTGCCCAGTACATCGTTTCCTTCTGCCATAGCCTGACTAAGCTTATTGCGTAATCCATTCCCAATCCCGATGTCCAGAAAAGCAATCCAGTTTACTATAGACGTAATGGTCAGCACCAGGCCATACTCCCTTTCACTCACCGCCCGCAGGCAGAGAGGCACCATAACAAAGTTCGTCAGGATAGAAAATCCTTTCAGCGCTAATGAAGAAACAGAGTTTACCAAAAGCTTGCCGGTCCGACTATTTCTTAACGTGTGAGAGTCGAAAATAGTCCTATATAGCCATAGAATAGCTTGCATAGAGTAGAGCGATTATATGTCGAAAGTAGATAAAATTGCCTTGTAATGTCCATAAATGCTTCATGTTGTATAATGATGTGAGCATTTTGAGAACGCGCAAACGGTGCAGTGTTACCGATGCCCGGGCTAAGTAGGCTTGTGGCAAACCGATATCCTCCTGCAGATGGGAAAATGCTTTTACACATAGCTTCCTAATTCTTTACACACAGTTATACAAGCTCTCCGGATTCGCTCTCAGAAAACATAAGTGTCTTAATTTTACCTCTCTATGTAATGACATATAGTATATCTCAATTACACATATAGCACAGTTTATGAAAGTTCTTTGGTTAACGCATACCGCTTCAGGCGCAAGTAAGGCTTTGAATGTAGACGATCCCGGCCGTGGCTGGATTGGCTCACTGGAAGCGCATGTCAAGAAGATCGCGAACGTCGACCTGGCCATTGCTTTCTTCAACAATCAGCCTGAGTTTAAGTTTGCGCTGGATAATGTTACTTACTACCCCATCCCCTTTAAGTACACCTCCCTGAGGGGTAAGATCGTGCAGCGTCTGTTCTCCAATCTGTACGATTCCAACGTCGAGGCACTTAAAAAAGTAATCGCTGACTTCCAGCCTGACGTCATTCACCTGTTCGGCACCGAATCAGGAATCGGTGAAGTGGTAAAATTCACCAAAATACCCGTGGTGGTACACCTGCAAGGACTTGTAAACCCTTATCTGTACTCCTGGCTACCCAAGGGTGTTTCCCAACGTGACATCTGGAAGCACTCCTCCCTGCGGGCCGTGTTGCTCAGAAGAGGAACCTATTTCGAATATAAGCTCTTTCAAAAGCGCGCCGTTCGGGAACAGGAAATGATCAGGTATGCCAAATATTACTTTGGAAGAACAGAATGGGACAGAAATTTCATCAAGTTGCATCAGCCCGAATGCGTATATATTCATTGTGAGGAAGTACTGCGGCCGGTTTTTTATCGCAGTGCATGGACCGCGCCTCAAAAAGGGCTCTTTAAAATGGTCACCATCATTAATCCCCAAATCTATAAAGGAATAGAGATCATTCTGGAAACAGCCTCTATTTTAAAGCGGATAAGCGGTCTGGCTTTTCAGTGGTCTGTTATCGGCCTTGCACCCGATAACGAGATCGTTAAGCTGATAGAAGGCATTACTCGCAAGAAGTTCAGCGACAATCATGTGTCCTTTAAAGGATCCAAAGTAGAAGACGCATTACTGGAAGAGATATCCACGGCTAATGTATTCGTACATCCTTCACATATTGATAACAGTCCCAACAGCATCTGCGAGGCTATGCTGCTGGGCATGCCGGTGATAGCGGGCTACGTCGGCGGGATCCCATCGCTGATCAGCGACAAGGTGAATGGCATCCTCTACAATTCCAATGACCCGTATGATCTCGCCGGCAAGATCATAAACCTGCAAGAACAGCCAGCCCTCCTGGAAAAGCTCGGCTCTGAAGCACGGAAAGTCGGCATGAAGAGACATGATGTAGAAACAATCGTATCCACGGTATTTGCCACTTACCAATCCATGATCGAAAACGAAACACCTGTATCCAGGGATTTTATAAAACAAGTATAATGCAAAAAACTATTGTTATCACAGGCGGATCGGGCTTTGTTGGTTCCAACCTTATCAGGAAGCTGAACACTCAGGGCCAGTCCAATATCATTATCATAGACAATTACGACGAGCGCAAGTTTCTAAACATCAAGGATTGTCAGTTTCTTGACTATATCACCTATAAAAAGGGACTTCCCCATATCGAAGAAGCATTGAGCAAACACAAAGTCGGTGCTATTCTGCATATCGGCGCCAATGCAGACGTGCTCGTGAAAGATGCGGAGGTCATGTTTAATGCCAATTACGAGCACAGCAAGTTCTATCTGGATTACTGTACCGAAAGAAATATCCCCCTGATTTATGCCTCCAGTTCAGCCGTTTACGGTAATTCAAATAACTGCATCATCGACAACAATTTTGAGCATCCCCATAACGTCTATTCCTGGTCAAAGTGGATGTTCGACAAGTATGTGCTGGCCAACATGCATGCATTCGAAAACCGGGTGATCGGACTCAGGTTCTTCAACATCTTCGGCATGGGCGAGTTCCACAAAGACAAAAATGCAAGCCTGCCACACCGTTTCTATTCCTTTATACGCGATAAGGGCTTTATAGACCTGTTCGACAAAGAAATCCAGCGAGACTATGTATGGGTGGAAGATGTATGTGATGTTATTGTGGAAATACTGAATGACAGCTCTATCGGGAATGGAATTTATAATCTTGGAAGCGGAAACCCGATCTCACACCGCGACATGGCCGAACTGGTCGTTGAAGAATGTGTCAAACGCAACGTCAGTACAGCAGACAGCAGCAGCCTGATCAAATCCATACCGATGCCCGAAGAGCTGGTAGACAGCTTCCAGTTCCACACCAAAGCAGAAGAACTGCCCGACATCGTCAGCAAGCATACTTCCGGGAACAAAGAAAAGGTCCGCAAATATATCAACCAACTCATTGATCGAAATACAGCATGATGAAGGTATACTATCTATCCAGCTCGGCCTTCGCAGACAATCAGATCAATCTGCTGCATCATTTTCCCAAAGAGATATCCGTCACCTACAACGTGATTATTCCTGTAAAGAATTCCAACTATTCAGAAGCGGAGATCAGCGCCTACTGCCGGGAGAAGGGCATAGACTTTATTCCTACCCGGCTGAAATACCGGTTCAGAGACCCCCGGCTGCTCATCACCTATTACGGCATCCTCGAAAACATCCGCCGGGTAGATCCAGACGTGATCTTCGTAGCTAACTTCGACCAGATCTATCTCAATGCGATCCTGCTGGCACTCGATAAGAAGAAGACAGTGATTGCCATGCACGATGTTGTCAACCACAGCCATACGGCCTTTGACAAGCTCACTACAATCGGAAAGAAACTGCTGATCGGCAAGTTCGACACCTTCCTTACTTATTCGGCTCCCCAGGCAAGCATCCTCCGAAGCAAATACGGAAAAAAGAAGGTTTACTCCATTCCCTTGCCGCTGATCGGCTTCGGCGATATGCCGGTGGTCGAGAAAGCCGTCGGTAAGAAAACATTCCTGTTCTTCGGCTTTATCCTGCACTATAAGGGTCTCGACCTCCTGTTGCATGCGATAAACAAGCTTGCGGAAAAGCGTCAGGATTTCCAGCTGATCATTGCCGGCAGGAGCTCCGAATGGCAAGAGAAGTATGCGCCGCTTATACAACACCCTGAGCTCGTATCAGCCCATATCGGCTTCATCGAAAACCACGATATCCCCGCCTACTTTGCGCAGGCCGACTATCTGGTACTACCCTATCGCGACACCACACAAAGCGGTCCCCTTATGATCGCCTACAACTATAATATCCCGGTGCTTGCCAGCAATGCAGAAGGCTTCCACGAATTTTTTCAAAACGGAACGACCGGCTATATGTTCGACCTCGCCAGAGAAACCGACCTGGTACGGGTGCTCGACGAGGCGATCGACCGCCCCGAAGAAGAGTACCTGGAACTCAAGCAAAAGCTTGCCAGCCATACTGAAGATAATTTCGCGATCAGTAAGCTCGTGACAGCCTATACAGACATGTTTAAAAACACAACATCATGATTATACGTTCCAGAGCACCACTCAGATTAGGCCTCGCAGGAGGAGGCACCGACGTCAGCCCCTACAGTGATATGTTCGGTGGAGCCATTCTGAACGCCACCATCAACAAGTTCGCTTATGCCACCCTGATGCCTTTGGACATCCCACAGATCGTCATCAAATGCCACGACATCAACGAGCATCGCGTTTTTAACAATGTCGACGAATTCGACATGAAGGATTCAAAACTCCGCCTGATCCAGGGCATTCATAACCGTATCCGCAGGGAGTTCAACATCACCAAGCCGATGTTCTATCAACTGGAGACATATGTTGATGCCCCTCCCGGATCCGGACTGGGCTCATCCTCTACGCTGGTCGTAGCCATAGTGGCGGCCTTCGCCGAATGGCTCGGCCTCCCTCTAGGAGAATACGATCTCGCCCAGCTTGCCTATAGCATCGAGCGGGAAGATCTCGGCCTTTCAGGAGGCAAGCAGGACCAGTACGCAGCAACGTTCGGGGGCTTCAACTTTATGGAGTTCTATGCAGACCGCGTGGTCGTCAACCCCCTTCGCATCAAACAGGAATACATCCATGAGCTGGAGTTCTCCCTGATCCAGTACTATACCGGCACCTCCCGTCTCTCATCCCGCATCATCGACGCACAGGTGAAGAACGTAGCAGACCATTCAACAAAATCCATAGATGGCATGCACTCCCTGAAGAGTCTGGCCTACAACATGAAAGAAGCTCTTTTACGCGGAAAGCTAAACCAGATCGGAAACCTCCTCAATGACGGTTGGCAGTCCAAGAAAGAAACAGCCGATGAAATCAGTAACCCCATGATCGATGAGATCTATGAAAATGCCGTCCGGAACGGTGCCCTCGGCGGAAAAATGTCCGGAGCAGGCGGTGGCGGATACATGATGTTTTACGTGAAGAACTGTTACGTATACCATATTACCAACGTTTTGAAAGAATACGGCGGACTCGTAGAACGCGTCAGCTTCTACGACAAAGGCGTACTCACCTGGAAAACAAACGAATAAACGAACATGCCAGACACATTAATTACGCAAAGAATAAGCGAAAGCATCGCGGTGAAGACCGCCATCGCCAGAGATCCGGAGCTTATCCGCACGATCAGCGAAGTTTCTGAACACCTAATCCATACCTTCGAAGCAGAGGGAAAAGTCCTGTTCTGCGGGAACGGTGGCAGTGCAGCCGACGCGCAGCACCTGGCAGCCGAGTTCTCCGGAAGGTTCTATTTTGACAGGGATCCGCTGTTCGCCGAAGCACTACACGTCAACTCATCTTACGTAACCGCCGTAGCAAACGACTATTCCTATGATGAGATCTACGCCCGACTGATCAAAGCTAAAGGAAGGCAAGGTGACATCCTGATCGGAATTTCCACTTCCGGAAATTCAGAAAACATCATTCGTGCGTTCCGTGAGGCGAGAACAAGAGGGATGCTTACCATCGCGCTAACCGGCGAGACAGGCGGCAAAATGAAAGGCGAGGCCGACATATTGCTCAATGTACCCTCTGGCGATACCCCAAGAATCCAGGAAGCACATATTCTCATCGGACATATTATTTGCGAAATTGTAGAAGCAAACCTGTTTAAAGCGCAACAGCATGACTAAAGAAGCCATCATCCTTGCAGGCGGACTGGGGACACGACTGCAATCAGTAGTAAAAGACGTGCCCAAGCCCATGGCCGAAGTAGCCGGAAGGCCCTTTCTTGATTATATCATGTACTTCCTCGCGAAAAACAACATCACAAAAGCCGTGCTCGCTGTTGGCCATAAATATGAAATCATTCAGGAACATCTTGATAAGGAAGAAAACCGTTACGGGATGGAGATTTCCTACAGTATAGAGAAAGAATTGCTTGGAACGGGCGGAGCCATCTGTCAGGCGTTCAGCCAGATCACGGGCGACAAAGCATTTATCATAAACGGCGACACCTATTTCGACATGTCGTTAAGCGATCTCGATCGCTTTGCTGATGCCCATCATGCTGACCTGGCCTTCGCCCTTAAGGAAACCACAGACTCGCAGCGCTATGGAAACGTCGTCTGCTCATCCGACAGCAAAATACTGTCGTTTACCGAGAAAGGCGAAACAGCAGAGACCACCATCCGTATAAACGGCGGCATCTACCTCATGCAAAAATCACTTTTAGCACGGTATCCTATGCCCGAAAGGTTTTCTATAGAACAAGATTTCTTTCAGAGCAAAACACCCGATTTGAATGCCTACGGCAAAACCTATCCAGGGACGTTTATTGATATCGGGATACCTCAGGACTTCCTTAAGGCACAGAAACTTCTTCAAAGCATACTACCTTCGTGATGTACGACACTCTATTTCTCGACCGGGACGGCGTTCTAAACCGGAAGATCGACGATGGCTATGTGCTGCGCCCTCAGGATATCGAGATTTTACCTGGCATTCCTCCATTTTTAAAATGGGCGCATCAGACATTCCGCCAAATTATAGTTGTCACCAATCAACGCTGCATAGGTCGCGGGATGATAGAATTGGCAGATATAGAGCGCATCAATCAGGCTATCAACGCCAAAACGGGTAATTTCATCAGCAGCTTTTTCGTCTGCCCCCATCTTGACGAGGATAACTGCAGCTGCCGTAAGCCAAAAAACGGCTTGTTTCTTGCTGCTGCAGTGCGCTACGGTATTGATTTCAAGAAGTCGTGGATGATAGGAGATTCCGAAACAGACCTCATACCGGCAAAAGAACTCATGATGAGTACGCTTTTCATTTCCGGAAGGGCCAGTACTTTTGCGGATATAACGCTTCATTCAACTGCAGATCTGCTCGCCGCTTTCAGTACGATCAATCAAACCAAATAATAAAAGTTGCACCTTCCCCGGGCTTGCTCTCCAGCTGAATACGCCCGCCCAGAGACGTCACATGATGATGAACCAGATATAACCCAATCCCTTTACTATCGTGATGATGATGAAACTTCTGATGAAGACCAAAGACCCGGTCCTTGACCAGGCTCATATCAAAACCCTGACCTGCATCTGAAAAAACCAGCTGCTTTACACCTTCTTCCATACGCGTCTGAACGAATATTCTCGGCGCAGAGCCGTTCCTGGCATATTTAATGGAATTGGTCAAAAGATTCAGGAAAATACTCTCCATATATAACCTGTTGAAACGAACGCAACGAAAAGCACTGAAGTCCGTGCGGACCTCCGCATGTGTATGTTCGATAAGAGAAGCCAGCGATCCCGTCACTGCCTGAAAACACTCATTCAGGTCCAGCTCCTCCTGAGAAATATTCAATACATCCTTCTGCCCCAGCATCTCCACGTAAGTATCCAGGGTACTCCTCAGGTTGTCAGTAGCGAGTTTGAGCATATCAATAAACTTGCGTGTCTCCGGATCCTCGATCTTCGAAATGTCTATCAAACTGAAAACCGCAAGGAGATTATTAACCGGCGCGCGGAGATCATGAGAAGTAGCATAGGTCAGCTGCTTAAGATCATCTACACTTTTGGTCATCTTGGTCAGCAGCTGATTTCTATCATCGTCCAGCTTTCTCTGGTGCGAAACATCTTTGGCAATCCCCAGATACACCTGCGCGCTTTCAATCGGAATCGCCGTCCAGGAGAACCAGCGTATATCGCCCGCTTTCGTCAGATACCGGTTCTCGAAATTAGTCAGCGTCAGATTAAGTTTCATTTTTGCGAAAGCAGCATGTGTCCGCGGCCGGTCTTCCGGATAGAGTAAATCCCGCGTGCGTTTACCAACAAGTTCATCAACAGAATATCCCAGGGCCTGGGCAAAGGACTTATTTACCCTTATACAAACGCCGTCGCGCCCTACAATGCATATACCGTCCGGCGACAGCTCAAAAAATTGTTCGAGGTCAAATTCATTACCCATAACGCTGTTCTGTTAGAGTTGGAACACCAAGTTACAAATACCCCGGTCGATATATATACACATTATTTGCGCAGTAATTCCCAACAAATACCAAATATTTCACAAACTAAAGGTTATCAGTTTTCCCTATGATGTCCTGTATCACGTGATCAAGTTCTTCCACCGCCTCACTCATGAGCCCCAGCATGATTTTGACCTGTTCCTCATCTTTTTCATAATTGCAGATCAGATCAGAAAGTCCCTTTATCCTCATCAGTGGTGCCCTCACCATATGCGATTGTATGAAGGCAATTTCCCTTAGCCTTTTATTTTGTTCTTCTATAGCCCGGACATATTCTACACGGTCGGTAACATCTTGGGTATTGGTCACCAGACCTCCAACTGCCGGATCATCCGTCATATCGGTGATCACGGTCTCGATCCAACGGTATTCAGACCCATTTCTCATAAACCGAAAAGGTTCAATGTGCACTTGTTTCATGGTGTGCGAAACCTGAAGCATTCTTTCGATCCTGTCCTTATCTTCCGGATGCACAAACTCCAGAACGTTTCTGCCGACCCAAAAGCCGGGCTCAACACCCAGGGTAGCTTTGGAAGACGGACTCATATACTGGTAGTTCCCCTGCCGGTCAATAATCGAGATAACATCCGAACCATTCTGCACCAGCGCCTTAAACCGTTGCTCGCTCGCCTCAAGAGCCCTCTCAGCTGCCATACGCTCTGAAATATCCTTCAAATACACAGACAATCCATTCGGAGACGGAAAAATGGCAACCTCCAGCCATACCTGCAGTGCAACCGAATACTCTTCATAACGCACAGCGATCCGTTCATTGAAAACACGTTGCTGACTGGAATAAAACTTGGGGATCAAATCTGTAGAAAGCACATGCCAGAGGTTTTGACCAACCACCTGATCACTGTCTATGCCAAACAGACGTTCCGCTTCCAGGTTCCAGTATTCAATAACTGAATTCCGGTCAACCGCAAAGAAACCGTCGCGAATACTTTCTATAATACTGGACATTCGCTGATGATACAATTCAAGCTGCTTTTCCGCTATCCGTAGGTTTGAAATATTACGTGCGATAAATTGCACACCGATAATGTCGTGGTTTACCTTGATCGGCATCGTAGTAATACTGGCAACATAGGTATTGCCGGCCCTGCTGAGAATATTGGCTTCGAATTTCTGCAACTCCCCCTGGATAGATTTTTGGAAGAAGGCAAACACGCGCGAAAAATCCTGCCTGGCTATGAAAGGGATAAAAGAGCGTCGGAGAAGCTCTTCCTTTGAACATTCCGTCAGACTCAGCAAAGCCTTGTTAGCGCTCAAAAAGTTGCCGTTCAGATCGAGCGAACCCACCGCGTCAGGATAAGCTTCAATCAGGGGGTCCAGCGTTTTCTCTTCAGCCTCGGCAAGCACACTCCCGGTGACGTCAACAACATGCTGAAGAAGATAGCGCACCTCTCCCTCTTCATCCAGTAGTGGCGCTATCTCATAGCTCCAGAAACGCACCTCAGATCGCTCCCCGCTCCGGAGATCGAAACGTTGCAACGCGCAGCGCTGTTTCTTTTTCAGCAGCAAGGCCCGTTCCAGACAATCCCTCAGCACCCTTACACCCTTTATATTGTGTTCACCTCCGTCGACCATGAAGCCGTCAAATACGCTAGCTCCAATGATTTTAGAAGCATTAGTCAGCGTTATTTCACAAAATGCGGAGTTCGCGTCAACGATAGTAAAATGCGGCTTATCAGCCCACATGATTAGGTAAGCATTTGGAGATGCTTCTAAGAATGGTCTGATTTGATTGAGATCAAGCATAGCGTGTTAGCGCCCATAAAGTTACGTAAAACAAACTAAACCACAGGAAAGTGCAGAAAACTAGTCCGTATCCGTTGATAAACAAGGCAAAGTAAAATAAAATACCGAACCCTCTCCTTCCACACTTTCCACCCAGATCGCGCCGCCGTGATCGGTGACAATTTTCGAGGCGACATAAAGCCCCATACCCAGTCCCGAGTGCGAGTGCACCACGTCTTTGTCCCGGTAAAATTTATCAAAAACAGACTTAATGCTCTCTTCAGACATTCCGATACCCTTGTCTTGTATCGAAACCTGTAGAAAATCATCTGCCCTGCGTACACATCTCATCTTGATCGGCGTCCCTTCCGGTGAATACTTCGCGGCGTTGGTCAGTATATTGGAAACAACCTGCTCCAAACGCAGCCGGTCAACACTCACCCAGGAACTCTCACAGGTCTGCACAGATACCTCATTGGCCGGAAGAATATGCTGGATAACCTGCACCGCATCGCTGATAAACGAGTTGATCTCCAATACCTCCGGAGTATACTGCAGACTGCCGTTTTCCAGTTTCGACACGTCGAGCAGCTGCTGCACCAGCGCAAGCAGCTTAGATGTCTGAAAGTCGACCTTGCCGAGTATAGCCTTGAGCTCGTTGTTTTCCTTGCTGCTCATAGACTTCGCTATCTGCGTATACGCTTTGATAATCGTGATAGGCGTCTTAATCTCATGGCTGGCGATACTAATAAACTCCGTCTTCTTCTCGTCGATGATCTTCGAGCGACGCAGTTCCTCCTCCTGCTCCTCCGTAATCCTGTTCAGCGTGGAGTTCCGCACCTTGATCTCTTCGTAAGCATTCAAAGGTTCCGATTCCTGAAAATACTTCACCAGTATAGCGGTTTTAACTGCATCCAGCTTCAGTGAACGTGGTAAACCCATTCTGATCATGATCAGTTTATTTTTCGGCTGTTCCGTCAGGCTGAACTCCGGAATAAGCTTCTGGGCATAATAAAACCCGGTATCATAACTATTAATCGCGACGCCGCTGTCACAGGTAATCGTTGCCTTCAGTGAATAACGCCCGCCGTTGAGTTCCAGACTTATCTCCAGAATTCCCGTATCCGTATGCTCAATCACCGTACGTGAAATCTCCGATACAGCCGTTGCAAAGGTTGTCTGAGTCGCAATCGTCAAACCTAATTTGCCGGCAACCGCAATGGATTTCCTGTGGGCCAGCACAAGATCCATTTCATTTTCGAGCGATATGGTAACAAGTTTGATCATCCTATCTTATCTTCGCTAACACCACAGACATGTCGTCGGTTTTACGGGCATGATCCTTATAAAGAGCAGCGGCAAGTACTGCCTGATCATATTTATACATCTGCGGATACCGTGCCAGGTCAATACGGGTCTTAAGCCCGTCAGAACACAGCATGATCTGGTTGTACAATTCTGAAGGATATTCCTGGTCGCTCATCGTACCCGGAATATTATGCCCTACAATACCGTTATACGACATGTGGTTCTTAAAGCTGGCCGGACCGATCATACGGGCCGCAATATTACCAACCCCCGTAGAACACCAGGTCCTGTTCCTGAAATCAAATGCCGTAATATTGATTACCGCTCCCCTGGTTTTCTTTATAGCCTGATGAATAAAGCGGATGGTTGCCGTCGGGCTGTAATCAGGAAAGACCTTGAAAGCTGCCGCCGCCTCATTAACCGCCTTGTTCGCTTCCGGCCCGTGTCCCAACCCGTCAGCCAGCATCATCTTCATATACCGCTCCGTCTTTTTAACCACGAAGCCATCCCCGCTCACCTTTTCGCCGGGCTTTGAAACCACAATAGGGCGCAGCAACATTTTCATAGGAAGTTTCGCCTGCCCAGGGTCATTGTAAACCCTGCTCAAAACGATCGTTCCCCAGCCAATCTGCGAGTAAAGTTCAAAAGTATCCGAAAGGCGCTTAATACTGCCCAAACCATGACCCAGCGTATTACTGGTCGACACACCGTCAAGCACCATCTTCGAAGGATTAACCATACCAGGGCCGTTGTCAATACTGATCAGCTCGATATAGGGCGATCCCCCGTTATGGAAAATCCCCATCAGGATCTCACCGTCGTCACTGTACTTAAATAGATTGGAAGTCATTTCCGCTACGATCAGGTCAAGCAGGTTAATCCTTGCCTCACTAAAACCTGCCTCACCCGCTGCCCGATGAATCTCCTTTTTGATCAGAGAAAAGTAGCTCCTGTCATTCGCTATAAAACTAACATGTGTCGCATCAACCATTAGCCCACTTGATTATGGTCACCGTAGTGCCCTCGCCCACCGTACTTTTGATATTAAACTCATTAACCAGCCTTTTTGTGCCCGGCAATCCCAGCCCCAGGCTCTTCCCCGTAGAAAAACCGTCTTCCATCGCTTTGGCGATGTCTGGTATCCCCGGACCTTTGTCGGTAAATGTCAGGCGGATCCCATTCGTCCGGCCGCTTGACACCACTTCAATCGTACATTTACCGCCATTCGCATAGCGCATCATATTACGTAACAATTCACTCGCTGCCGTGATTAAACGTGTCTGGTTTACAAGGCCCATTTTTATTTTTACAGCGACCTCCTTCACGCGGTTTTTCGCGAAAACCACATCCGATTCCTTAATAACCTCGATCGTATCTTTACTCAGCGATAAGGTCATCGTCGGTCAGATCTTGATCCTCTTCTTCTTCTTCAAGATCGATCATTGATTTAAGCAATTCCATACCCTTTTCCACATTTAGGGCAGTATGCACACCCTTAAGTGGCAATCCCAGTTCGATCAGCGTAATAGCGACAGCAGGTTGCATACCCACTACAACGGTCTGAGCATCCAGGATTCTGGACATGCTGGCAATATTGCCAATGATGCGACCCATAAATGAATCCACTATGGAAACCGCAGAAATATCAATCAGTACACCTCTCGCCCTCGTCTTATCAACCATCTGGATCAGATCAGATTCCAGATTCAATGCCAGACGATCATACAGGTCAACCTGGATCGTAACCAGCAGAAAGGCTCCCATCCTCAGAATAGGAATTTTATCCATGGTAGTATGTTAAAAAGTAGTAGATCGCTGAACAGTATTTGATTTGCGGACTTCCAGACGCATGCTCTTGAAAGCATAAGCCAGTGCGCTCGCCAAAGAAGACTTCGTGATGATGCTCGAAAGATCGATCCCCAGGTGAACAACCGTTTGCGCGATTTCCGGACGGATCCCGCTGATGATGCACTCCGCACCCATCAGTCTCGTTGCACTAACGGTCTTGATCAGATGCTGCGCAACCAGTGAGTCTACAGCCGGAACACCCGAAATATCCAGAATAGCGATACTCGAACCCGTTTCCACAATCTCCTGCAGCAGGTTTTCCATCACAATCTGCGTACGGGCACTATCCAGCGTACCGATGATCGGCAATGCCAGGATCCCGTCCCAAACCCGGATCACCGGAGTGGAAATATCAGCGATCTCGTCCGTCTGGCGGAGGATCACCTCTTCACGCCCCTTGATGAAAGTCTCAAACGTTACAACGCTCAAATTATCCATCAGCCGGTTAATTTTCATGCTCTCTTCAAACAGCAGCTGTGGATTGCCGGATAGCTCTTCCTGAAGAACAGTCAGCAATGCCTCTTTCAAGGTAAATACAAAGTTACCCGTTTCACGCGGACTAAAGCCCTGACGTGCTCTGGTGATAGAAATACCGCCTAAAATCTCAATAACCGGGCTCCATTCGTCTGAATTCAGATCAGTTAAATCAGCCATCGACAGGTTACCAACCAACGCAGAAATCAGCTCTTCAGACTGGCTGCGCAATTCCTCGTTGGAGATAAGATCCTCACGCAGACTATCATCGGCTAATTGATTCTTCATCCATTGTTCCAGGATGGCCTTCTTCTTTGATTCTAGCAATTTGTGTGTATTATATGACATAGAGTGAATCCCAATTATCGCGGAAAGGTACTCAACCTAATTAACATTGAGAAATATTATTTTTACTCGCAAATATCCCAACTTCCGCCTTTTTTTCCGTCCCGTTTACCGACGCCCTGATTACCCATCTACACGATATAGTCAGCATTTTTATACTACAGAAAACACCCGTACAAGTCATGCCGAAGGCGAAAAATGTTTTTTATATTAATGCAGAAGCGTCTTTGTCCTGCTGTTCATCGTAGAAGCTTTTCAGAAATGTCAGCGCTACGTTAGAGTCCATAAACTCCTCGGTTATTTCACCCTCGCAGATTTCGAAAAACGGCAGCAGCTCCGGATGCTTATCCAGATCAATCTTCTCAAAACCCATCTCCCAGGTCTTAAAGTTGCGCTTGTTGATGGTTGATCTCTTCAGAACAACCAGTTGATGATGGCGCCCGTCCTGCCTGATCTTATCAAAGAGGCTTTCAATCAGAAATCTGGAGCCTTCCAGCACCTGCATAAAGCGGCCCTGCTTCAGCATTCCATATTTACCCTCCACATACACGAGCATTCCCGTGATCACCAACTCACGGTTCCGCGTACGAGCCTGCTTCAGTAAAACTCTCAGGTCCTCTTCCGTCATTAATGCAGAGGCAATGCTGCAGTAGATCAAATAATACAACATATTAGTTCAGCTTGTCGATTCTTAAAACAAATCCGTATCGCCCGACAAACGAAGACCTTCCTTAACGAGCCTGTCGAAATATCATAAATCCGGATGTAAATTTCCTTCAGTCGAAGAATTAAACAGCAATATAAGCTTTTCCGTTTGTTACCAGTACACATTCTCTTTGGCACCTGTATCTAAGGGCAAATTGAACTTGCCGGGCACCGGGAAACTTTTCTTCTCGCCGTTCTGGTTCCGCGATTCCCGGCAAATCCCGAAGCTTCAAAAAAACGCGTATTTCTTTAATAAAGCCTTAACATTTGGTTAAACCTAGAAATCAACCTTTGCGGCAAACGGAATATTAAAGCACACATCAATGATCAAAAATTTACATCTGAGAATCCGTATTGTCACCGCTCTGCTCTGCATTTCTCACCCCGGACTGTTGCTGGCCAGCCGACCACCTGTAATGGTGCAGGCGCAGCAAGAGGTTGTAGTGAAGGGAAGGGTTGTCGACGATAGTGACCATCAGGGTTTGCCAGCAGTCACTATCCTGGATACTGACAACAAATTTCTGGGAAGAACGGACAATAACGGCAATTTCAGCCTCACTGTTCCCGCAGGCACCCAACTCCAATTCAACATGATCGGTTACGCCCTCGTCCAAAGAACCGTAACCCGTAATGAAACCGATCTCAGCATTCGCCTGAAGGTAGACGCCAACGACCTGAACGAAGTAATCGTCACTGCCCTGGGCATCAAACGGGAAGAACGCTCACTGGGGTATGCAGCAACAAAACTCGACAGCAGCGACCTCACCGATGCAATAGCCAGCAACTGGACGGAAGCCCTATCAGGAAAAGTCGCCGGCCTGAACCTGGTCCGTAACAGCGGGCCCGCCGCCTCCAACAAGATCATCCTTCGCGGAGAGAACAACCTTACAGGCGACAATGAAGCACTGATCGTCATCGACGGAGTCGTAGCCAGCAGCAGCTCCAGGCGCAGCGCAGCCACCGGAGGTGGTGTTTACGGAACCTCAGGAGATATCATGCCAGCCGATTTCGGTAGCGGGCTGAACGATTTAAACCCGGATGAAATTGCCACTGTTTCCGTACTAAAAGGTCCGGCAGCATCCGCCCTGTACGGACAGAGAGGCGCCAACGGTGCCATTATCATTACCACCAAATCCGCAACCCTCAGAAAAAAGATGGGCATCAATATCGCCCTCAACAACACCTGGGAAGATATTAACCGCGGGCCAGACCGTCAACAGCAATTCGGCGCCGGAACATTCGGTAACTCCTACTTCTCCTACGGCACCAGTCCCGACGGTCCAAGCACCAACGCGACCAGTTCTACCTGGGGACCTGCGTTCACACCAAACGCCAAATTTTATCAGTTCGATCCGGTAACAAAAGCCCGGGGCGTTGAAAGAACACCATGGGTCGCTTACCAGGATCCGATCGACGCCTTTTTTATAACCGGATATGAGAGTTCCGTTTCCGCCAGTTTAGACGGCACCTACAAGAACGTAGGTCTCCGCCTTGCAGTGAATCACGGCGAAAACGAGTGGATCGTCCCTAATACCGGATTAGAAAGAACCAGCGTAGCCCTCAATGCCAATACAACTATCGCGAAAAAGCTAACCCTGAATTTAAAAGCGCAGTACAGCAACAGGCATAGCGACAATCTGCCCGCAACAGGTTATGGTAACCAATCCTTAATGTATTGGTTCATGTTTGCCCAACCCAACGTAAACGTCGATTGGTACAGAGATTACTGGGCACCCGGAAAGCAATACGAGCAGCTGCTCAACATCACCACCACCAATCCGGAAAGCCCTTACGCCATTTCAGAACAATACATCAATGCGCAGAGACGTAACGGCTGGTTAGGAAGCTTATCGGCAAACTATAATTTCAGCAAGTCGCTAAGCCTGATGATCCGCGGATCGGTAGATCTGAATGACGACATAAGAGAAACCCGGCGTCCCTGGGATGCCTCAGGAAACAAGTTCGCACAAGGATCCTTCCGTGTCGGCAACATCCGCTCCTACGAGGTCAACGCCGATTTCATGTTAAGATATAATAGAAAGCTGAGCGAAGACTTCCAGCTCAACGCCAGTGTCGGCGGAAGTCAGATGGCCAACCGTTACAATAAGCTGGAGACCAGGGCTGATGGTTTGAAGATCCCGAATGTGTACCGTCTCGACAACAACAACAGTCCCTTGGTAGCCGTAGTAGACACAGCCCGATACAATATCAACAGTGTTTATGGAATCGCCTCACTGAGTTATAAAGACTATGTGTACCTCGACCTAACCGCCCGTCAGGACTGGAACAGCACACTGGCCACCATTACCAGAACGGATAATGTTGGTTTCTTTTATCCCTCCGCAAGTTTAGCGTTTATTGCCTCCGACTACTGGAAACTGCCGTCACTGATCAGTTTCGCTAAATTGAGAGGATCAATTGCCCAGGTAGGAAGCGGCAGTACCATACCCTACCGGACAGAATACAGCTACTTCCTGGCCGCAGATGGTATTTATCCCGACAGTGCCCTATACAACACCAGGGTTCTTCCCAATTCCAATCTGAAGCCGCTCATCACCACAACCGTGGAGTTAGGCCTTGATCTGAGACTACTTAAAAACCGCCTGAACTTCGATGTAGCCGTGTATTCCGGTAATACCAAAAATCAGATCCTGAGCCGCATCGTCGATAAATCCTCCGGCTACAACGTACAGGTACTCAATATCGGGCGGGTAGACAATAAAGGTATTGAGCTGGCGGTGAACGGGACGCCTGTAAAAACGAAATCATTTACCTGGAACCTATACGGAACGCTCACCGCCAACAGAAATAAAATCAAAGAACTGGCAGACAGCTCACTTGTACTTCGCACCGGCGCACTGGGCGGCGGTCAGGTAGTAGCAAACGTAGGCGGCAGCATGGGCGACATGTATGGCAGAGGCTACCTTCGTGCTCCTGATGGTCAGATCGTTTACAACCCCAGTACCGGCGTAGCACTTGAAAACCCCGACCTGATCTACCTCGGAAACAGCTTACCAAAGTTCCGGTTCAGCCTCGGAACAGGTTTTACCTACAAACAACTCAGCATGAACGCGCTGTTCGACGCCCAGATCGGCGCCGTCGGACATTCCCTGACTTTCTCCAGAATGGCGTCGCTGGGTAAGCATATGGTGACTGTTCCCGGCCGCTATAACGGGGTTACCGGCGACGGCGTCCTTCAGAATGCCGACGGTACCTACCGCAAGAATGATGTGATCGCCACCGATATCGCAGCCTATTACGAGTCAATTTATGGAAGCGGACAGGCAGAGGGCAGCGTTTTCAGAACAGATTATCTGAAATTCAGAGAAGCCAATGTAACCTACTCATTCAAGAAGTCCTTCCTCGTAAAAATGGGTCTTGAGAAAGCAACGCTTGGCGTGTTTGGTCGTAACCTCTTTATCTGGTCAGCCTGGCCGGCATTCGATCCCGAATTCGGTACCCTTGCCGGGTCAGATATCGTTCAGGGTTTTGAAACAGGACAGCTGCCGTCCACCCGCACCTACGGAGTACGTTTAACTGTCGGCCTTTAATCATAGAAAATCATGAAAAATACCCCTATCATCGCCTATATGCTGCTGGCTATTGTCAGCCTGTCCACCCTCTCCTGTACAAAAGACTTCACCGAAATCAATACCGATCCGATCGGTCAAAGAACATCAGAGGCCCATCAGCTACTGGCTCCCGCTCTCGTCAATATCCTCAATACCAATATGAGGCGTAACTGGAACTTCAACAACCAGCTGATGCAGGTAACCGTTGAGCTCAGCGACTCTGAAGGCAGAGTATTCCGTTACGATATCCGAAGAGACGTAGCAGACTTCACATGGAACAACTGGTACGTTAACCTGACAGACTTGAAAGATATATACACAATTGCCAGTCAGCCGGAATCACTTAACAAATCCTACCAGGGAATTTCCCTGATAACGCAGGCATGGGTCTATTCGCTGCTGACCGACACGTACGGTGATGTGCCTTATTCTGAAGCCAACGCAGGCAGGGAAAACAACCTGCAGCCTGCATTCGACAAGCAAAAGGACATCTATGCCGATATGTTCGCCAAGCTTGAAGAAGCAAATCAGTTGCTAAAAGAAGGCACCCCGATCGTGGCCAGCAGCGATCCCGTATACCAGGGCGACATCTCAAAATGGAGGAGGTTCGGCAACTCCCTGTACCTGCGCCTCCTGCTGCGTATAGCAGGTAAAGCAGAAGTCGCGGCCGCCACCATCGCTAAAATAAAAGAGATGGTCGATACCCATCCTGCCGCCTACCCTGTTTTTGAAAATAACAGTCATACCGCCCGGATATTATGGAACGGAACCAACAGCAGTACAGCGGTCTACTCCTCGCCTTTCATGGTAAACATCCGCGCGGTCGATTTCAGGAACATGCCCATTGCCGATTTCTTCCTGGGCAAACTCGTCAACTGGGAAGATCCAAGGATCAATCCGGCTCTGGGGGTTGGCGGAGTACCACGATGGGGAATAGACAGAGGTCCCGACGGATGGGTAGGTGTTTCAAGCGGTTACTCCCCCGGTTCCGGGATAGTGATCCAGTCTCACTTTAATTCAGACGCGGAGAACCCCGCAAAACTCACCTTGCAGACAGATCCTGCCACCGGCATCATCATGAACAGTGCTGAGGTGGCCTTCATCCAGGCAGAAGCCGCAGCAAAAGGCTGGATCAGCGGTTCCCCGGAAACCTACTACTATAAAGGAATCGCAGACGCTATCCATTACTGGCTGCCCGACTACATCAGCAGCCCCAATGACCCCAACTTCATCAGATACATAAATGAGGCCGAGTTACTGTGGGATCCGAGCCTCCCTTTAGATGCCACCGGATTCGGCAGCAAAAGCCAGCTGGAGATGATCCATATCCAGAAATATTACGCCATGTTCCTGGTGGATCTGCAGCAATGGTTCGAGTACAGGCGCACAGGCCACCCCATATTACCCAAAGGACCAGGTCTGGTAAATGGCGGACAAATGCCCGCCAGGCTCAACTACCCGCTGATAACGCAGTCGACAAACCCCACCAGCTACAAAAATGCTGTAGAGGCGCAAGGAGCCGATAATATCAATACACTGGTTTGGTGGCAAAAACCCTAACAGGAAACATTACAGTCATGAAAAAGATCTTTATACAATATTTGCTCGCACCTATTGCCTTGCTAACGGTTTTAAGCGCTTGCGAACGCGACTCCGATTATGTCGTGAGTACGCCAAGTCCCTACGTGTCAAACCTGGATCTCCGAAAGCTATACCATGGAGCCGACGTTACCCTGACAAGAGAAGTTACCCGGCAGGCCTATATCCTGGCTGGACAGGTAACCTCCGATCATTCAGGCAAGAACCTCCCAGAGGGACTATTGTTCGTTCAGAATAACAGGAAAGTGAGTGCTTCCATCGATTCTCTCCGCGGTATAGCCATTCATATCGGCGCCGACGCCGCGAAATACGTTCCCGGCGATAGCGTACACATTCAGATAGAGGGCGGTGTTCTGAAACGCGTAAACGGTATTTTGCAGATAACAGGCCTGTCAGGCGCACAAGTAGAGAAAGTCGCCACAGGTATCACACCGTTCCTGACGCCCGTATCTGCCCTGACCATGCTGGCTAAACCAGAAAATTTCGAGGGACTGTTAGGTGTGGTCTATAACTCCAACTTCGAACCGAACATAGGCGTAGAAAGAATAGAGGGCGTAAAAGTATTCAATGAAGGCTCCGGCGACGTGGAGATGCATGTAAGCAGCACAGCCAGCTTCAAATCCGAGTTCCTGCCTTACTCAGCCAACATCATGGGTATTATCATCCCTTCGGCCACGACCGCCGTACCACAGGTATGGCCGCGTGTAAAGTCTGACTTCGTTGCCACCAGTATCGTGGTAGACCCTTCGGTTCCCCTGGGTCCTCATCCAGCCATCATCACCGGCTACTTTGCAGACCCCGATGGTACCGATGCGAACCATGAATACATTCAGCTCATGGCTACACAGGATCTCGACTTCAGAAGGACGCCATTCGCTGTTGTCACGACCAACAATGCCGGAGCCTCCACTCCTACGGGTCCTCCCACAGGCGGATGGGCCACAGGCGGTTTGCGCACCTATAAATTCAACATAACAAGAGGTACGGTATCAAAGGGAACATTCTTCTACGTGGGTGGATACAAGCTCATTGCGGGAGCAAATTCTACAGATATCAGCAAGGCCAACTGGGTAGTAAGTAAGCTCTACAGTAATGATGGAGGGGACGACGGCATTGGCGACAAAACAAGTAATTTACTGGCCAACAGCGGTAACGCAGCGGGGATGGCGGTCTTCGCAACAACAGCTGTTGACCTCAATACCGTTCCGTCAGACGTAGCATTTTATGCGGGTACCGGAAACGCTTTCGCCAGCGGAGCAGGATACGCCATCTGTGACAATGATTTTTACAGCAGATACCATGGCGATGTTTTCCAGCCGTTTTACAGGGAGGGCAGCAATACAGGTAAAGTGGCAGCCAATCCCGCCGCTGCGCAATTTACATTCCTCGGTGGAGAGTACGATGCAGCGGCAAAAAAATGGACAGTAAAGCGCGCCAGCAAAACAGTGGGCGTGCCTAAAACCTCCGATCTGAAGGTTGTTCAGGAAATGCCGGGAGCGACAAAGGTCGTTAACTAAACCGCCAGTCCTGAAAGGAAGCTATTCAGAACCATAAAGAAAAACCCACTCATAAAGCAATGTGAGTGGGTTTTCTTTTATGGCTTTCGCAATAAATCTCATTACTTACAGGCGAAGCAGCAAGCAGATCAAAACGCTTTTCGCTGTCGCGGCTTCAGCCCTGCTTCCGAAGCGTTCTGCTCCGAGATCCGCGTTTGGATCTTTGCGAACAAGGCATCATCATCCGCCCCCTCCGTAACATTGTCGCGCAGATAAAGCTGTAGCAGGGCGTACCTGTCGTTAAGTTTCTCGTCTTCCAGCAAAGAATGCAACTCCCTGGCCTCTTCTGGGCTAAGTGTTTCCGCAAATTCTTTCGCTAACAGTTCTGAAAACCGGTCCTGTGATATCATGCAAAAAATATGATGTATACAGACAGGATACCGGTAATGGAGAAATTACCTACAGGCAGACATCAAAAAACAAAGAAAAAAGACAGCTACTGCCGAAGCAATATTCCTGACGACCGCTTTAGAGGGGGTTTCTGGCCTGCCCTCCTGGTATTGAGCCAGGGCAGAGTTAAGCTTTTTCATCGCCCGGCAGATCTGAGCATGGACAGTCCGCACCGAAATGTTCAGCACTTCGGCAACTTCGGCACATTTCATGCCGTCCTCCTTCACCAGTTTGAAAGCCATCCTGCATTGCAGGGGAAGACTGGCGATAGCCTTGTCCAGAAGGGCAATAAGCTCCTTCTTCTCCAGGTCTTCGTCAGGGCGATAAACATCCACGAACACATCAAGGTCTTCGTTAATAGGCACCAGCTGCATAGAAGAGTTTTTCCGCCATTGCCTTAACGCCTTGTTTTTAATGCTGACCAGCATATACACCTCGGGTTTCTGCACATGCCCCAGGCGGGCACGGTTCTGCCATAGATCCACAAAAACATCCGAGACAATCTCCTCCGACGCTTCCCTATCACTGATGTACTGACCGCAGAATTTCAGAAACTTGCCGTTTAATAAATAGAACAGCTGCTTATAAGCATCAGCATCACCATGGAGCGTTACCCGCTTCCAGCAATCTGCTATATGATCATCTCTGTTCAATATATAAAGGTTTAGGCCTGTCGGTTAATATCAAAGATAAATATAGTACAAATTACCTGAGCACGGTTTCCTGCGTGTCGCTGTATGGCAGCTTCTTTTGATCCAGACTGATAAATATTTTGTCCAGAACAACTCCCGGGTCCATCATATAAATAGTCAGCTTATGTTTTCCTGATTTCAATTCCGGAATATGGACAGATTTCACCGCCTGGTTGGTAAGCACATTCCGCTTCCATTCATCCGTTCTTCCAACCGTTTTAAAATTGATTACCTCAAGAGGCCCGTCATCTACCTGCACCGCATACCTTACCTCATAATGATTATTTAAGGGAAATGTAGGAAGTGTATAAACATATACCGAAGCCGGCGACGTGCTGAAACTGTAAAACTCATATTCCACCAACGGATTTCGAAGAATAGCAGCCCGGCTGGTATCCACCGTAGCAGTAAATGGCCGTGATTCCAGCATTTTCCTTTCCGAGCCTATCCCCTCCGTAAGCTCCCAGGCCCTGTTGCCCGTGTTTCGCGACCGCGTAAAGCTCGAAGCGTGCATACTCACATAACCGTCGCTCCCGATAAAGCCTTTAAAATTCCTGAGCTCAGCGATATTCCGGTTGTCGACGGTAAGCTCCACAGCATATTCCGTCGCCTGGCTCTTCACCTTCAAAGTCCCGCTTACCGTTTTATCAGCAGGCACCTTTGACCAGTCAATTTCCACCCATATCCGATGCTGACTATGCCCGTCCGCGGAACTCAGCATCCCTTCCTTGTTACTCAGTTTAATCCAATCAGCAGAAGGAAGGATCTCGTACTTTACATCAGCCTCTTTAGTCAGGTAAACATCCAGAAAATACTTGCTGCCGCTATACCGGTTATAAGCCGGCAGCCTCAACAGCTGGTTAACACCCGCAGAAGGAGATGCCGATATATCGGCACCTTCCGGACTTACAGCAAATAATGGCGCGACATCGGCCACAGCCAGATCAAGTTCCGGGGGACTGAAAACCGGCAGATCCCTTGGCTTCATAGACATCATGCCGTTCCACTTGCCTTTAGCAAGCGTTTCATTATAATACCGGGTTTCTTTCACAATCTCATCATGACTGCTGTTCGCAAGCTTATAATAGTACCGAGCCGAAAGTCTCCCCTCCTTCGCGTAGAGGGCCGCTTTATCCCGGTACAGGTATTTTTTGTTCATCAGAGAAGCACCCGTCACCGGATACAAGACCAACTGATAGAAAGCATCCCTTTTAAACGGAGGAATATTCGGGGCTATGGCAGCCGCAGCCTTCTGCAGCCGATCATACCGGTCAATCCGGTTTTGCGCCTCGTCCCCGTAGCGAGTATGATGATATTCAGTAAAACCGACCGGAGTAACTGGCTCAACACCGCTCCAACCCATAAACTCCGGACGGCGTTCAAATGCCAATTGATAGTATTCCCATAAAACATCCGAAATAGCAGGAGCATTATCCTGACCGAAAACAGCCGAGGCCCACTCCTGAAGATGTTTCCTGGAATAATCCGACGAAGTAAACGGCTTAATATCATAAGCCATATCCAGGAATAACTCGATATTATATTCCAGCGGCTTAATATCGCCCACGTTCAAAACCCATACCTTGCGGGCGTTCATCTCATAGGCCTTGGTCATTTCCGTTCTTATCAGGGCCGGATGCGTAGAACTCAGCCACAAATAATCATGAGGCCTTCCCCAATACGAAGCATGATAATATACACCCGTACCACCGCTTCGCGAGCTCTCCTCCTCATTAGCCAGCCGGTGGATGTAGCCGTAGTTATCATCCGGCCAGATCAATGTAATATCCTCCGGAACCTTAAGTCCTTCCTCGTAGATATCCAGCACCTCCTTATAAACAGTCAAAGCCTGAGGAACCTTTGTAAGATCCCGGTTAACATGTTCCCCGATCAGGTTTCGCTGATCTTTCAGTATCGTTTCAATCAGGGGCACTGCCTCTTTCGTCGTCTTCACCCCCTCCATCTTGCCATCGTGGATACCCCGCATGCCCAGGGTAAACATCACATTATTCACAGCGCTTTCCTTAACGCGCGATTCCCAATAATTCAGCACCTCCGCCTTATTGGTGACATAGTTAAAATCACCACGTTTCTTGTCCCACTCATCCACATTATTCCTTAGCATCGGCTCCGCGTGCGAAGAGCCCACAACAATTTCATAATCCGCAGCCACCTGCTTGTTACCCGGATAATGATAGAACGCTTTCGTGCTCGGATGCATAGCCGGCCAGATCAGGTTCGCTTTCAGACGCAAAAGCAGTTCAAAAACCTTATCGTATGTTTTCGGTCCGATATCATTCGTTTCCGGTTCAAAAGTTTTAGCTGCCCAGGGTTGTAAACCCCAGTCCTCGTCATTGATAAATATCCCCCGGTACTGCACACCAGGCGCTTCAGACGTAAAATTATCTATATGGATCGATAATGACGCCTTCCTGACAGGTGCCACATCCGCCCACCAATACCAGGGAGACACGCCGATCTTTTCCGAAATCCCGAATACCCCGTAGGCCGTGCCACGGATATCGCTTCCCGCAATCACCAACGCATGATCTATCTTTTTATTCAGCTTCTTCACCACGCTGTAGGTATAGGTTTCCCACCGGCCATTGAGGTCCCCGGAGTATTTCCCGCTGATTCCCTTAATCAACGCAGAGCCTATCGTACCGATAACGATGACATTACCGGAAGCACCTGAAATATCGGTTGATACCCTTGGCAAATAGCCGGATACCCTTTCAATATCTTGTGCGAGCAGGTTAGCTACAATGGAATTCAGCTTTTTATCATCATTCGCATAGACAATCATGACCTTGGTTGATGGAGTGACCAGGTCGAAAGTAGCCGCATGAGCAGAACAGAAAAAGACGGAAAGGACAATAAAAGCCAGGGGTAATACTTTTCTCATTATAAGTGGTCTTACACACAGGATACCGAAAAGAGAAAAATTACCTACATGCAGAACCTAAAAAAATAGAACAATCTGATCCAGTGTATCTATTTACCTTCCAGACTTGCGGCATAGGCACCCGGACTCATATTCATCCGTTTCTTAAACGCCGTATAGAAAGCCGTTCGGGAGGAGAACCCGCTTTCCAGGGCAAGACCCTCCATAGACAAGCTCTTCCATTCAGATCCGGACCTCATACGCTCCTTTACATATGCTATGCGGTAATCATTGATAAAGTCGTTAAAATTTTGCCTGTAGTGATTATTGAGCAATCCCGACAGAATATAAGAAGGGAGGTCCAGTTCCGCAGAGAGGTCACTTAAAGTCAGGCGCTTCCTTAAAAAAGGCTTTTGCTCCGCCAGATACGCTTCCAGCTTCTCACAATATTCGGTTTTAGGCTGCACAACAACCTGCGGCTCTGATGGAGACTCAGGCAAGGAAGCCGATTCCGTCTCTTTCGATGTCTGAAAACCAGTACCGTAGAGCAGCTCAGGCCTGAACAGCATATAGTAGCTGATCACCACCAGGGAGATCATCATCAGCACAATGGTAAACTGGAAAGAGCGGGCCAGCACCGGAACCAGGGTCATCTCTTCCCGAAACACGCCGAACACCGTCATCGCCAGGTTACCCGCATACATGAACGTCTCAA
Source organism: Arcticibacter sp. (assembly GCF_045629565.1). Lineage (GTDB taxonomy): Bacteria > Bacteroidota > Bacteroidia > Sphingobacteriales > Sphingobacteriaceae > Arcticibacter. The sequence continues at coordinate 192,884 of NZ_JAZQRL010000111.1, forward strand.
AGAGGCTCAGCATCAAAATCCACTTCCAGTTGATCCCGGCAGAGAAGTGCTTTCTGGCGTAAATAATAAGACGCCATTGGAAAAACAGGTAAATGATGCTCTGTATACTGCGAAAATAGAAATGAGAAATAGCCGACAGGAAGCCCGCGCCTGTATCGAATACCAGAATTGGCGATTTCTGTACACGGACAATCTCCGCCATCTTCGCTTCGGCACTCATTCCGAAGTAATAACCGCTTATATCAATTAAAGCAAGAACAATGGGTATAAAATGCAGAAGATCCCGGTTCCTGTACCGGTCCGTTCCGTGCAAAGAAGAACGGATATAGAGATAAAAACAAGGAGGAACCAAATAATAAAGAGGGCAGCCGATGCGGTAAATAAAAGGATATTCAATCAGCTTTCCCGTATTGAGGATCAGGTAGGTTAGCCCATACCAAACAAGCGCTATAAATGCAATGCCCAGTAACTTTCGGGGTACAAATCCATTACTTTCCTTAAACAGTAGTACGAAAGAGACAATACTGACAAGAAAAAGAGCGGCTGCCAAAACCCAGTTATTAACATAGAGCATAAACGAAAGAAAAAGTACGGTGTAGTGCTTTAAAGATACTGCACTTTACGAAACTTCACGTTTTTATGTTTCAAATTTCACAATCCGGCACACATAGACGATGCATAAATGGCAAAAGAAGGAAGATTGCATAGTAAATTTGATCTCAATGAACGCACAACAATTCTCCGAACGTCCCCTGCTCCAATTACCCCAATGCCCTACATGTAAGTTAGAGACGAACTATCGCATACCCAGACCGGGCATTATAAAAGCGATGCTTCCCTGGGTGAAGGTGAAAAGATACTGGTGTCCGAAATGCAATAAGAAATTCTTCACAAGCGGTTCTTCGTGAAGAAAGATTTTACAAGCAAAGCGATGATAGTCCTGCCCCCATGGCAGGGCTTCTTTAACGCTGATTACCTGGCAGTGATATAAAACTGGTGATGGCAATCAGTACAATGATACTTCTTCAGCGATAACCAAAAAAAGTACCTGTCGATGATTTTAGCATTCTCTACCCGTACATCTGTATAAGACCGACATTTGGGGCAAGAATGAAGAGGAGCACTGTGGTGCCCTAATCTTACTTTCTGATCCTGGGTAAAACCTGTTATTGCGCTCATATTCGTATTGTTTTCATAAAGATATACAAACATTACAAATAACGCAAGAAATAGTTTTTAAAAATGTAAGTTTAATATCAAACTAATAAATTTGATATTAAACTTACATTAAGTAATTATAAAGAAGAGCCGATAGTCTTTACATTAAAACCAATTGCACGTAGCTTTTTCGAGTCAAGCAGGTTTCTGCCATCAAATACATTGGCAGGCTTCAACATGTTGTCGTAAATCCGCTGCCAGTCGTAATCCTTGAACTCATCCCACTCCGTCAGCACAGCAATCGCATGGGCGCCTTTGCAAGCTTCATAAGGATCGGTATAAACCGTCGTTCCGGCTTTGTTTTCTTCCGCATCACGCGTCCGCAGGTAATTCAAATCACCATATACCTGATTCTCGCCAACTTTCGGATCATATACCGCAACCTGGGCCTGCTCATTCAGCAGATGATCCGCAACATAGATCGCGGCCGACTCCCTGGTATCATTGGTATCCTTTTTAAATGCCCAGCCCAGGAAAGTGATCTTCTTTCCGTTAACCGTATTATAGGAAGTCTGAATGATCTTATTCGCGAAACGTCTTTTCTGGTGGTCGTTCATGATGATCACCTGCTCCCAATAATCCGCAACCTCCTGCAAACCGTAGCTGCGCGCGATGTATACCAGGTTCAAAATATCCTTCTGAAAACAAGAACCACCAAAACCTACAGAAGCCTTCAGGAACTTAGGGCCTATGCGGCTATCCGTACCAATCGCTCTCGCCACCTCCGTAATATCCGCCTCTGTACGCTCACACAGTTCCGATAAAGAATTAATAGAGGAAACGCGCTGCGCAAGAAACGCGTTAGCCGTTAATTTAGACAACTCAGAAGACCATACATTGGTCGTTAGGATACGTTCTCTCGGAACCCAATTCGCATATACATCCACTAACGCCTGAACCGCTTCCTGACCTTCCGGCGTACTATCCCCACCAATCAGTACACGATCCGGCGCGTCCAGATCTTCCATAGCCGTACCCTCAGCAAGGAACTCAGGATTCGACAGGATCTGGAACTTAACACCATTACCCGTATTGTTCAAAATATCTTTCAGCGCTTCAGCCGTTCTTACCGGAAGGGTCGATTTCTCCACAATGATCTTGTCACTCTTGGCAACCTGCGCAATCTGACGTGCACATAGTTCGATCCATTTCAGATCTGCTGCCTGCCCTTTCCCTGCTCCGTAAGTCTTCGTAGGGGTATTGACAGAAATAAAGACCATGTCCGCTTCATCGATCGCTTTTTCCACATCTGTAGAAAAGAACAGATTGCGTCCTCTTGCTTCCGCAACGACATCACTCAAACCTGGTTCGTAAATGGGGATATTATTCACATCCTCATCATTCCAGGCGGCGATCCGCGCTTCATTCAAATCAACAACCGTAACCTGAATCTCAGGGCACTTTTTTGCGATAACAGACATCGTAGGCCCCCCTACATAACCTGCCCCAATACAGCAAATCTTTTTGATCTTAGTCATAAAAATCTATTCTTCTATTAAATTATATTCTACAGTGTAAATAATATTGCTAAAAAAATCAAGAAACTTTATAAAAGTAATATTTATTCATCATTTATATCGTCATTCTGAAATATAGGTGATTGACCAAAATCATCCTCATTATTCAGTGGACCAAGAAAACAATTAAATCAGCATTAAAATAAAGCATTACTTCACAAAACTGCATAAAAATACACATTAACTTGTGATATTATTAAATCATTGATTACTTTTACCACATATCAATAGCAATATCTTACGGGAGCTTCATGCAGATATGAGCATTACGAAAACTATTAATAAAGCGAAATTATACGTCCAAAGCACTTTTACCTTAAAAAGTGCGACACAGACCCAATTCAATTTATACAGTATTTCTCATATCTTTACAAAAAGGGTACAACTTTTGCGTCTACAATACAGTATAAGTTTATTCCAAACATCCACTAACTAAGGCATCAATATCAATTAGAAAAGTATGCTTCCTAAAAAAAGAATTCTTTCAATTAACATCTCTCAGGGTAAATATTCACGGTTTGTAGATAGTATTGTTGAGTTAGCCAGTAATAGGACTTCTTCATACGTATGTGTAGCAAATGTTCACATGCTTGTAGAAGCTCATCAATCCAGAGCGTTCCAAAACGTAGTTAATAGCGCAGACATAGTAACGCCGGACGGTATGCCCCTTGCAAAATGTTTTAAGATTTTGTATAGACAACGACAAGATAGGGTAGACGGCATGAGTCTGTTACCTGCACTATTAGAAGAAGCAGATAATAAAAATCTTTCCGTCTATTTCTACGGAGGCTCTCAACAGATGATTAATAAAACCACCGACTATCTCGCTGACATCTACCCATCACTTAAGATTGCAGGTGCGTATTCCCCTCCATTTCGACCCTTATCTGAAAATGAGAAGAATAATGTTGCCAGTACTATAATAGCATCAGGAGCTAACATTGTTTTTGTAGTACTAGGTTGCCCGAAGCAAGAAAGATGGATGCATGAGATGAAGGGAAAAATACCAGGAGTAATGATTGGTATTGGTGGAGCGCTTCCGGTATTAATCGGCATGCAGAGCCGTGCTCCCGAATGGATGCAGAAAAACAGCTTGGAATGGTTCTACAGATTTATGCAGGAACCGAAAAGACTTTTTAAAAGATACTTTTCTACCAATAGCACATTCTTATACTTATTGGCTAAAGAGAAGCTCAATTACACAAAGAGGGAGTTACCGTACGGTTAGTCTCTTCTATACAATAACTTAAATACTTAATAAAACACAATGAAGAAAAAGGCTCTCGTAACAGGTATCACTGGTCAGGATGGTGCGTACCTGGCAGAACTATTATTATCAAAAGGATATGAGGTACACGGTATTAAACGCAGAAGTTCGCTGTTCAATACCGATCGTATCGATCATCTGTACCAGGACCCGCATGAAGAAGACGTTCGTTTCATCATGCACTACGGCGATCTTTCCGATTCTACCAACCTGATCCGCATCATTCAGCAAGTGCAGCCTGACGAGATTTATAACCTGGGTGCCATGAGCCACGTCAAGGTGAGCTTTGACACCCCTGAGTATTCCGCCAATGCCGATGGTATCGGAACCCTGCGTTTGCTCGAAGCTATCCGCATCCTGGGCCTAACAGAAAAGACCCGCATCTATCAGGCCTCTACATCCGAGCTTTACGGATTGGTGCAGGCTGTTCCACAGTCCGAAACCACTCCTTTCTACCCCCGCTCACCGTATGCGGTAGCCAAGATGTACGCCTACTGGATCACCGTCAACTACCGCGAGGCTTATGGCATGTATGCCTGCAACGGTATCCTGTTCAACCATGAGAGCCCGCTGCGCGGAGAGACCTTCGTAACCCGTAAGATCACCCGCGGTGTTTCCAAGATTGCTTTGGGCATGCAAAGCTGCCTGTACCTGGGCAACCTGGATGCCAAGCGCGACTGGGGGCATGCCAAAGACTATGTAGAGGCTATGTGGCTGATCCTGCAGCAGGAAAAGGCAGAAGATTTCGTTATCGCTACCGGGGTAACCACCACCGTTCGTGATTTCATCCGGATGGCCTTCTCTGAAGTAGGTATCACCATTGAATTCAAAGGTGAAGGAGTCGACGAGAAAGGTTATGTGGTATCCTGCGCTAACGCAGACTACCAGCTAGAGGCAGGCACACAAGTCGTGGCTGTAGATCCGCGCTACTTCCGCCCTACAGAGGTGGAACTGCTCATCGGAGATCCTACCAAATCCAAGACCAAGCTGGGCTGGACACCTAAGTATGATCTTCCGGCTTTGGTAAAAGACATGATGAGTGCAGATGTGGAGCTCTTCCGTAAAGAAAAGACGCTGAAGGAACTGGGCTATGCCGTTAAAAATCAATACGAATAATACCTCATATTGGAAAAGACGAACAAAATATATGTAGCCGGCCATAAGGGAATGGTCGGCTCTGCCATCCTGCGCAAATTGCAGGCGGAGGGTTACAGCAATATCATCACCCGCAGTTCCTCTGAACTGGACCTGCGCGACCTGACAGCCGTAGCGGCCTTCTTTGAGGCCGAAAAGCCCGAATATGTATTTCTGGCTGCTGCTAAAGTAGGCGGTATTGTGGCCAACAACACTTACCGGGCAGACTTTCTCTATGAGAACCTCTGCATCCAGAACAATGTTATCCACCAGTCTTACCTGAACGGGGTCAAGAAGCTTATGTTCCTGGGGTCCTCTTGTATCTATCCCAAAATGGCCCCTCAGCCATTGAAGGAAGAATACCTGTTAACCGGACCGCTGGAGCACACCAATGAGCCCTATGCCATCGCCAAGATTGCCGGTATCAAGATGTGTGATGCCTACCGCGCCCAGTACGGCTGTAACTACATCTCGGTCATGCCAACCAACTTATACGGCTTGAATGACAACTATCACCCGCAGAACTCACACGTGCTGCCGGCCCTGATCCGCCGCTTCCATGAAGCCAAGCAGAGCGGTGCCGAAGAGGTAGTAATCTGGGGTACGGGAACACCTATGCGGGAGTTTCTTTACGCAGATGATCTGGCAGAAGCCTGCTATTATCTGATGCTCCATTATAATGAAGCCGGGCTGGTGAATATCGGAACCGGTGAAGATGTCACCATCAAAGAACTCGCTGAGCTGGTAAAAGACATCGTCGGATACCAGGGATCAATCTCCTTCGACACCAGTAAACCTGACGGTACACCACGAAAGCTAATGGATGTATCCAAACTTCATGGCTACGGATGGAAACACACCATCGAGTTGCCCCAAGGTATAAAGCTGGCTTACCAGGACTTCCTGAGCAAAAACTAAACTTACAAAAACGCTGGATCAATCCAGATCCAGCGTTTTCTATATATAAGATCTCTCTCAGATCTCATTCAACAATTTTCTTTTAAGCAACCTGAATCAGATACTTATTTGGTGTCCTTGCCAAGTTATGTATTAAGAAAATATCTTTACTGATTCGGTCCGACATTATAACCAGTACCTAACCTTAAGAATCACCCTTATCATGAATAATCCCATGCAATTTAGAAAAGACATCCAGGGCCTTCGTGCGTTAGCTGTCATCGTCGTAATTATCTTTCATCTCGGATTCCTGCCGAATGGGTACCTGGGAGTTGACGTATTTTTTGTTATTAGCGGCTTTCTGATTATAGGGATTATCAATAAAGATTTCATCAACGACAGATATTCAATCAAAGATTTTTATGTCAGAAGATTCAGAAGAATTATTCCCCTGGTATTGGTAACAGCTCTCGTCGCATTAACCTTAGGAATATATTTCATGCTTCCCGACGACCTCGAAAATCTAAGCCAGTCGATCATTGCCACTAATTTTTTCAGTAACAATGTGCTGCAACTCCTAACCGTGCGCAATTATTGGGACGTTATGAATGAATATAAGCCGCTGATGCATACATGGAGCCTTGGAGTGGAAGAGCAGTTCTATATTGTTATCCCATTCCTTTTTCTGTTCTCAAGCAAGAAGAACAATAAGATATTCGCCATTATCATGGCAGCAACCATAGCGTCAGCGCTGACCTACATTTTCTATACGGATGAATCTGTCAAATTTTACATGCTCCCGATGCGATTTTTCGAGATCTCTATCGGAGGGCTTGCGGCATTAAAGGTACGTGAGATTAAAAGCAATGTCTACATATCAAGTACGGCCTTCTTTGTTCTGATCGTGTTCCTGTTTCTTGATTTTGGACTGCCTGGCGAACTGGAAACAATCATTACTGTGATATCAACCGTCCTCCTCATCGTATATAATAAATCCAGCTTTAAAATAAATGAATTTCTTGAGAGCCGCATCGCAGTATACATCGGAACCATCAGCTTCAGCCTCTATATGTGGCATCAGGTGATTCTGGCATTCTACCGCTATTCGATATCCCAGGACTTCACCCTGTACTCCTCATTAATGTTGGGTGTAGTTATGCTCATTGTAGCAGTACTGTCCTATCATTTCGTTGAAGACTACTTTCGGAAGCCTCACAATATATCTACCAGAAAGCTTGTTGTAATATGTTCGTTCTTGTTCCTGGGTCTAAATGCAGCCTCCTTTTATATCTACCTGAAAGCCGGAGTAATAAGAGACATACCAGAGTTGGAGATTTCGGCCCAACGCGTGGAAAGGGGGATGCATGCCAAATATAACTCAAGGATCAGAGAGTTAACAGACGACTTCACGGCATCGGAGAAAATCAACGTGCTCCTTATAGGGAACAGCTTCGCACGCGACTGGGCAAACGTATTGCTTGAATCAGCATTCAGCGATCAAATCAATATCTCTTACAGCGAGTATTCTTTTGAAACAAAAAACTTGCAGAACAAGCTTGATATGGCAGATGTTATTTTCTTTTCGCCTTGCTATAAAGCTGATTATCTACCCGTTGCCAGACAGTTCAAGATAGATGAGAAAAAGCTTTGGATAGTTGGAACGAAGAATTTCGGACCGAACAACGGGCTCCTCTATAACCAGAAGAGAAATCAGAATAACTGTGACCTTAGAGCAAACGTAAGCGACTATGCGCTGAATGAAAATCAGGAACTGAAAGAGGAGTGGGGGGATAGGTATATAGATTTACTCTCCTACGTCATGGATAAGAACAACAAAGTGCCGGTGTTTACTCAAAACTGCGAGTTTATAAGTCAGGATACACGCCATTTTACACGTTCAGGCGCAGAGTTTTTTGCAGCGAAGGTCAACCTCGCGCAATATCTTGATATTGCAAAGATTAGCCATTCCCATCTTCACGCAGCCGCAAGATGACCGCTTCACAGGCGTTTGAAAATGGTGCGTCTACCTATCTGCCGCTACATGATAGGTTGGATCTTCCACAATGTTAACGACGATGACGCCCTCGGCATTTTTCAGAAGCTGGCGGCAGTCTTCACTAAGATGCATAAGATGTAGCTTTTTGTTCACTTTCTGATAGCGTTCCGTTAGCTTATTAAGCGCCTCAATCCCCGACATATCTGCCACACGGCTGTCTTTGAAATCAATAATAACCTCATCCGGGTCGTTCAACACATCGAACTTCTCGGTAAAGGTTGTCGCCGATCCGAAGAAAAGGGGGCCATATATCTCATAATGTTTGACACCATTTTCGTCCATATATTTCCTTGCCCGGATACGGATGGCACTGTCCCAGGCGAAAACCAGTGCTGAAATGATCACACCAATCAATACAGCAAGTGCAAGATTATGAAGCCACACCGTTACAACAGCTACCAGGGCCATTACAAAGACGTCCTGCCGGGGCATTTTATTAATGATCTTGAAGCTTGTCCACTCAAAAGTACCGATTGCCACCATAATCATCACCCCTGTGAGGGCGGCCATCGGTACCCGCTCTATAACCGGCGCTCCCACCAGAATAATAATCAGAATAGTTAAAGCAGCAACGATTCCTGACAGCCTCGCACGTGCTCCCGCCGACAGGTTTACCAACGTTTGGGCGATCATCGGACAGCCTCCCATTCCCGTAAAGAAGCCGTTCAGAATATTCGCACTTCCCTGGGCTACACATTCCCTGTTTCCACTTCCCTTAGTGCCTGTAATTTCGTCTACCAGGTTCAGCGTTAGTAGTCCTTCTGTCAGGCCGACCCCGGCCATGATCAGCGCATAGGGAAATATGATTTGGAATGTATCCCAGGATACGGGGATGGAAGGAATATGGAAAGGCGGGAATCCACCACTAACCGAAGCAATATCCTTCACCGTCTTTGTCTCAATATGAAGTGCGAAGACAAGAAGGGACACAATGATGATCGCTACTAAGGAAGGAGGGATAGTCTTAGACAGTCTGGGCCACAGAAAAACTATCGCTATAGTCAGCGTGACGAGTCCCGCCATGATATACAAAGGGTAGCCCGTTAGCCAGGTTGCTTCTCCGTTCGTAACGGTCTGGAACTGTTCCAGCTGAGCCATGAATATCACAATAGCAAGCCCGTTTACGAATCCAAACATCACTGGTTGTGGTACCAGCCGTATAAACTTACCCAGCTTAAAAAGTCCCACCATTATTTGCAGTACTCCGGCAAGTGCCACCGCGGCAAATACATACTCAATACCATGCGACTGCATCAGTGCGATCAGCACAATAACCGTCGCTCCCGCTCCTCCTGAGATCAGACCCGGGCGGCCGCCAAACACAGAGGCTACTAATCCCATGATGAAGGCAGCATACAAACCGCTTAAGGGCGGAAAGCCGGCAAGAATAGCGAAAGAGAGTGATTCAGGAATCATAGTCATCGCAACAGTGAGTCCTGCAAGAATTTCAATTTTATAGTCAACCTTTTGTGAAAAGTCGAAGAGACGTAGATAAGGCTTCATCCTCAGATATTAGTTAATGAGTAGAAAATAACTCAGGGTAGCAAGGCCGAGCCATCATCGTTGAAACAGCAAAGATATTAAGGTTCTGTTTACCCGCCAAACCCAAACATAAGAAAGAAATCAGCGTTCTCCAGTTAGGTGCACTCCAGCTGAAGTACATTATTGATGCACGGTTCCTCCCAAATCTAGCCTCTTGTAACTCTGGTATTTAATTTCGATACTTATAAAATGGAACACCATACCCTGATCTCCACCCACTCCATGATACTTTCAGTGGTGCTAAGCAATAACAGCGGGGAAATATGCCCAAATTCGCTTGTAAGCGGTAATTGTGTATAGCCCCAAATTCGCATCTGATGAGAAAGACTACAATAACCCTGGTACTGATTCTCCTGCTGGTTAAGCTAAGTGGAGCACAAGATTCCATCCGCCATAGAATGATCTTTATAGGCGACGCCGGTGAAATAAACCATAAACAGGAAGAAATCATTCCATACGCATCTGAAATGGTTCTAAAGGGCAAAACCACCGTCATGTATCTGGGTGACAATGTTTATCCCAGGGGTGTTGGTCTTGAGGGAAGCTCAGATGAAGTTTCAACCCGGGATATTCTGCGCGCGCAGTACATCCCTATGCGGGAAAAGGGCGCTCCTGTATATTTTATTCCCGGTAATCATGACTGGGATAGGATGGGAAAAAAGGGGCTCGCAAAGATAAAGGCCCAGTGGAGTTTTCTCGAATCGAATCAGGATTCCCTGCTGAAGCTGGTTCCAGCTAACGGCTGTCCCGATCCTGTAGAGATACCGCTCACAGATGACGCCGTCATGATCGCCTATGATAGCGAATGGTGGCTTTTTCCCCATGATAAAAAAAACGAAGATGGCGATTGCGCTTGCGATGATGAACAAGAAGTTATTGATCGTATGAAAGTGCTTCGCGACAAGAACCGTGAGAAGATGGTTTTTCTGGCAGGTCATCATCCTATGTGGACATACGGTGTTCATGGGGGGAACTATTCATGGAAAGACCATATCTTTCCCTTAACCGCAGTAAATAAAAAACTCTGGGTCCCGCTTCCGGTTATAGGGTCCTTGTATCCACTTCTCCGAAGTACGCTCTTCCTCAATCCGGAAGATAACAAACACCCGGCGTACAAAAAACTGATAAGAGCGGTAAATGATGTCTTCAGTGGATTTCCAAATGTTATTTATGTATCCGGACATGATCACGGGCTACAATTAATTGATGAAGAAAAACTACAGATCGTTAGTGGTGCGGGAGCAAAGCAGTCGCACGCCAAAAAGGGCGAAAAATCGCTTTACTCACAGTCTGAACAAGGCTTTGTAATAGTCGACCTATTAACCAATGGAAGCAACCGGATTACGTTTTTTACCTTTGCAGATAAGCACCTCAAGCCAGCTTTCGTTTTTACATCAGAACGCCACAAGTTGTAGGCTTGAGACTATAGTGATAATATGAAGATCATATACTTCCCCAGGATGCCACACAAGTATCAAGCAATTAATGTAGGGAAACAAGAAACCGGACATGAACAATAACGAACTCAAGCAACTTTTGCAGGCTAATGTCATTACGGAGGAAACTGCAGAAAAGATCAGAGCGTATTACCGCGACAAAAAAAAGAGCCCGGGTTTTACCCTCGTTACGGTCTTCGCCATTTTTGCATCCTTACTCATAGGCCTCGGCATCATCCTGATTATAGCGCACAATTGGGATGAACTATCTAAGGGCCTGAAGGTGACCTTCGCTTTCCTGCCTCTCGTAGCTGCTCAGTCTTTGTGTATCTATACACTCGTTCGAATGCCTACCTGCAGTATCGCGTGGAGAGAAGGAAGCGCAACGTTCCTCTTCTTCTCCTTCGGAGCCTGTATCGCCCTGGTCAGTCAGATTTACCATATCCCGGGCGACCTGGGAGAATTTGTTCTTACCTGGATGGTCTTTTGTCTTCCTGTTATATATCTGATGAATTCTTCGGTGGTTTCACTATTGTATCTTGCCGGAATCACGTACTACGCTGCCGACACCGGTTACTGGTCGGCTACCTCAGATTGCAGTCTATGGTATTGGATACTGCTGGTCATGGTGCTGCCACATTATTACTATCTGCAAAAAAGGCGCCCCGATAGCAATTTTACCATATTTCACAACTGGGCGATCCCACTTTCTCTGACAGCTGTTTTAGGAACATTATCGGCGGGGTTTCCCGAGCTGATGTATATCGCATATATGTGCTTATTCGGTATCTTCTATCTAAGCGGACAATCACCGTATTTCCTTTCCACGAGTCGCCGTAACAACGGCTACCTGATAACGGGAGCTCTTGGTACGGTCTCACTGCTGTTATCGCTCAGCTTTGAATGGTTCTGGAAAAAGTTGCCCGCAGCAAATTTTAACACCTCTTCCTTATTCCTTAGTCAAGAGCTCCTGGCTGTACTTATCCTTTCCTGTTCGGCTATTCTGCTTTTGTACAGATCAAAAAGCATACACAAGCAACGCATAAAACCTCTTGATTTTGCATTTCTGGCCTTCATTGTTATTTTTTTGATAGGGATGTATTCCATGGTATCCATGATCTTAATGAACATCATGATCTTGTTCATTGGTATGATGACTATAAGGGAGGGTGTCCGTTTGAACCATTTAGGCATACTTAATTACGGCTTACTGATCATAACGGCGCTTACAACATGCAGGTTCTTTGATACCGATCTCAGTTTTGTACTCAGGGGTATACTATTTATAGCAGTTGGTGTCGCAATATTTATTTTAAACACATGGATGCTCAAAAAAAGAATATAAAAAGGTGGGCTATTCTGGCTTTTATACTGCTATGTCTGGCTCAATTGTATCTTCCGCTGAAGATGGCCGCCGACCAGGAGGCCGTTGTGTCAAAAGGAAAGGCTTTTCGTTTTAAAGTTGCGCCCCGGGATCCAAATGATCCGTTCCGTGGAAAATATATCACGCTCCGATACGAAGCAGATAGTGTAAAAGTCAAAAATGTGAATGAATGGATGAGAAATACAAAGGTCTATGTCCTGCTTCATACCGATTTACAGGGTTACGCTGCCATTGAACGCATAACGGCCAGCCGACCTGCTAATGAGTCAGACTACGTAGAGGCTACAGTTCAACCTGACGGTGGACACAACAATACGTTGCGAATAGAATATCCGTTTACCCGCTTCTATATGGAGGAAAACAAGGCTGTAAAGGCCGAAAAGATGTTTTTTGAAACCTTACGCAATCCAAGGGGCATTACCTATGCTAAGATCTATGTCAGGAATGGGCGGGCCGTGATAGGGGATGTGGTGATTGACGGACAATCAGTGAAAGCGATTCGGTAAATCATAAATAGTGCGCCCAGGCACCTGCAAAGGGTATTTCTGGCAGTGAAATAAAACTTTACAAAGCAGCGGTTTATTTGCACTTAAATTGTGAAGAGCATCACAAATAAATTGCCTTAGTTTTATTTCGCCGAAAATACTGCCGCATTTATGTTATACTCACTCATCTATTTCAGTACATGTACGAACCTCATGAAACCGGAGGATCTGAAGTTACTGTCAAAGCAGTCGGCCAGGTTCAACAAAGAAAACGATCTTACCGGAATGCTGGTATATGTCGAGGGACGCTCCATCAAACACACCGAAGGTCGCTTTATGCAAATTTTGGAAGGTTCCAGATTCATGGTCCAGAGAGTATTTTCAAAGATAAAAGAGGATCGCCGGCATCACCAGATCGTTGTATTGAAAGAGCAGTCGATTAAAAGGCGCGAATTCAGGGTCTGGAATCTGGGGTTCGAAATTCTGGATCTTGATAAAGACCTGAGGTTGAAAGAGTTTTTTCAACTCGACAGTCATATTTTAAAAAGTGAGGAATTTAAAGCTACAAACGGTCCGCTTCTCTTCCTCAAGAGCTTCTATAAATCCATGTTCACTCCTCCCCGGGAAGAATCTGACAACAAGAAGCTGCGGGGATTCGTTCAATCGTACTGATTTTTGCCTGTTATTTACTTAACAGGGCGTTCAGCTGCGTCGCAATTGCTTCCAGAAGGCCTGCGCTAAGCCGTTTACTCTGGTCCATCTGCTCATAACTTACAAGTGCCCGGTAATTGCGTTCCTCATCAGGTTCAAAGAGTACGGATACACCATCTATGTTGATTTCTATCTTATGGAGGTAGCCCATTATACGTAGGCGGCCTTCATATTCAAGTTCCTCCCCCATATAAAATACCGGTATTAGAAATGCTTCGTTCATACTAACATGATTTTTACTTAGAAATACTGCCCTAAAATAGAGGATAAAACATGAAATATCTATTTTCACCGGATGAATTGGAGACTGATAACTTTTGCTCTTGTAATTTTTATGCTTCCCCTGGTTTCCCAGGCCCAACTTCGTGAGAACGCCGGCTGGGCTGCCTGGTTTAACTCCTACAAAGTGTCTGATAAGGTGGGTGTTCATTTTGACGGTCAGCTGAGGACTTCTGATGATCTGGAGTCGCTTAAGAATGTCCTGATCAGACCGGGCATTACCTGGTTCTTCGATGAAACCAAAAATGCTACGGCCGGTTATGCGCTTATACGAACCTACCAAAAGCTCGATGGCATCTCTGATGCCAATCTGACTGAACATCGTATATGGCAGCAGTTTATTTACAGCCAAAAGGTAAGCCGTGCGGGTCTGACACATCGTTTCCGTCTGGAGCAGCGATTTATCGGCCAGCTCGGAGAGGATATCTTTTCACAGCGGCTCAGGTACTTCCTGAGGGCACAAGTACCCCTGAAAAATCCGCAAGGCGCTCCATTTTCCAGGGGAGCGTTTGTTGCATTGCAAAACGAGGTGTTTCTACATCTTCAAAATAGAGACCAGCTTAACGGTTATTTATTTGACCAAAACCGGGCGTATGCAGCTGTCGGTTATAGGTTTAACCCTTCGATCGACCTGGAGGCAGGTTATCTGAATCAGGCGAGCAAGGGAAAACACCGAAGCGTCATAAACAACGTAGTCCAGCTGGCTATTTATACCAGGTTTTAGAATATCCCGGTTCATTATTGTAAATTTGCCCCCTTTCACAACGAGAACCTTATCACGATAATGATCCGTAACAATGTCAAAGAAGAGAACCTGTCGTTATCAGGGCAATGGGCACTGGCCTGGCAAAGCCCGCTGTTCAGGCAGCGACTGCTCGTAGCGATAGGCATACTGCTTTGCCTGACACCGATTTTCCCCTTATTTTATCAGTACATCGAAAAGAGGGAAGGACAGGTATATGAAGATATGCTGCTCCAGATCATTCCCTCCGTGGATGTTTCGATCCCAATTTTTATGATTACCTGGGGAATGGCACTGTTTACGCTGTCAAAAGTGATCAGGGTGCCGCGTGTTTTTTTAGCCTTGCTTTATGGAATTATAGTCCTCAACGTCTCGCGGTTTATATCCATTTCGCTTGTTCCGCTTAATCCTCCAGCAGGTCTGATCGACATCTGGGATCCAATAACGGATATGTTTTACGGTGAGACCTATGTGACGAAAGACCTGTTCTACTCCGGGCACACGGCAACTCAGTTTCTTTTCTTTCTTTTTCTTACAAAAAGATCCGACAAAGCACTTGCCCTGGTTTCCACAATCCTCATGGGTTTGCTCGTCATGGTGCAGCATGTTCACTATACGGTTGACGTTGTGTTTGCTCCCCCGCTGACCTACTTGTGTTACCTGCTCGCTGTCAGGCTAGCCAGGATAGCGCCTTTTACCGACAAAAATCAGCCCTTTACCGAATAGTTTCTTTTGTACACCTATTGGTTCTTTGCCGGAGGTATTTCATGGGATAGTTTTGACTAAAGTTTAGAACAAAGAAGACCCTATGAAACCTCTCAAATCCCTCCTCTCCGCGTTGTTATTAGCCCTTTCCGGAACGCTGGCGGCGCAGACTTCCATTCCGGGAAGTGAAATCAATGGATTAGTGAAAGACGGAAATCAAAAACCCGTTGATTATGCCACCGTCTCGCTTATACGTATAGCCGACTCGGTATCGGTAAAAACGGTCATGACCGACGAAAAAGGCAAGTTTAGCTTTAAAAATATTCCCGGTTCTGAATATCAGGTAGCCGTCAATCAGATAGGACATAGCAAATATCTGAGTGAAAAGCTGAAGATCGACGAAAAGCAACCTGTACAGCACATTAAGCCGGTAACGCTATCTCCTGATACTAAACAATTGCAGGAAGTCAACGTAACTGTCCAGAAGCCTGCTATTGAACGTAAAGGCGATAAGCTTATCCTCAATGTCGAGAATAGCAGTGTTTCAGCCGGCTCAACCGCTCTCGAAGTTTTGCAGCGGGCGCCGGGGGTCAGTCTTGATAAAGACGATAATGTCGCCCTTAAGGGCCGCCAGGGCGTATTGATCATGATAGATGGTAAACCCACCTATCTCAGCAGCGCTGATCTGGCTAACATGCTTCGCAACATGCAAAGCAATGAAATTGAATCGATCGAGATCATCAACAACCCCTCTGCCCGCTACGAGGCTGAAGGAAAATCCGGAATCATCAATATCAAGCTGAAAAAGAACAAAAGCTACGGTACCAATGGAACCTTCACGCTAGGCGCCGGGTATTCCAGCAAACGTAAATCAAACACCGGTATCACGCTGAACAACCGCAATGAGAAGCTGAATATTTTCGGAAATTACAACTATAATAACAATAAGGGTGAGCATAATATGACGATTGACCGCGTCAATGCGGGCCAGGCGTCGAGTGCCATCTTTAATCAAACGGCTAACTCAGAGCGTTTCTGGTATAATAACAACTTCAAAGTCGGGGCAGACGTGTTTCTAAACAAAAATAACACAGTAGGCGCACTGATGACTGGTTATATCAATCAGTGGAGTGAGGCACACCGCAACGGTACCCTCATTCGCTCTATGCAGGGAAGCCTTGATTCATCACTTTTGTCTCAGAATGACTCCAAATCCAACTATAACAATCTGAGCTATAACCTCAACTTCAAATCGGTGCTGGACACCGCCGGGAGGGAACTGACCATCGACCTGGATCATGCAAATAACAACAGCAAAAGCAGGATGTTGTACGACAATGTATACGCCTATTCGTCCGGCAGCCCAAGTGTAAGCGAGGTATTGAGGAATCTCACCCCTTCTGAAATTGATATATACGCCATGAAAGCTGATTATACTCATCCGCTCGCTAAGTCTTTCAAGCTGGAAGCAGGATTTAAGCTAAGCTGGGTGAAAACTGACAACGACTATCAGGCTAACAGGCTGGAGAACCAGGCTTGGGAAAATGATCCCTTAAGAAGTAACCATTTTGTTTACAATGAGAGCGTCAGAGCAGGATACGTAAACCTTAGAAAAGAGTTTAAAAATACCAATATCCAGGTAGGCGTTCGTACTGAACACACTAAGTCAAAGGGCAACCTGATTACAACCAGCCAGGTGGTGGAGAGAGACTATCTCGATTTCTTCCCCAGTGCGGCGGTCAATCATACCATAAATGAGAACAACTCCCTGGGCCTTACCTACAGCCGGCGAATTACCCGCCCTGCCTATAGCGATCTGAATCCCTTTGAGTACTTCCTCGATCGTTACACCTACAATCAGGGTAATCCTTTCCTGAACCCCGAATACACCAATACGTTTGAATTGTCTTATACGCTCTTTAAAAAATACAATGCCTCATTAAGCTATACCAAAACTACCGATGTGATGACGCAGGTTCTGCTGCCTGATCCGGAAAAAAGCGCCTTATATCAGACAAATGCTAACCTTGCCGAGCAATTATCCTATGCACTTAATATAAGTGCACCGGTTACCTTTACCAAATGGTGGAACAGCAATACCAATCTTACCGTCTTTAACAATCATTTCACATCTCCGGATCTGAACGGTCAGGTTCTTGATAATAAGCAAACAGCGTTTCAGATCTTCCACAGTGAAAATTTCACACTGAATAGCTCTACATCATTTGAAGTCAGTGGCAACTACCAATCCAAGCTGATTTATGGTACTTTTCTGGTACAGCCGCAATATGCCGTTGACTTCGGGATGAGTAAGTCGTTGATGGCTAAAAAAGTGAATCTGAAGCTGGCCGTCAGTGATATATTCAAGACCCGGCGGGGTAGGATAAGCAGTGCTTATCCAGGGCTTGACTATAAAGTGAACCAACGATACGACAGCAGGGCAGTTCGTCTGACACTGTCATATAAATTCGGCAATAACGAGTTGAAAGAAAGCCGTAAAAGATCCACGGGCCTTGACTCAGAGGCCGGCAGAGTTAAAAACTAGAGAAGGGGCTCAGGAGCACGTTACCTGACCCGATCTTCAATCATGCCTTTAAAGCTTCTTGAAAGGGTCTTCCTGGAGCTCTGAAGTGCACGCAGCTTCGCACCCCTGGATGCGGAGCTTGCTGCTATTGTATTAGACGTTGTCGGAAACGAGCCCTGAGTGAGATATGAATAGGCTGTTGCCAGACATTCTTCCCTTAAATCGCCGAACGCATAGCGGGGATCATCAAACGCCGGTGCATCCGGATCAATACCTGCATAATATGCTCCTTTTCCTTCAGAATTTTGCGACTCAAACATACTCATATACACCTCATATTTGTCGATTCTCAGGGGAAAGAAGCCTACCGGTTTACCATAACTGGTTTCACCTACTGTCTTCACGTTCATATGAGGCTTCAGATTGTTTATGACCAGCTCGCTGGCTGAGGCTGTGCTCTCGGTGGTGATAAAGACAACATTACGAAGGTCCCTCAAGGGACCCTTTTTAGCAAATTTGTAAGTGTTGCCACTTAGAGAATAATCTGCATCCGCATACGTCAACATCTTTCCGTTGGAATACTGAATATCGCCATTGTCGTTTAGAAGAGGAAGGTTCTTCAAAATGGTAGCCTTTCCGGACTGTAATAACGTATTGAAGCGCTCTGTAAACATCGTTCCTGTACCTACAGACGACGGAGCAATCAGATTAGTAAGATGTTCTGCAGTTGAAACGTATCCTCCTCCATTGTAACGAAGGTCTACAATCAGGTCCGTAACTCCTGCTGACGCAAAATTGCTGAAGACATCATTCAGCACTGCCTCCGAATTCGTCCTGGTCGAGAACTCTGAAAAAACAAAATATCCGATCTTTTTTGCACCAACCGTATAGACCGTATCCATATTTACAGGGGAGCTCCTGTAGGAGCTCCTTTCAAGCGTTACGTTAAGCGGGGTTCCATCTTTCTTTGTGCCGGTCAGCACCGCCCGGCTAACAGTACTGGAGAAGAACGTATTCTCTATGATGGAGTATTCACTGTCGAAGTCTGAACCCAGCTTCTGGCCGTTGACAGTGGTAATAATGTCCCCCCGGCTGATTCCTGCTTTTGCAGCAGGGGAGTTGGGACTCACTTCCAGCACATAAATCCTAAAGCTGTTATCCGACCCATAAAAGCCAACGCCCAATCCAAGATCATAACCATTTCCCTCCAGGTCAACCGCACTTCTCCTGGATGCAAGAACAGCAACAGGGTTCGCGTCTTCCGTATTGGAAATATAACTGTACTTGGTGCCGTTCTCATCATCGGCAGAATATTCATAGGGTTTTCCCGTCAAAGAATTTATCGCGTATCTCGAAATAGCAAACAACTCCCGCTCAAAGCCACTTTCTTCATCAGCCTCCACATACTGCCTGGGCTTGAATGTGTCGTAGTCTGGCAGTGATTCGTTCCAGAGATATACTTCTTTAGCGTAAAGGAAAATCGAGTCAGCAGTTAACTCAGTACGGCTTGAAGCGGGTTGAGGGTCTGGTTCCTGCCCGTCTTTTTTACAAGATAAGAACAGGGTGAAAAGAACCAGGAGTAACAGGGCCGGATATGCCTGCCCAACTTTATGAGATGTCATTTATGTTTTTTACGTGGTGGATGTTGTGCGAATATTCTATTAATAATGAAATAAGCTGCAAAATATTGTGTATTGTTAAAAAAAACCTGAATGCCAGATGATTAACCGGTGTTTGCCTGCTTAAATAGCTTCGCTAACAGGTTGTAAAGATGAGTAACATTTATAAAACTAAACGCATCTGCGTAAATAAGGTTTTCACCAGTAAATAAAAGGTAGTATTTTGCCGTCCAATTATAAAAGTGTTGCCTGCACACATATGGGAAGGTACGCTAAAATGTTACGTATATGAAAGGAAGACCGACGCAGCTTACCAAAATGTTTTTAACACTGATTTTGTTCGTAATCAGTACAACTCTTTTTGCGGGAAATCCCGCTGAGATATGGGTATCGGTAACAGGAAGTAACATGGCGGAAGGAACGGCAAAGAGTCCGTTCCGGTCACTTGATATGGCCTTGCGCAAAGCAAGAGAGATGCGCCGCTTATCTGACCCGGCCGCCAAAGACGGTATCCATATCCTTATTCAGGAAGGTACCTATATGCTCGATGAGCCGGTACGCATCCGCCCCGAAGATTCGGGTACTCCGTCCAGTCCCACCGTCATTCGCCCGGCATCAGCCGGCAGCCCTGTATTGAGCGGCGGCAAGACGATTAAAGGCTGGGTAAAGAAGGGTAATATCTGGGAAGCGGATGCTCCTGCGATAGGCACTGACCTGATTGATTTCAGACAGCTTTGGGTAAACAACAGGAAAGCTACCCGGGCCCGTGATTACAACGATAACAAGATGGGCAGGATCCTGTCATGGGACCATGTCTCACAAACCTGTATGATCCCCTTTCCGCGTAAGTGGAAGTCAGACCAGTTGGTTGGCGCAGAAATGGTGATCCTGCAATGGTGGGCAATCGCCAACCTCCGAATAAAGGATGTGAAAGTCATGGGCGACAGTGCCCGTCTAAGCTTTTATGAGCCGGAAAGTCGCGTACAGTCCGAGCACCCCTGGCCCGCTCCGTGGATCTCGAAAGAAACAGGGAATTCGGCTTTTTACCTGACTAATGCCAAACAGTTTCTTGATCAGCCTGGAGAGTGGTACCTCGATAAAAAGGCGGGTAAGGTTTACTATTGGCCGCTTCCTTCAGAGAACATGCGCGCTGCCTCTGTTGTGGCGCCCCATCTGGAGACGCTTGTAAAGATGGAAGGGACGATCGATAACCCTGTTTCACATGTATATTTCAAGAGAATCTCTTTTCAGCATGCTTCCTGGCTGAGACCATCAAAACATGGTCATGTGCCCCATCAGGCCGGAATGTATATGCTTGATGCATATAAACTGAAGATCCCCGGAACACCGGATAAAAAAGGCTTAGAGAATCAGGCATGGGTTGGACGCCCTGCGGCGGCCGTGGAGGTATCTTACGCTCATCACACGGGCTTCGAAGCGTGCCGTTTTGAACATCATGCTTCCACGGGACTCGATTATAAAAAGGGAACCAGCAATAACCAGATCATTGGGAATCTCTTCAAAGACATAGGGGGTACGGGTATCCTGGTCGGAACGTTTTCTGACGAAGCCATAGAGGCACACTTGCCCTATAATCCCGCAGATGCCCGGGAGATCAGCACGAATGAAACCATCGCGAATAATCTGATTACGGATGTGACGAATGAGGACTGGGGCTGCGTAGGAATTGGCGCAGGACATGTCAGGGGTATCAACATCCTGAACAACGAAATATCCAACGTTTCCTATTCCGGAATCAGTATGGGTTGGGGCTGGACACGCACCATCAACGCCATGCGCAACAATACCATCCGTGCGAATAAAATCCACCACTACGGTATGCATCTTTATGATGTGGCAGCTGTATATACGCTTTCTGCCCAGCCTGGTTCTGTTATCGCCGAGAATGTTATCGACAGCATTTACCAGGCGCCTTATGCTCACGACCCGCATCATTGGTTCTACCTGTACACAGATGAAGGGTCGTCGTTCTTTACGGTTCGCGACAATTGGGTGCCTGGCGAAAAGTTTCTCCAGAATGCCAATGGCCCGGGTAACACGTGGCAAAATAACAATTCTTCCGTAGCTGACAGCATCAAAGCCAAAGCCGGAATACAGCCGCAATATCACTACCTGCTGAAGGATCGCAGTCCGGCTGTTTCCTACCGTTCTATTAACAAGTACGTTCCGGAGGATGACAAGCCTTCTCTTATTGAGATTATATCATCAAATGGCGACGTGCCGGACATGGATCTGCTTAAGAAGATTGCCGCGGAGTTCAAGCTGCCTGAAGGGGCCGTATATCAGTGGAATAATCACGCCGTAATTTACGCCAAACTCAAAGATCCGCGCAGCCTGAAGGCTAATCTGGCGGCTAACTTTCCGGGCGCCGCTGTAAAGCTATACGCAGATAATTTCTATACGTTCGACAGGAAGGAGCACTGCTCTGAAGATCAGGTTAAAGATCAGGAGCACATTATACTGACAGCAAATCTCGTTGAAAGCCCTGCTGCACAGAAAGAATACCTCGACTATCACGCTACCCAGTTCGACAAATGGCCGGAAGTCTCTAAAGGGTTTTGTAAAGCGGACTTTCAGAGCCTGGTGATGTTCAGGGATGAGCGTCAGCTTATGCTGATCATCAGCATTCCGAAAGGAAAGACGCTTGATGAGCTTAATCCCAAAACGGTGGAAAATAATCCGAAAGTAGACCAGTGGAATAATATCATGAAGAAATATCAGGAAGGTTTAACTGGCGCGAAGCCGGGAGAAACCTGGTCGCTGTTCAAACAAGTTAATTAACAATCAATATCATCTGTAATGTTAAAGTTAGGAATTTTAGGCCTTGGGGAAGGACGCAGTACCATTTCCGCTGCGCTGGCCAGCAGCAAATACACGCTGAAAACGATATGCGACGCCAATGAAGACATGTGCCGTCAGCGGGCAAAGGAATTTGACTTTCACCAGTATACGACCAACTATCAGGATATGCTGGACGATCCGGAGATAGACGTCATCGCGATTTATACGCCTGATCATCTGCATGCCGAGCATGTCAAGCTCGCTTTACAACATGGGAAGCATGTGGTCTGTACTAAACCTTTTATCGACGATCTCTCCAAAGCAAATGAGCTGCTGCAAATCAGCAAGCAATCAGGGAAGAAAGTCTTTGTTGGCCAGAGTTCCCGCTTTTTTGAACCTGTTAAAAGGCAGCGCAAAGACTTTGAAGCCGGCCTTATAGGCGACCTGATCACCATTGAAGGTTATTACCACGCTGACCATCGCTGGTTCCTGGAAAAAGGCTGGTCGCTGAAACAATCGTTTAAATGGCTCTACGGAGGGCTTAGCCACCCTACAGATTTTATCCGCTGGTATCTTCCGAACATTGAAGAAGTCATGGGCTACGGTATGCTGAGCGCAAATGGTGCGAAAGCAGGATTGAAGAACCAGGATACGATGCACTTCATTTTTAAAGCTACAGACGGGAGAATAGCGCGGGTTAGCGGCGCCTACACCGGTCCGGTGCAACCGGTAACACGCGATAGCGAGATGAGCTGCATATTGCGGGGCACCGAGGGCTGTAGTCAGGCTGATTATATGGACCTGCGCTATGCCGTAACCACCAATACAGGTGAGGAGCAAATGATTACCTGGGAGCATAAACTGAAGCATTATTTCCGTTTCGAAGGGAAGAGCCACCATGCCGGGGAGTATCAGAATTATCTGGAATATTTTGCCGACAGTATCCATGAGGGGACTGTGGCCTATCCTGACCTGAAAGAAGGAATAGGTACCATAGCATTGTTGCAGGCCATGGACAGGTCTTTATCAACGGGCTTACCTGTCAGGATCGACGCTATACTGGAGGAATATCAAATAGCCAAAGAAGATCTTTCGTCAGCAGGATAAACCGGGGCACTAACCACTTATACATCTATTCATGGGAAATATCGTAGATCGTTTAACGATTCTCGACTATGTCATTGTTGTTGCCTATCTGGTAATCTTAATGGTCATCGGTTACAGGGCCAGTTTTTCGAAGAAAAAAGGAGCAGACGAAAGTCTGTTCCTTGCAAATAAGTCACTTGGCTGGCCAAGCATAGGCTTCAATATGTGGGGTACCAACGTAGGGCCCTCTATGCTGCTGGCTTTTGCCAGCATCGGTTACAGCACCGGTATAGTAGCGGTCAATTTCGACTGGTATGCTTTCGTGTTTCTTTTCCTGCTGGCTATTGTCTTCGCGCCAAAATATCTGGCAGCAAAAGTCAGTACCATGCCCGAATTTATGGGCAAGCGGTATGGCGACTCTACCCAAAATATCCTGGCCTGGTACGCCCTGATCAAGATTTTGATTTCCTGGTTGTCGCTGGGTCTTTTTGCCGGAGGCTTCCTGGTGAGGCAGATTTTGGGTATCCCGATGTGGCAGTCGGTAACTGTTCTGGTTGCTTTCGCAGGCCTGTTTACATTTGCCGGAGGGCTTAAGGCGATAGCCCGGGTAAACGTTTTCCAGATGATCCTGCTGATTGTGGTATCGGTGGTGCTGACCGTGCTGGGGCTGCAGAAGGTTGGTGGAATCACCGCGCTATACGAGCAAACGCCGCGTCATTTCTGGAACCTGATCCAGCCTGCAAGCGATCCACAGTACCCCTGGTACGCTATTCTATTAGGATATCCGGTTGCAGCGATCGCATTCTTCTGTACCGATCAGGCTATGGTCCAGTCGGTTCTGGGTGCTAAAAATCTTGAGCAAGGGCAATTAGGCGTCAACTTTATCGCCTGGCTTAAGATTCTTTCGCTCCCTCTTTTTATTCTCACAGGTATTCTATGTTATGTATTATATCCGGGCTTGAACGACCCTAATGAAGCTTACATGACGATGGTAACTAACCTCTTTCCCCCGGGAATGAATGGACTGGTAATCGTCGTGCTTGTAGCCGTTTTGGTGGGTACAATCGGTTCTTCATTAAATTCACTCAGCACCGTTTTTACGATGGATGTGTATGTGAAAAAGATTAATCCTGGAGCCACCAACCGGGAAATTGTCCGCATGGGAAGGATATCTGTTGTTGCAGGATGCGTACTAGCCGTGATTGTAGTGCTCGCTATTGACAATATCAAGGGTTTGAACCTTTTTGATGTTTTTCAGTCCATTCTTGGTTTTATCGCTCCTCCGCTGTCTGTAGTATTTTTGTTGACAGTTTTCTGGAAGCGCACTACCCGTACCGCAGTAAATTTCACGCTGTCCATAGGGTCAGTACTGAGTCTGGGTGTTGGGATTGCCTATCTCTGGATCTTTCCTTCTGATCAGTATACGTTTTGGCCGCATTATCTCATGGTGTCTTTCTATACATTCGCAGGCTTATCCGTTATTGCCGTGGCAATCTCCTTGTTTGAAAGTAATCCGCATGTATATGAAAAAGATCTTACCTCCGGGGTGAAGGTGGAAAAACCGAGCCTTAAGGTCTGGATCGCATGGGCCGCACTTGCCGTCGTCATGGTATCGCTTTATTTGTTTTTCAACGGACATTAGTCAGTGGCGTTAGAACCATATCTTCCGCGGTAGTCTAAGAGAAGTCTCTTTAATTTTTATCATTAGGGGGACTTCTCTTGACCTTCATAAAGACAACGTTTATATGCAGGCGATAACAGGCGCAGATTCTCCCGGGATCAGTCCGACCTGGTGTATGAAAAGTCGGACTTTTCACTGGCTTTCCCCTGGTTGTCTCCACTTGCATACCGACGATGTATACACCTTCATATGAGGGTGTTCTAATTTGATCCCCTTGTCTCTTTAGTGCAAAATCGGCTCAATTCAGGAAGATTTTGGAAAAAATCGCAAAAAAATCGTCACCAGCCTTTCCGCTGCTCTACCTTGTTCTGAAAAAAGAAACAGCATTATGGCAAAAGTAGACAACAAAGGCAGGGTACGGGGCACGGCAGGTCCCGTCGTTTATCG
>NZ_JAZQRL010000112.1:0-6549 GCF_045629565.1 Arcticibacter sp.
CATCGTTCGTTATGCAAAAGTGATCGGAATGGAAGCTGCCAATAAGCTACTCTACGAATGGCAATTGAAGGGAAAAGAAATCCAGGACAAGGCAAAATATTGCAATGCGGTTTGGGTTCGTGTCGGTAAAGCTGCCATGGACGGTTAGTGCTAAAAGGGAAAAGAAAAAGCGCTTCACCAGGTGCGCAGCAGATCCGGAACAAAATGGGAAAGTAAACAGGTGTCTCACTAACTCAGAACAGCTATCAAAATGATACTTTGATTTTTGAGATGACGAATTGATACACTTTTTCAGCCATTTTAGGCAGTCAGATCACGGCCGGCGCTGGTCTCAAAAAACGGAGGTTTTACGAGAATATTTAGCATTTACATTCACTCCTATCTACATACGTTTTGTTCCCATTTGAGTTAATATAGTAACATCCCCCTTTTGGACCTAATATAAGAGACTTGCCATTATGTGATCCGCACTGTGTGCTACTACTACCAGATTTTGGATTAATATCCTTTTGTTTACCACAAGATCCAGAAGAGAGTAATGTACAGAGAGTGGCTGATAATAAATATATGTAAATCCTTTTAAGCATAAACTGATTAGTTCTGAATAGATAACGAATGCAGGCTACCATCGTTATGATAGCCTACAGTTAGAATAGCTGTGCACTAAGGGCATTCAGGAAGACTTAATAAGTTGTTGGGCTGGAGATCATCATTGCGGGTCTTAAGGTACTTAACGCCATTATTCGTTGCTATGATTACATCGACCCTAGCTCCGGCTCTTGATACGTAAAATGAATAGGTATTATTTTCAATATACTCTATTGCCTGCGAAACGGACAGCTTCCATCGTGTACCATCCCCATTTCTACCACCCACACTTTGTATTCTTTCATAAGCACTAGAACGATTACTTTTGTTTATGCATTCAATCTGAACAGAGGTAGCCATAAGTTATTTTTAAGTGAGCTTAAAAATATGACTATTCCAGTTGTAACTTGCATTAAACTTATCTAACGGTTCATTTTACTATATATAAATAATCCGGAAGCAATAGAAAAAGTGAGTAAAACTTGTACAAAACCAAGAACTTTCACAAAACACAGAACGGGCCCTTGTTCTGTGTTTTCTCATTTAACATAACATTGGTTATGAAAACAAGCTCGGAGATTTCTGAGTTTTGTCCTGATTCATGCATCCCTAGTGCGAGGTAAAGGATTTATATTTTTCCATTTTTTATTGTAAATAATTATCGCCTTTATATTAAATAATACTCATAAAAAATATTATTATTACAACCAATACGCTTCATGATTTGTCTAGCTCTTTAAAAACGAAACTATTCATGCTATGAAACACTTATTTCCATTCTTTCTCGCAGGTATTATCGGATTGCTAGGATGTGTAGACTCTTCGGAAGTCGGAGAAAAATGTGTAAAAGGAAAATATTTAGGCAAGGTACCTTATTGCCATGGAAATATAATCCAAATCTTAGATGGTACGGATGCTGGCAAAACTTGGACAAGCGAAGGGCGGGTTTATGAAAATTGCTTTGCAGCTAGTGTTGATTCAGTTTATGCAAAAAGCGCTTCTGATCCATTCAATTTAAAGCAGGACTCTGTTTTCTATTTTACCTATCGAGATGGAGGATACGCAAGGAAGGAGTATGTTGCATGTCAACCAGAATCATTTATTACAATCACTCAGACTTTCCTTAATCCCTGCCAGGAAAATCCTAAATAAATGTTTCATGTCTAAATCTGTCTGCTATGAAGAATGTGTATTGTCTTTTTTTCGGAAGGGTCATTATTGCTTTATGTTCAGCATTTGCCCTGTTGACTGTTGCCAACGCTCAAATTGTCACCCGCGTTTTGAGTACCGGTACAATTGAAAAATATGGTATCAAAGAACTAGTCGCAATCAATCAATTACCAACTTTCCGACTTCCTGATATCGATCTCAGTGCAGAGTTGAAAAAAGATTCATAAACAGCTTATTAGGCAAGCCGAAGCGCTTTGGCAAATCATTTCCGGTCAATGTTGACGTAATGACCGCTGGAAAACAATTCCGCTCGTCAGACTCAATAACTACTGTCTATGCTATCACCTCTCAGCGAGCAAGTAGTATCAATCTCACTTTTGATCGTTTTAAATTGGCAAAGGGGGCCAATCTGTACATTTATACGACAGATAAGAGAATCCTATACGGACCGGTTACAGATGCACACAATCCTGACTCCCAAACTTTCTGGACAGACGTTCTACCTGGTACCGGGATTGTCATTCAGGTTACAGCTCCTGCAACTGCCCAAGCTAGTCAACTAAATATTGCTACGGCGGTTCACGGTTATACAAAAGCGTTTACTGGATTTGGATCAGCGGCTTGGTGCGAACGTGATATAATGTGTGACGAAGGAGTAGATTGGAGGGACGAAGGTAATGCTGTGGCTCGTGTTTTGGTAAACGGTGCCGACAGTTATTGTTCAGGGGCATTAATTAACAATACCTGCCAAAATCTTAGACCCTATTTTCTAACTGCCTTTCATTGTGTTGATTCAAATGGGAATTCTGATGGTTCGGTAGCAGAAAGAAATCAGGTGGATAACTGGGTATTTAGGTTTAAATACGAGAGTCCGTCCTGTAACGGGCCCGAACCGGGATCTTGGATAACCTTCAACAGTGCAACTTATAGGGCTGGTTTTTGGCAAACAGATTTTGCACTCGTAGAACTTGATCAAAGACCCCAAAATGGAGACCCGTTTACTTATGCAGGATGGTCAAGAAGTACCACAGCCGCCACTTCCGGAGTAGCGATACATCACCCACAAGCCGATGTTAAGATGATTTCAATTGATCAAAATGCCCTGACAAACATTGCCGTAGCAAGCAATTGGGGAAATCCACTGCTACATCCTGCAAACACACACTGGCAGGCACTTTTTGAAACCGGCACAGTGGAGCCTGGATCATCTGGTTCCCCGATATTCAATCAGAATAGTCAAATTGTGGGTCAACTACATGGAGATTTCTTGAATGCAAATAATGACTTTTGCGGTAATAGACGTGGCCATTATGGTAGGTTTGATGTTTCTTGGAATGGAGGTGGGACAAATGACACTCGGTTGAGTAATTGGCTTGATCCGACCGGCACAGGTGCGACAACATTGGCTCAAATGGCTATGCCAAGTATTTCTGGACCTGCGATACTTTGCACAAACGGCGCTTATACTTTAAATAATGTGCCCGCGGGTGTCCCAGTTAGTTGGTCGGTCTCAACTCCATCCGGTGTTACACCTACATCGGGAAGCGGGACTGTTGCAAACCTTACTATGGTTAATCCCGAAGATGTGACAATTACTTTTACCATTGGATGTGATGCAACAGGCACCATCTCTCGACGCATTTATGTTGGGCCACCACAATTCAGCCACTTTTTGGTAGATGGGAATTATACTTCAAATGCAACTATATGCGCAAATCAGAGCGTTTCGTTGGAGGCTCTCCCTAACGATGTTTCTGCATCATATAGTTGGTCTAGCAGTAGTTACAATGGCTATATCATGAACTCAACCTCGCCCAGTACTATGTTTTATGCATATAGTCCTGACTGTTATTACCTAAATCTGACCATCTCCAACTCGTGTGGGAATAATTATCAAACACTGACAATTTGTGCTAACAACTGTTATTATCGACATACAGTATATCCCAATCCAGCAAAAGACCAGATTTCTATCAAGTTTGACGATTTCAAGACTATTGATGGAATGCCAGACCAGATCACACTATTCAGCGAGGTAACACAAAAGCAAGTTGCTGATTTCGGGTCTAAAGCAATTTTCGAATCATTGGATCAAAATGGAATCTTCAAAATTCCGGTCGAAACAATGCCTCGGGGAACTTACTACCTGCATATCAAGCGTAACCGTTCAGAAGATAAACCGCTTGATATTACAAGAATAATTCTTGAATAATATTAAATTTCTCTTATTCTTTAGGCATGATGCTCACTTCACAGGCCACGCCTAAAGAATAAGACTTCGAGCATTATTAGTCAATAAATGACTGATAATGCTCTTATAATTTAAATCCTTTATTTTGATATTTCCCAGCATCATACCCTTCTCTCCGCAGCCTATCCCGCTCACCTGCTAACTGCAATTCTGTCTTACCGATATCGGCTTGCAACCGGCTCCGGACATACTCAACCCCAATTATGCCCTGATCCCTTCCTATCTTCTTGCTAATTTCTTCAATATCATCAGGTTGTAACCGTTTTAGATACTTAGAAAATTCGGTGGCACTCCCCTTAAATTCTGCAAACTTCTTTGCCATAGTTGTATCATAAGACACTTTAGTTTTGGCAATAGCTTCCCGATCCTGCTCAACCTGGGCATTTTTTCTTATTGCCCTAATAAGACCGCTAAGCATAAACTCCGAACCTAAGTCGTTAGCCGACAAATGATTGCTCTTGCCATATTTATAGAAAAGCATTTTGACCGTTTTTTTCTCCGGATCTTCCCATTCTTCTTTTGATAATTCTAATCGGATACTTTTCTTCAATAGCTCCTCCTGAAATACCTCAATAGAGGTGCTCTTTGATAAAACATGCAGAACTGTGCTTTTGATAGCTTCCTTACGTTCTTCCTGGATATTGATAAGCCCGCCATGCTGATCAAGCCGGTATCCCAGGGATAAAAGTGCTCTTTCTGCCTGGCTCTGCCGTGCTCCACTCTTTTCAGCAAGTGCATTGATCGCAGGTACCGCTGTTTTGATCAGCTCATTTTGTTTAGCCTGGCTAACATTTTGGTTTACTTTTTCGATATCCAAAGAAAGTGCATCAACAGCCTTTTTTACAGATTCTTTTGCATATTCTTCCGGTTTGAGCCGGTCGTGCCAATCTGGTTTCTCTGTCTTTTCAATGTACCGATCCGGATTGATCCGTGGAAAGTGCTGCTCTATGTTTTCAATCCTGTTTGCTGCTTCCTGGGCTAAAGTGTAAAATTGCTTCACTTCAATATGTTTGGCCTGGCTGCCCTGAATACCGCGCTGCAGTCCCAGATGTTTCATACTGTCGGCAAACCTAGTTTGCAATTTGCTCAACGTATGTCGGTCACCACCAAGCCAGTCTTTGGCACAAAGCCTGTTCTCCGTCCGCTCCGTTTTTACCTGGCGCCCAACCTTGATTGTTTTTTCCCGTATAGGCACAACCGTAGCATGCCAGTGTGGGCTGGTCTCGTCATGATGGGCACGTAGGCTCACTACGTTATCTTCTCCAAACTCCTGATGTAAAAATTTAACCAGGTTAAATTGAAAAGCCCGGCAAGCCGGGTCATCTGGGTGGTTCCGTCCAAAATGTTCCGGACTGGCCGTGGCAAAGACATCGATCGCCAGTACCGAATCCTTCCGGATGGCAACACCGGTGCTGGCCAGACGTTCCTTTACATCATCCACGGCGACCGTGCCGATGATCTGTCGGTTCAAACTCTCTCGCTCCGGATCTGCATTCAGGGTTTCCCGTTGGCGAAGCTCGTGAGAGTCTTTGCCTCCTATACTTCCCATGTTGTTCATTTTCTCTACTCTTAGAATTGCAAAGGCCATAGCGATATCGGTTTATCCGGATGGTGGGTGCAGGATCTCCTGCCGAAACGGAACCAGGGAAATAACCAAGCCCGAAGGGATTAGGTTTTTCACTGGTGGAGTGAGTCCACCTTCAATTTTAATCAAATTTAACGACCGACGACTGAACTTACAATGCTTTACATAAATTAAGGTATATTGAGAATGAAGGATTTTTCTAGCCACTCAACAATAAGGCAGCCTATAATGAAATAAATAATTACGTTCCACCTTGTAGGACGCCAGAGAAAGAAAGACAGTTTTAGTGGATTAAACATCCCTATTGCCAAAAAGACAAAAAGCAAAATGCTTAGTATTCGTAATAAAAATGGCATATGAGTTTAACTATTTATCATCGTAATGTCCTTTTGCAGAAAGGATATCAACGGTTATAATATCGTCATTAACAGCATAAACCAATCTGTGTTTATCTGTAATTTTTCTGGCATATAATCCCGCAAGGTTGTGTTGCTTCAATGTGGGCTTTCCCCGGCCTGTTCTGGGATGCTGCTCAATCTCCTTTAACAACAGAATCGCTTTTTTATAAACTTTTGGTTCTGATTTCAGTAAGCTATACAAGTCCTGCTCAGCCTTTTTAGATAAAACAATTCTATACATTACAGAGACTGAAAATATTTATCCATTTCATCTACGCTATTGAAAGATATAGATTTGCCTTCCTTGATCTCTTCCTGAGCCTCTTTAATCCGTTGAATCATTTCAGGAGAGAAATATAAATCATCATCAGAAACAGGAGTAAGTACATACGTTTGCTTGCGCCCTCTCCTGATAATCACTTTTTCTCCCTTATCAGCTAGCTCAAAAAAATCTTTCTGCCGCTCTCTGAATTGCCTGCTTGTTGTTTCTACAATTGCCATTGTGTACATATTTTGGTACACAAATATACATAATATTACATATAAGCTAGTTATGC
>NZ_JAZQRL010000113.1:0-2449 GCF_045629565.1 Arcticibacter sp.
GTTCATCTGCAGGGCCGTACATATGTCCTTCTTCAAAGCCTGTCATACCCATACAGCCCAGGCCTATAGCTGGTACAACCAAACCCTGGCTGCCCAATGCAATTTGTTTTATTTCAATATTCCAAAGATCAGTTTACCAAATCGTATACATGTGTGCAAATCCCTGATGCTTGTATGCAAACCAAGAATTATTTCAAAAACTTACCATCTTATTTCTTAACCACCTGTTCCTAAAGTGGTAAATACTTGTTTTGGACTGATAAGTACGGATATATTGACAGGTCTTATATATAGAAGAGCTTCAAATTCACCAGGAACCTTCATTAAAGGTAAAAGCCGCTGCTTTTAATCAATAGGTGTGCTTACAGCTCCCGGCTGTTGAGACTAATGAGGCACAAAGTTTGGAGGAATGATATTAACCAATCAGTACAGATATGCATCTTTTGTTTAGAAACAGGCAATTTAAAGGAGAAGACTTAAAAATGTGCTTCCCCATGAATACGGCACCATACGAGGCCAGATTAAGGGCGCTAAGGGGGCTGGGGCAAAGCTGCTGTATGAATAAAGCTGCCTTATGCAAAATCATTCCATTAACCATAACCGGCCTGTATAGGGCTTAATTTATAAAGATATGAATGTAAGCGACTTTATCCTTAAACGATTAACAGCATGGCAGGTTTCGAGAATCTATGGTTACCCCGGCAGGCAGGAATTACCGCGAACAGCTGGAATTTAGAAAGAATACTTTTAATTTTTATGAACCGGCGCAGGAAATTACCGAACAGTTTGCCTCTGAAACACAGACTGTAACTTTAACCGGAGACCTGCATATGATGATCTTTGCGGATTCTGAAAGGATTGGCCGGGTGCTGACCAACCTGATTGGCAATTCGGTGAAATATGCGCCCGGAACGGCAGAAATTAAAGTTGAGCTGATTGAAAAAGAGACTTTTATAAAGGTTTCTGTTATTGATAAGGGATCAGGGATAAGCCAGGAGAAGATCTCCCTCCTCTTCGACCGTTACTACCAGGCCGACGACCAACAGTCGCAATACTCTGGACTGGGCATAGGATTATTTATTAGCGCAAACATTATTCGTAAACATGAAGGACAAATTGGTGTAGAGAGCATTCCGGGTCAGGGTACAACCTTCTGGTTTACGCTACCTAAATTGGCGGCAGCGAATTAGGAAAGAAATATAGGAATAACAGCTCTTCGCCGGCTATTTTTTTGCCCAAGCGATTGAAGTATATGCTACTTATTAAACATCAGATTAAAAGCAAGGTATTCTATGCTGTTTACGAGGCCGCAATTTTCAGGTATACTTTAAATTCGGAACCCTTCCCTAAATCACTGCTAACAGAAATTTTGCCTCCCGAAGCTTTTATGATTTCGTTCACCAGGTACAGCCCTATTCCCGAGCCTTCGCCAGACGGAGAAACACGCTGGTATTTTTGAAAGATATTTTTAAACTCGCTCTGTGGAATCCCCATACCATTGTCTGAGACGGTAATGACCATATCATCGTTTTCCCTGTAGGTCCTGACAAGGATTTCGGGAGTTCTGTCTTCAGATCTATATTTAATGGCATTGTTCACCAGGTTGTAGACAACACTCCTGAGCTTCCGGCGTATAAACAATATTTCCGAATGATTGATCTCCGCTGTGATTATCGCGTGGGACTCCTTCAACTGGGTCGCCAAAGTAAGCCGAACATCTTCCAGGATGTGCTCAAAATCAAGCAGTTCTTCTACCGCTTTATAACGGTGTTCCTGCTGGCGGGAATCCGTAAGATCATTGATGATGTGCTGTATTTTGACCAGGCTGTTCTCTATCTTTTCCAAAAGAAAAGGAAAACGGGCCATCCCCTTCTCAGGTATTTGTTTAAGCATTTCTATCGTGAGCCCAAGACTCGTTAAAGGGGTTTTAATATCATGTGAGATCGTATCGAGCAGAATTTCATGCTCTGCAATCAGCTTCTCCTGCTCTTTCAAGTCGCGGATCCGCATGGTGATTTCTACAAAGGTTATAATTACGCCATCGGTTTTTTTATTCTTTTGAACGATATAAGGCAGAATATTCATCTGGTACCACCTGTGGTCGGTGGTTTGTATCTCTTTTTCCAGGACTTCCCCACTATCAATTACATGTTGTATATTCTCTAAGATTGTTGGAAAGCGAAAATTATCTTTAATATCTTCAATATGCCTGCCTACATCTGTCGGTTTAAGACTGAACTGACGCATCGCAGGAGGTGTAAACTTCCTGAGCACTAAATGGGAGTCAACGAAAAGCTGTGGGATAATCGTATTTCTGAAGTAGTTTTCCAACTCCTCGTTCAATTCAATCAGCGTACTAATTTTATCCGTATTCTGCATGTGATGTTTCCGGATCAATTTCGGATTAGACCTGCAAGGTAGGGATTAAATACAGCATCACACCAGAAGC
>NZ_JAZQRL010000114.1:0-23523 GCF_045629565.1 Arcticibacter sp.
CTGCTTATTTTATCCATATCCCCGCTTTTTGCGCAGCAGCCCAAGGCAGACCTTTGGCTAACTACTGCCGACAAGTCCAGCTTGTTTATACAGCAGAAGGCCAGGTTGAAGTTTGCTAGAACCTCGAACGCCAATCCGTCCATTGAAATAGATGATCAGGTCACTTATCAGTCTATTGACGGCTTTGGGTTTGCACTAACCGGCGGCAGTGCAATGCACCTGGTTAAAATGAGCCCCGGCAGTCGCACAGCGCTTCTAAAAGAGTTGTTTGCTACGGATGGCAACGCCATCGGCATTAGCTACCTTCGTTTAAGTATTGGTGCTTCAGATCTGAACGAACGTGTATTTTCTTACAATGACCTCAAAGAAGGGGAGACCGATCTGGAGCTCACAAAATTTGACCTCGGGCAGGATAAAGCGGATGTGATACCTGTTCTGAAGGAGATTCTTGCCATCAATCCGAAGATCAAGATAATGGGCTCACCATGGTCACCCCCTGGATGGATGAAGACCTCCTTTGACAGCAGAGGAGGAATGCTTAAGCCGGAGTTCTATCCCGTTTATGCATCGTACCTGGTCCGGTACATCCAGGAGATGAAAAAGCTTGGAATTCATATCGATGCCATAACCATTCAGAATGAGCCCCTTCATCCGGGTAACAACCCGAGTTTACTTATGGTGGCACCTGATCAGGCCACATTCATCAAAAACAATCTCGGACCCTCATTTAAAAAGGCCGGTATCGATACCAAAATTATTATATACGACCACAATGCGGACCGGCCGGATTATCCGATAACGATTTTAAATGACCCCGAGGCAAGGAAGTACGTGGATGGGTCCGCGTTCCACCTTTATGGGGGTAAAATCGAAGCCCTTACTGATGTGCGCAATGCTCACCCAGACAAAAACATCTATTTTACAGAACAGATGGTGATTGACGGCAGGGATTCTGCTGTACTAAACATTGTTTCTCCCGTTAAAAGATTGATCATCGGGGCTACCCGAAACTGGAGTAAGAATGTGCTGGAGTGGAACCTTGCCGCAGATCCGGAGAACAAACCATACACGGACCGGGGCGGCTGCCCCATGTGTCAGGGCGCAGTAACAATTGACCGGGACAAAGTCACCAGGAACCTCGCTTACTATGCTATTGCCCACGCCTCTAAGTTCGTCCGTCCAGGTGCTTTCCGAATTGCATCCTCATCCTCAGATGACCTATCTAATGTTGCATTTAAAACCCCGGAAGGTAAGATCGTGTTGATTGTTGCCAACACAGGAGAAAAAAACGCACAATTCAACATAAGTTATCAGGGAAAAGTTTTGGTGACCAGTCTGGAGAAGGGTGCTGTTGGCACTTATGTCTGGTAAACCCCGGCACATATCTCCTTAATATTTAAATAAACGCAAATACAATCATGTCTCAGATGTTTCAAGTACCACGATCAGCAAAAGCAAAACCAAACTTTTCCTTTCTTAGCAAGTCTGTTACCTTATTGCTGTTCGCAATGATCAGCTTTTTCAGCGGATTCAGTCAGGGGTTTTTGAAAGCAGAAGGCACAAAGATTGTCAATGAGAAAGGGGAAAATGTCTTACTTCGGGGCATCGGACTGGGGGGCTGGATGTTGCAGGAAGGTTATATGATGAAGGTGAATAAGGAAGGGCAACAGTACCGGTTGAGAGAAAGGATCCAGGAGCTGATTGGTCCGAAGCAGACACAGGAATTCTATGACCTTTGGCTAAATAACCACACGAGAAAGGCAGATGTAGATTCCCTAAAAGCCTGGGGATTCAATTCCATACGTTTGCCGATGCATTATAACTTATATACCCTGCCGGTAGATCAGGAGCCGGTAGCCGGTCAGAATACCTGGCTGGATAGAGGATTTGCGTTAACAGATAGTCTGTTTTCCTGGTGTAAGGCTAACCAGATGTATTTAATATTAGACTTGCATGCTGCACCTGGCGGGCAGGGGAATGACACGAACATATCCGACCGGGATCCTGCTAAACCATCGTTGTGGGAAAGTGAAGCCAACCAGCAGAAGACAATTGCTTTGTGGGTGAAACTCGCGGAAAGATACAAGAATGAAGAATGGACCGGTGCTGACGACATTACCAATGAGCCGAACTGGGGGTTTCAGAACCTGGAAAAAGATAGAAACGGGACGCAGGAAAAACTGAATGCCCCGTTGAAAAAGCTGATGGTAGACATCACCAAAGCGATCCGGAAGGTCGACAAAAAACACCTGCTGATCATCGAGGGCAATGGCTGGGGAAACAATTACAACGGCATACTTCCGGTATGGGATAAAAATATGGCCCTAAGCTTTCACAAGTACTGGAACTATAACGATCAGGCTTCCATTGCAAACATGATTAAGGCAAGAGATGAACGCAAGGTTCCGGTATGGCTTGGCGAGACGGGGGAGAACTCGAATGTCTGGTTTACAGATGCCATTCGCCTGTTTGAAGAGAACAACATCGGTTGGTCCTGGTGGCCCCTGAAAAAGATCGGCGTAAACAATCCGATGGAGATCAAATCCAATCCGAACTACAATGATTTGGTGAAGTACTTAAACGAAGGTGGAGATAAGCCTAAAGAAAGTAATGTCTATAGCGGACTAATGGAACTGGCAACATATGCCAGGGTCGAAAATACCATTATACACCGAGACGTGATTGACGCGATGATCAGGCAGCCGCATGACAATATTACCCGGCCCTACAAGGCAAATATTATTCTCGATACTGCTGTGCTTTACGCGGTAGACTATGACCTTGGGAGAAACGGCTATGCCTATTTTGACAAGGACACGGCGGATTATCATACGGCTACGGGCAAGTACACGGCCGGAAACCGGGGTCGGATCTACCGGAACGATGGCGTTGATATTTCCAGAGATTCTACGCAGTATGAAAAGTACTATGTAGACCATATTGAAGATGGTGAATGGCTTCAGTACACTGTCCAGGTTGCAAAGCCAGGTGTCTATCGTCTACAGATCAATGCCGCCGCTGAACAACAGGCAGCGGGCAGGATGTCAATCCTTGTCAACGGCAAGGCAATTGCTGAGCATGTAACTGTTCCTGCGACTGGCGGCTTAAAGACATTCAAAACTTTCGTTGTGGACAATGTTGAACTTGCTGCGGGTAAACAGGTCATTAAAATCCTCTCGGAATCTGGGGGATATCATTTAAGCTTTATTAAATTTGAGCTTAAGAGATAAATTTTGAAAGGACACAGCCGCCTGTTTCTCGTTTTTGTACTTCTTGGAGCAGTTGTCATCCTATGCGCTAAATGCATGAATTTTCAGCATCGGCAACCGGTAAAGGAGAATGCGATTGCGGGTTCCCAAACCTGCAGAAAGTGCCATGCACAGATTTATGACCAGTACCTCCAGAATCCACATCAGGAAACCTCACATAACATTACCTCGGCGGAAGTTACGCCTGGTCGTCAGCCGGACACAAATACATTTGTGTTCAATAACCGGCTGAAGGTCGTTGTTGAAAAGCGTGGGAAATACACGTACCAGGTTGCCTACCTCGATGCCAGGGAAACCGTCTCGAGGCGCTTTGATATCGTAATAGGGTCAGGAAAGCGCGGCTATACATATGGTTACTGGGCCGGCAAAAAACTGAAGCAACTGCCATTATCCTTCTTTACCGCGGTCAATAAATGGGCAAATAGCCCGGGCTTTCCAACAGATCGGGTGTACTATGATCGTCCGATCGGTTCCAGGTGTCTGGAATGTCATGCTTCTTTCGTCGACGCGCAAAAGGTAAGCGCCTCAGGCACTTCGGTCACAGAAGAACTGGACCGGAAATCGCTGATCTATGGGGTAGATTGTGAACGTTGCCATGGCCCTGCAGGCAAACATGTACAGTTCCATATAGACAGCCCTGAAGTCCGGAAATCAAAGTATCTCGTCAGCTATACTTCCTTATCGCGGGCACAAAAAGTAGATGCCTGTGCGGTATGCCACTCCGGCAATGATGTAGAACAAAAGCGGTCCACGTTTGCGTTCAAACCGGGTGATAAGCTGAGCGACTATTACGATGCCGGAGCAAGCTCTATCGTACATCGCGAAGCAGATGTACATGGCAGCCATACCCAGCTGATGCAGCAAAGTAAGTGTTACATTAAAAGCAGCAGCATGACCTGCAACTCCTGCCACAATACCCATGAAAACATTAAGGGAAATCTTGCCATTTATTCACAGCGCTGCATGTCCTGCCATAAAGAAACTGTGCATAGTAAAGCTACGCTTGCCAAAGGGATATTAAAGGACAATTGCATCGACTGCCATATGCCGAAACAGGCATCGAAGCTGATCTCTTTTCAGACAGCAGGAAGCGGAGATGTTACGCCATATATAATGCGTACGCATCACATTGACGTCTACCCGAACCCGACATCAGATTGATTTATTTTATATCACGTTGGTGTATGTTCTCCCATCGTTAGAGAGAAGCACGCGCCTAGTCAGCAGAAGAATGATGTTTAAGCAATTGCGTATCCAGCATAACAGATTCAAATTCTGTTACAGGAACTTTGCTTTCAATAAGTTGAATAAGTAAATTCATCGCTACCCTGCCCATATCAAACGCGGGTTGTCGTATGCAGGAAAATCTTCTTTTCATCAGATCAATGACGTCAGAGTTCGAAAATCCAGCGATTTCAATGTGATTGTCTTTAGGTGCAAATTCATTTAAAGCCTTCAAACATCCAATACTTAAGCGATCACTGGCCACGAATATGGCATCTGGTCCATCTTCCATGTTCAGGAAATACTTAACGGCATCATTTACTTCTTCCTGTAAGCGCCCGCCATGGTGACAATACCGGATCATTGATTCTTGTACCTCAATATTGCTTTCCTGGAGTGCTTCTTTATACCCCTGAAGCCTTTCTTTGGTGATAGACAGATGAGGAGCATTTGCTAAATGAGCAATTTTCCTATAACCATTCTCAATAAGAGATTTAATTGCTGCTATTGCTCCTGCTTTGTTGGCTGATGTGACTTTGTGGGTTTCAAAGCTGTCAGTTACACGATCGAACAGTACGATGGGTAATCCGCCGAGATGTAATTTTTTAATGTGTGTAAAATCTTTTGTTTCTGCTGACATGGAAATCAACAGTCCGTCAACCGAGCGATTGGCCAGATGCTGTACGTTTACAACTTCCTGTTCATAGGAGTCATGGCTCTGAGAAATGACGACATGATATCCCTTGGAATAGGCTACCGACTCAATGCCGTTTATAGCTTGTGAAAAGAAATTGTTGGCGGGCTCACATACAACTACTCCGATGGAATAACTTCTGCGTTGTCTTAAGCTTAGTGCTATAGGATTTCGGCTGTAATGGTGTTGTTCTGCATATTCCAAAACACGTATCCTGGTTTTTTCATTGATTTCGTAACTGTTGCTTAGCGCGCGGGAAACCGTTGATGAGGATAATTCTAAGGCTTTAGCTATATCTTTTATCGTGATAGGCTTGAACACAGTTTATTTTGGTTTAATCTCAAATATAAGGAAAATTGATAAGGATCTAAAGTCCGAAACCGCCCACTGCTGCCACATGCGCAATCGATGCCGGGATCGATTGCGTAGTTTTATTCCGGCAAATCGTTGGTCTGTAAAATCATATGCCTTAAACTTGTTCGATGCAGGTCGTTGAAGACCTGCCGACCAACCAAATATAATTTCACTAATCATTCTCTCCGATGAGAAATAGCTTCCCAGATACCTTTAAATATTTATTTATCCTGCCTTTGATGCTCTTTGTTAATGGTATATCCGCTCAAAATGCACTTAAAGAAACGGAGATAAAATATTTATCAGGTATAGATAAAGATCACCGCGTGAACTGGGACTTCAAAATTGATAAAGGGCGAAAAAGTGGAATGTGGACGACCATTCCTGTTCCTTCCAACTGGGAGCTCGAAGGCTTTGGCGTTTATAATTATGGACACGACTGGCGCAAACTGCTTCCAGAATCCGATGCAGTTGGATCATATAAGCATAAGTTTAATGTTCCGGCTGAATGGAAGAACAAAGTGATTGAAATTGTATTTGAAGGTGCAATGACGGATACAAAGGTGAAAGTGAATGGGAAAGAAGCCGGGCCGGTTCATCAGGGTGGTTTCTACCGTTTTAAATACGACGTTACCGCTTTGCTTAAAACCGGACAGGAAAACTTACTGGAAGTAGACGTGAAAAATGTGTCTTCCAATGAGTCGGTAAACAAAGCGGAGCGTGACGCAGACTTTTGGGTTTTTGGAGGGATTTTTCGTCCCGTGTATTTGGAAGCTAAGCCCAGGTCATTTATCGACAGAATAGCCATTGATGCCAGGGCGGATGGTTCATTTGCAGTAGACGTATATGCAAAAAATGTACAAAGTTCCAGCACCGCTGAAGCGCAGATATTAACACTGGACAATCAGCCTGTAGGTGATGCAGTTAGTGTTTCTATAGGTAAAAGTGCCGGTAAGGTAACCTTGAAGCAACAGATTGGAAATCCAAAACAATGGTCGCCTGAGTTTCCGAATTTGTATCAGGTAGAAGTAAGATTGAAAAATGCAAAAGGAAACACACATGTAATCAGGAAAAGGTTTGGGTTCCGCACGGTGGAATTGCGCGCCCGGGATGGGTTTTATGTCAACGGGCAAAAAGTTAGATTTAAAGGCGTTAACCGCCATAGTTTTTGGCCAAGTTCCGGAAGAACACTCAGTAAAGAGTTAAGTGTTCTGGATGTGAATCTCATTAAAGATATGAACATGAATGCCGTTCGTATGTCACATTATCCGCCAGATCAACACTTTTTGGATGTATGCGATTCACTTGGTTTGTTTGTTATCGACGAACTTACCGGTTGGCAAGATGCCTATGATACTCAGGTGGGCCGCAAATTGGTGAAAGAACTTATCGTTAGAGATGTAAACCATCCTTCGATTATTATATGGGCCAATGGCAATGAAGGTGGTAATAATTACGACTTACTACCCGATTACCCCCTTTATGATCCTCAAGACCGCACCGTAATCCATCCCTGGAATACACTCGGGGAAACGAATACTTTTCATTATCCCGACCTTGACTATGTAAGTGATGTGCTTTCAAATAAAGATAAGGTATACTTTCCCACGGAATTTATGCATGGTCTTTATGATGGAGGGCACGGCGCCGGCTTACAGGACTTCTGGAATGTAATGCAAAAAAGTCCGCTGTCTGCCGGAGGTTTTCTCTGGGTTTTTTCTGATGAAGGTGTGGTGAGAACCGATCAGGGAGGAAAGATTGATGTTAAGGGCACCAATGCGCCGGATGGAATTTTGGGGCCTTACCGGGAAAAAGAAGGGAGTTACTATACAATTAAAGAAATCTGGTCGCCGGTTTATATAGAACAACAATACATTACCCCTGAATTCAATGGAAAGCTTAAGGTAGAGAACCGTTTTGAGTTTACGAATTTAACAGCATGTAAATTTGAATGGAGTTTACTCAACTTTGCAAAGCCTGGAGACAAGACGACCGACGCTACGGTTGTTGATAAAGGCAATGTGCTCGTTCCTTCTATAGAGCCAGGGCTGTCTTCTTATATGAATATTAAATTGCCAAAAGGCTGGGAACATAGCGATGCCTTGTATCTTACTGCCACAGATCCTCACGGGCGTCATATTTTAACCTGGACCTGGCCGATCAAAACTGCGGCTCAATTTGCAAAGTCTGCGGTTGACACCAACAGCGTTCAAAAGGCCGTCGGTCGTGAAGATGAAAAATACATTTACTTGTTGGCTAATGGAGTAGAAGTAAAGTTTAGCAAAGACAGCGGTTTGATAGCGGGTGTAAAAAATAGAATAACACCCATTTCTTTCGGGAACGGCCCGAAGCTGCCGGTTGAAAAAAGCAAGTTTAAGTCTATACGCCACAAGCAGGAGGGAAACGACCATGTTGTAACTGTGGATTATGACGGGCCCATCAGCCAGATGGAATACAAAATGATGGGCAATGGTTGGCTAAAGTTAGACTACAGCTACAGTTTGTATGGCGAGTACGACTTCATGGGTATATCTTTCTCCTATCCGGAAAACAAGGTTAAAGGGGTTAAATGGTTGGGAGAAGGTCCATTCCGGGTATGGAAAAACAGAATGCAGGGTCCGCATTTTGGCGTACATCAAAAACAATATAACAATACTGTAACCGGACAGGACTGGAATTACCCTGAGTTCAAAGGTTACCATGACCGGGTGTTTTGGGCAGTTATAGACAATGAAGAATATCCCATTACGGTTGTTTCGGCAACGGACCATATCTTCTTAAGGTTGTTTACCCCTAAACCTACCGGACATAAAAATAATGATCCTGATTTTCCTGAAGGAGATATCTCCTTTATGGATGTGATCCATCCAATCGGTACAAAATTTCAACGACCAGATCAGTTGGGTACGCAGGGGCAAAAAACACAGCTGCGGAA
Organism: Arcticibacter sp.; assembly: GCF_045629565.1. Classification (GTDB taxonomy): domain Bacteria; phylum Bacteroidota; class Bacteroidia; order Sphingobacteriales; family Sphingobacteriaceae; genus Arcticibacter. Next base: position 8,477 of record NZ_JAZQRL010000114.1, read on the forward strand.
CCGCAAAGATCACCAGCGGTTGTTGGGCGCGACGCTGTTTTTCAACTTCGGAGCAGGAATAAAAGATCGACAATCGCCGGCCAGATAACAAATTCAAAACCAAATATTAAACCATTTTAAATGATGCATTATTGTAAAATCAATAAGGTCGGGTACTTACTGCTTGTTTGTCTCGTCTTTTTTTCCATCACCGGATCTTACGCTCAATCGTTGACCATTCAGGGGAAAGTTACAGAAACGGACGGTGGCGTATTGCCAGGCGTAACAGTCTTGTTGAAAGGCACGTCTGTAAGAACGGCAACAAACAATGAGGGAAGCTTTTCCTTACAGACCCCGGATGGAACCGGAACGTTGGCTGTTTCCTATATTGGTTATGAAACGCTCGAAATTCCCATAAACAAGCGGCCAATGATCAACGTGACTTTACAGCCAAGTTCTGAAGCGCTGGATGAGATTGTGGTGGTGGGTTATGGGACGCAGCGGAAACAGGATGTGACTGGATCAATCTCAACGATTAAAGCTGATGATATCCGGACCCAGGGATCAAACTCGATTCAGAAATCCTTGCAAGGGCGGGTTGCCGGAGTACAGGTGGAGTCGGCTGGTGGAAATCCAGGATCTGGTGTAAGGATATTAATACGTGGAACGGGATCTTTAAATAACAATAATCCACTGTATATCGTAGACGGAATTCAGGTGGATAATATCAATAACCTGAATCCATCAGATGTGGCTTCAATGGACATTTTGAAAGATGCGTCTGCTGCAGCTATTTATGGTTCCAGAGCATCAAACGGAGTGGTTCTTGTAACAACAAAGACAGGAAAGAAGGGTGTAACGAAGATAGATTTTGATTCTTATTATGGCGTTCAGAAGATAGCAAAGAAAGTTGATGTTCTGAATGCTACCGAGTGGGCTACCGTGAGCAATGCAGCGTATGCGGCGGCTGGGTTAACACCGCTGGACATCGCGAAAAACCCTTCTTCTCTGGGTACCGGAACCGACTGGCAGAAGGAACTTTATGAATCTGCGCCTATGCAGAGCTACAATTTAGCTGCAAGTGGTGGGGGCGACAACTATACCTTCAGTATGTCGGGAGGCTACTTGGATCAACAAGGTGTTGTCAAGAAAACCGATTACAACCGATGGAACTTCAGAATGAAATCTGACTTCACCAAAGGAAGGCTGAAACTTGGAGAAAGTATCATCTTATCAAAGGAATATTTTAGAACCATGGCCGGCGGATGGGGCGGACAGGGCGGTAACCCCGTGGGATCAGCTGTAAAGATGATTCCTGTATTTAATGTTTATGATTCCAGTGCCATCGGTGGTTTCGGCGGCGCTTACGGACCTGTAACAAATGTTGCCAACCCCATGGCGCAGCTAAACCTGGAAATTCCGGAAAACCGCTCTACAAATGTGCTCCTTAATCTTTTTGCAGAGGTATCTCTCTTTGAGGGGCTAAAATATAAGTTCAACCTGGGATATACCAATACCTTTGGCTATAACTACAACTATACCTATCCTTATGTTGTCGGTACCTTGTTTACCAACGTAGATGCAGATTTAAGTGAAAGCAGGAATCAGAGCGATTACTTTTTACAGGAACATACGCTTAACTATGAAAAAGCCTTTGGAAAAAGCAGAATCCAGGCTTTAGGCGGATTTACCTATCAAAACTCAAAATATCGGGTGCTTTCGGGTTCAAAAAGTGGAATGCCGGAAGACATTAAAGTTATCGATGCCGGAATTCTTAATACCGCTGCAGGCAGTAATGCAACAGAGAATGCGCTGATATCCTATTTGGGAAGGCTGGTGTATTCCTTCGATGACAGATATGTTTTGACTGGGACAATAAGAAGAGATGGTTCCTCCAGGTTTGGTAGTTCAAACCGATATGGAAATTTTCCATCATTTGCAGCAGCATGGAATATCTCCAACGAAGATTTTTTTAAACCGTTGCAAGGAATTGTCAGTTCGCTAAAATTAAGGGGAAGTTATGGTATTTTAGGTAATCAGGAGATTTCAGATTACAGGTACATTTCTTCCATTACGTCAAATGCAAATTATGTCATCGGACAGAATCAGCAATTGTGGTCCGGCTCCATTCAGACGGCATTTGAAACAGCAGACATCAAGTGGGAAAGTTCGAAAACGTTTGACATTGGAACGGACTGGTCATTTTTCAAGAATAAAGCAAGTTTAACGGTAGATTACTTCAACAGAAAAAATACAGACATTCTTTTACAAGTTCCCATTCCACTTTCAACAGGGGCCAGCACGAACCCGCCTTATCTAAATGCCGGTCAGATTACCAATAAAGGTATAGAGGCTGCCCTGGCTTACAGCAATTTGGACCATCCGCTAACTTACCAATTTAGTGCATCCATGACGGCAGTAAACAACAGGGTTGATTTTTTAGGCACCGGAACACAACAAATATTTGGCGGAAGTCCTACCCATGCGGGCGCTTCGGCTACAGTTACCCAGGCAGGTTTGCCTGTTGGTGCTTTCTACCTCATTAAATCGGATGGAATATTCAATTCCGAAGAAGAAATAAATGGATATGCAAAAAACGGGCAATTGATTCAACCATCAGCGAAGCCAGGAGATATGAGGTTTGATGATTTTAACAATGATGGAAAGATCGATCAAAACGACAGGCAGAATGTTGGAAGTCCGACACCTAAGTTCTCCTACGGATTTGGAGGTAATGCTTCATATCGGAATTTTGATGTTAGTGTTTACTTCCAGGGAAGTTACGGCAATAAAATTTACAATGGTTTGAGACAGGACATTGAAGGAATGAACATCAACATCAACTATGCAAAATCAACCCTAGGTGCCTGGACACCCTCAAATCATACGGATTTCCCAAGAGCAGTGATCAATGATCCGAACCTCAATTCTCAAACCTCTGATCGCTTTTTAGAAAATGGGTCCTACCTGCGTTTTAAAACCTTGCAATTTGGGTATACGATACCAAAACGAGTACTCGACGCCGCTAAAATTGGTAGCTGCAGAGTTTACGTCAGTTTTGATAATCTGCTTACAATTACTGGATATAAAGGCTATAATCCAGACCTGGGAAGAACAGGATCGGTTTTGGATCGGGGCGTAGACTTTGGTCATGTTGCCTACCCATTGGCGAGAACTGCATTGTTTGGCTTACAACTATCTCTATAATTTAATTGAAACATCAGATGAAAAAGATCATATATATCCTTGTTTTGTTCACTGTTATCTCTTGTAAAAAGGAGCTTACCCAGGTGAACCCAAATAATGTTACCCAGGTAAATTTCTGGAAGAACGAAAAAGATGTGCTTTCCGGATTGGCTGCCACGTACAAAGTATTTAAGACACCTTTCCGGGGATATTGGGGCTACAAAGGTGTTCAGCTGGCTAATGGACGTGGAGACGATATGTATATCAGAAATGATTCTAAAGACATGTATCAACTCACAACCTTTACCAATACGCCCACCACAAGTATTCCCAGCGATATGTATGCCGGGTGTTATACCGGAATATACCGGGCAAACCAGGTGATTGCAAATGTTCCGAATGCAGACATCAGTGATGATTTAAAAACAACTTATATTGCTGAGGCTAGGTTTCTACGGGCACTAAACTACTTTACTTTAGTCATTAACTTTGGCGCTGTTCCATTAATCACTACTTTACCAGCTGAACGACAAGATTATTTTGTAAAGCAATCCGCTGAAGAAGACGTGTGGCAACAGATTATTAATGATTTGAATGAGGCAAAGGCTTCATTGCCAATTTCCTATCCATCACAATTTATAGGGAGGGCGACAAAAGGGGCTGCCGTTGGCTATCTTGCAAAAGCTTACGTGTACCAGAAAAAATGGACTGAAGCGGAAGCAGAGTTCAAATTGCTGGTTCAACCAGGTGGGCAAGCTCAGGCCCCTTATACCTATAATCTTCTTTCCAACTTTGAGGATAATTTTCTAAAGGAAAAGGATAACAATGTGGAATCTCTATTTGAAATCCAAAATCAGAATGTAGGCGGACTTGATTTATCAGGAACTGAAAATGCAAATGAAACACAAGGTACCGCAACGGCACAAGCGTTTGCGCCTACGGAGGTAGGGGGATGGTTTCAGGCATATCCTACAAACAAGATGTTCGATGAATTCCAGAAGGAGAAAACGGTAGCAAATGACTACGATCCCAGAATGTACGCTTCCATAGTATGGGATTATCCGAATGCAACCTTTTACAACAAGCCGTATAGCGCATTTTCTGTATTATTTGCGAAGAAGTCGCGCATAAAAAAATATCAGAACTGGCAAATGAATAACGAAGAGCCTAAAGTCTCTGAAATAAACGAGAAGGCATTAAGATTCGCCGATATCTTGCTGTTGTATGGTGAGACACTCACCGTGATGGGTAGAATTGAGGAAGCCTACCCGATGATCAATCGTATTCGCGATCGGGCAAAGCTGCTACCTTTAACTGCAGGCTTAAAAAGGGAAGGTATGTTGACTGAAATAAGGCATCAAAGAATGATTGAGTTTGTCAGAGAAGGCCAGCGTTTTTACGATTTAAAGAGATGGAATCTTCTAAGCGAAGAAATTTCAAACAGTGATAAGGAAGGAAAAGAATTCTTTAATCTGCAGAAGCATGCTTATTTTCCGATCCCGCAGAATGAAATTAACACCAATCCTAATATTCAGCAGAATCCGGCCTGGTAGTTTTCTCTAAGAAAAGCAATAATATTAGGTTATGATACCGTCATAGCTTTTGAAAATATAATACGAATGAAAAACTTATTAAAATGCTTCGGCTCGCTTTTATTCTTTCTCTTTACAGGACAAGTAGTCTCTGCTCAAAAAACAGAACTACAATATCTATCTGGTAGAGATAAAGATCACCGCGTGAACTGGGACTTCAAAATTGATAAAGGTCGGAAAAGTGGCGCATGGACGACCATTCCTGTCCCTTCCAACTGGGAATTTGAGGGCTTTGGAAATTACACCTACGGCTTTGAGAAAGAAGACACGGAGGAAGCCGGACACTATCGTCATACTTTTAAGGTACCAGACGGATGGAAAAACAAAGAAGTTTTCATTGTATTTGATGGATCAATGACCGATACAGAGGTTAAGATCAATGGTCAATTGGCGGGGCCTGTTCATCAGGGAGCATTTTATCGTTTCCGGTACAATATAACCGCGCTAATAAAGGCCGGTAAATCTAATCTGCTTGAGGTTAAAGTCAGCAAGGTTTCCGCTAATCAGACTGTAAATGAAGCCGAACGTACGGCTGACTTCTGGGTTTTTGGTGGTATTTTCAGACCCGTGTTCCTCGAGGCGACGCCTAAAAATCACTTCGAGCGCCTTGCAATTGATGCCAAGGCAAATGGCTCGATAAAAATAGATGCATTCGTAGTGCATACAGGTACTCCGGCTACGGTAGTGGCCCAGGTAAAGACGCGGGATGGTAAGCCGTTTGGGAAGGCAATTACCGGGAAACTCCGACCGGGTGATCCCGTGGCGCATTTAGAGGGGCAAGTTACTGATCCCGCTCGCTGGTCGCCGGAGTTTCCGAACTTGTATCAAATTGAAATAAGTCTTAAAATTGGGGGAAAGACGCTGCATTCTGTTACCGAAACAATTGGATTCCGGACGGTGGAGCTTCGAAAACACGATGGCTTTTATGTAAATGGTGAAAAAATTAAGTTTAAAGGTGTCAACCGCGGAGCCTTCTGGCCCACCTCTGGGCGCACAACAAGCCGTCAGATAAGTATTGGTGATGCCAATCTAATTAAGGACATGAATATGAATGCCGTACGCATGTCGCACTACCCTCCTGATAAGCATTTCCTGGAAGTATGTGATTCCCTCGGCCTATTTGTCATTAATGAGCTAACGGGCTGGCAGTATCCACCTTACGATACCGAAATTGGCCGTAAGCTGGTAAAAGAGTTAATCACGCGCGACGTTAATCACCCTAGTGTAGTAATGTGGGCCAACGGCAATGAAGGTGGATTCAACTTCGATTTACTTCCAGATTATCCCCGGTACGATATTCAGCAGCGTCCGGTAATTCAACCCTGGTTGAATATCAATGGCATGAACACCAAACACTATATTCCCTGGAACTATGGCATTGACACTTTTTTTCAGGGTAATGATGTGTTTTTCCCTACGGAGTTTTTACATGGTCTTTATGATGGCGGACATGGTGCGGGACTCGATGACTTCTGGAATCTGATGCAGGCCAACCCGCTTTCTGCAGGCGGTTTTTTGTGGGATTTTTGCGATCAGGCAGTTGTACGTACAGACAAACAAGGGGTGTTGGACACCAAGGGTAATTCGGCTGCCGATGGGATTTTAGGACCCTACAGGGAAAAAGAGGGCAGCTTCTTTACCATCAAAGAGATATGGGCGCCGATATTTTTTCCAAAAAGGATTATTACAGATGAATTTAACGGCAGGCTTAGCTTGGAGAACCGTTACAATTTCACCAACCTGAACTCGTGCAGGTTTAGCTACACGCTTAAGAAAATAACAGGTTTTACTTCCGCAGATACAGTCGTAATGAAGGGGAAAATAATTTCCCCTGACGTTAGGCCAAATACAGCAGGCACTTTAAATGTCGCCTTGCCAGCCGCATGGAAGCAGTATGATGTATTGTATATAACCGCACACGATTTGTATGGGCGCGAAATTTACACCTGGTCCTGGCCAATTGCCACTCCAAAGCAGATGTCCGATAGATTTGTTGATAGAGGCATGGGCGAAGTCTCTGTTCATGAAGACAGTAATTTACTAACCGTGAGTGCCAGTAATGTTGAAATCATGTTGAATAAGGAAACTGGTTTGCTGCAGCGCGTAAAAAGTTCGGGGAAGGAGATCTCCTTTAACAACGGACCCATACTGATCAGCGGAGATGAAAAACTTAAATCGTTCAGACACTATGATACCCTCTCGACACATGTGGCAGAAGCGATCTATGAAGGAAATACGCGATTTAAAGTAAAGTGGACCATGATGCCCTCGGGTTGGCTTGAATTAAAATACGAGTACCGTCCTGCCAATCAGGAAAATATGTTGGGTATTAATTTTACATATCCCGAAAAGAACTTAAAGGGGATGCAGTTGATCGGCAACGGACCTTATCGCGTTTATAAGAACAGGATGAAAGGCGTGACATTCAACTCCTGGTCGAAGACGTACAATAACGCAATTACTGGTGAAGTTTGGCAATATCCTGAGTTTAAAGGCTATTACAGTAATTTTTACGGAGCAAGAATACAAACAGGCGAAGGAGACTTTAAGGTGCTGTCTGCAACGGAAAACCTGTTCCTTCACATGTTAAATCCTGCGGAGCCAAAATATGTAGCGAAGACCAATTCTATGGCAGTTTATCCAGCTTCAGGAGGCATCTCCTTTATGCATGGCATTACCGCTATTGGAACAAAAAGTCAGAAGATCGAAGATCTGGGACCGCAAAGTCAAAACAACCTGACCTTTGCAAACGGAGGTCTGGATACGATGAAAGGCATGTTGTATTTTGATTTCAGGTAGTAGAAAGCAGCAAAGTTCAAAAACGCTATGGCGCGATTAAATAAAGATTTGATTAACAAAAATAGAATTGCGGGCTTTTTGGAAAACTGGGATAAATTGCCAGAGAAGGTCCTTCAATTCGGTACAGGCGCACTACTTCGCGGTCTGCCCGACTATTTTATAGATAAAGCCAACCGTCAGTCTGAATTTAACGGACGAATCGTAGTGGTTAAATCTACTGACCAGGGCGGAACAGATGAATTTGCCGCCCAAGATTGCCTTTATACGTTGCATGTAAAAGGTATTCAGAATGGAAAGGAAGCCGAGGAGTCAGTTTTAATTTCCGCCATCAGCCGGGTGCTTTCTGCTGCAAACCAATGGGAGGCTATCCTGGGTGTTGCCACTCAGCCACACTTGGAAATAATCATATCCAACACGACAGAGATAGGCATTGTGCTCGATGAAAAGGACGACTTAAATGCATTTCCACCAGCAAGCTTTCCGGCAAAGTTAACCGCATTATTGTATACACGTTTCCTGCACTTTCGTGGCGATCGGACCAAAGGTTTGATCATTTTGCCTACAGAACTACTAAGTGACAATGGGGCTAAATTAAAAGAAATGGTCATCAAACTTGCGTACATCAAGAGCCTTCCTGAAGAATTTGTGGAGTGGTTAAAGGAAGCAAATCATTTCTGCAATACATTGGTGGACAGGATCGTTCCGGGAAGAATTGCCGTGACGGAACGGGCAGAAATTGAACAACGGTTAGGCTACACGGATGAGTTGGCGATTCTTGCTGAGCCATTTCGGCTCTGGGCAATAGAATCCAGCAGTAAGGAGGTCGTAAACTCCCTTAGCTTCGCAAAAGTGGATGATGGCGTAATCATCGTCCCGGACATTTGGAAATTTAAAGAACTAAAACTTCGATTACTGAATGGTAGTCATTCATTTGGCTGCGGTTTGGCCATGTTGTGTGGTTTCGATACGGTCAGGGATGCGATGCAGAACGCCCATTTTTCGAAATATATCTTTTCACTATTAAAGGAGGAGATCGTTTTCACAATTGCCAATGAGCATATCAGCGAAGCGGAAGCCATGCAATTCGCTTCAGCAGTTATGGATCGTTTTGGTAACCCTTTCCTTCATCATAAATGGATGAGCATCAGCCTTAATTATACATCTAAAATGCAGATGCGTAATGTGCCTCTGATTGAAGGCTATGTACACAAGACACATCGTGCACCAAAATACATGGCATTGGGATTTTCAGCCTATATACTTTCAATGAAAGATCCGGGAAACCTGGATGAACATGCCGGAGCCTTTGCTGATTTATGGAAAGAAGATAGTTCCAAGTTGATCGTAGATGCAGTCTTAGGAAATGTCGGCTTTTGGAGAACGGACCTCCGTTTACTTAAGAGGTTTGGAGCGCTCGTGGAACATTATCTAACCTTGTTGCGGAACGGCAATGCCCTGGAAGTGATTAAAGCGCTGAACAGTAATAATAATAATTAAGAAGAGGAGATAAACTGAAATAATCATGAACAATCGTGTTTTAAGAATCCATCAGAATGATAATGTGCTGGTTGCATTACAGGACTTGAAAGAGGGTGAAAGCCTGGTATATGATGGTGTCTGCTACACGGCTACGGAACCTATTCCGGCCAAACATAAGTTCTTTACTCAAGATTTGAAAGCAGGCGAGTCTGTGGTCATGTATGGAACACTTGTGGGAAAAACGCAGTGCACTGTAAAAGAAGGCATGCGTTTAAATACGGCTAATGTTAAGCATGCAGCCGCGAAATATGCTTATCGACCGTTCCAATTTGATTGGACTGCTCCCGACGTTTCCCGTTTTCAGGAGCGGACGTTCAATGGGTATCACCGGAGCGACGGAAAAGTTGGTACAGCCAATTATTGGTTATTTATTCCTACCGTATTTTGTGAAAATAGAAATCTGGATGTTATCCGTGAAGCATTACACAATGAACTGGGATATGCAGTTACCGATAAATACAAATCGAAGACCCATATGCTTCGTAAGCTATATGAGCGGGGAGAAGATGTTGCATGCGCAGACTTACGCGTCGGTGAATCTATTCCTACGGAGCGGTTATTTGAAAATGTGGATGGCATAAAGTTTTTAAATCATCAGGGCGGATGTGGAGGCACTCGTCAGGATGCAGCAGTGCTAAGTAAGTTGCTTGCTGCTTATGCCGATCACCCGAATGTAGCTGGAATTACCTTGTTGAGTCTAGGGTGTGAAAACTTGCAAGTTCAGGATTTCTTAGATGATTTGAAAAAGCGAAATCCCGCCTTTGATAAGCCCTTGTATGTTTTTGAACAACAGCGTTCACAAAGTGAAGAACAACTGATCACGGATGCTATACGACAGACATTTCTCGGTTTAATTGAAGTCAATAAAATCGTCCGGAAGCCGGCTCCGCTAAGTAAATTGAGCATCGGTGTGAAATGTGGAGGTAGCGATGGTTTTAGTGGAATTTCAGCTAATCCGGCAGTTGGATACTGTTCTGATTTATTGGTGGCCTTAGGGGGCACTGTTCTAATGGCAGAATTCCCCGAGTTATGCGGTACTGAACAAGATATCGTTGATCGTACCAGAGAGGAGAGTGCCGCTAAAAAGTTTATCCATCTAATGACGATTTATAGTGAGATGGTAGAACAGGCTGGTTCAGGCTTTCATATGAATCCTTCTCCTGGAAACATCCGGGATGGACTCATTACAGACGCAATTAAAAGTAACGGCGCTGCTAAAAAAGGAGGCACATCTCCAATAGAAGATGTTTTAGCGTACACGGAACCGGCGGTTAGGTCCGGGTTAAATCTGGTTTGCACACCCGGAAACGATGTGGAGGCTACTACAGGAAAAGCGGCAAGCGGCGCAACTTTAATCCTCTTTACGACGGGTTTAGGTACACCAACAGGAAATCCGGTTTGTCCGGTAATTAAGATAGCGACAAATAGTACCCTGGCCAAGCGGATGCCGGATATTATTGATTTGGATTGTGGGCCGATTATCTCGGGCGATAAGAACATCCAGGAAATGGGCGAAGAAATCCTGGAGTATTGCATCCGGGCTGCATCGGGAGAAGTCATTGTTCAGTCAGTCAGGCTCAATCAGGACGACTTTATTCCATGGAAAAAAGGAGTTTCATTGTAGTGAGCCATCTTACCCTCTACCCGAATCCGACTTCAAATTAATTTAAGTTCACTACTTTTGTGTATGTCCTCACATCACATTGTTAAAGAGAAGCAGGAACCTGCGTTATATATCCACCATCTTGGTGATTTCAATGAAGAATACCTGGGTCAGTTACTGGAATGGAGCCCCACCTTAATTGTAAACTCGAGTGAATACGACAAAGTGCTGAGCCTAGGATTGAAGGTAGACGTGGTCTTGAACCCGGATCTGCATCTGGCTTACCAGGAGAACACCCGCATCATTGAAGGCCTGAAGCGTGGCATTCCGGATGTGCTTGATTATTTACTATTGGAGAAATATCCGGCCGTTAACATCATTGACACAGACACCAATCTGGATGCTTTACAGGCATACATCAACGACATAAACATTGTTGTGTTCACCGCCCTCAGTAAAAGTTATGCGGTGAAATCCGGCTTCAAAGTCTGGAAGCCCAAGGGGACCTTATTCGAAATTCCCCTTACGACGTACTTTGAAACAACCAACCTGGTGCCGAACGATGAAGATCTGTTTGAGGTTGTACAGGACGGCTTTGTCGAATTTATCTTTAGCGCACCCCACCTGTTTATAACCGAACGACTATGATTGAACTGAGAAGAGCGATGGAAGCAGACCTGACTGCTATCCAGGACCTCGCGAAGATTACCTGGCAGCCCACCTATGTTCCCCTTATCGGGCAGGAGCAAGTCGACTACATGTTGAAGACCATGTACAATCGCGGTGTCCTGCTGGAGCAGCTTAGGGAAGGGCATGTGTTCCTCATCGCCCGTTCGGGGATGAAGGACGTCGGCTTCGCCGGATATAGCATTGTAGACCATGAAAACCGTGGCTATAAACTACATAAGCTGTATGTTTTGCCTGAAGCACACGGTACCGGTGTTGGCAAACTGCTGATCAACGAAGTGGTAGACCAGATTCGCGCAGCCGGAGGAAAGTCCTTGTCGCTGAACGTAAACCGCAACAACAAAGCAAAAGCCTTCTATGAAAAAGCAGGCTTTACAACCAAAAAAACCGTTGACATTGAGATCGGCAACGGTTTCTTTATGAACGATTATATCATGGAGATGCCTATCTGACCAGCTTCGGTATCCGTGCAGGTGTATCCTGACCTTTCACAATGCTGATGGCACTTTTCGCAATTGCTTTGATGGTTGACAAAATATTCTGGGTATCCAGAGAACTGTATTCATCTTTCACGGTGTGGTACAATTTGTCTGAATCAATCTGATCGGTACTGATAGTGTGCGCCGGAACACCCAATGCTGCCAATGTGGCGTTGTCACTCCTGTAAAAGAGGTTTTGCTCGGGATAAGGATCCGGATGAAAAGCAAAACCTGTTCCTTCCAGATTCTTTTGCAGGATCTTACCGAAATCAGACTTTTCAAAGCCCGTAATGAAGGCGGCGTTCTTGCCGAACTTACTTTCCTTCCCAATCATTTCGATGTTGAACATGGCCACAACCTCATCGGGGTTAAGCTGCTCTGAAAAATAACGTGCTCCGAAACCACCAATCTCTTCTGCGGTAAATGCAACAAAGATCAGGGTGCGCTCATTGTTGTTCAGCTTCTTATAGTATTTTGCCAAAGCAATCATTGCCGTAGTGCCCGAGGCATCATCATCGGCACCGTTGGCAATGCTGTCCTGTCCCTGAGCCTTAACGATACCCAGGTGGTCGTAATGGCCGGAAAAGACGACCAGTTCTTTCGCTTTTGACTTGCCGGGAATTACCCCTGCAACGTTAAACAGCGGCAATTTTGCGATTTTATTTTTCAGGGCTACAGAGAACGTCGTGGCTGCTGTATCCGGAGTCAGCAGGAACACCGTTGCAGAACTTGCGTCCTGAAGTTCCTTTTCATCAGCAATGCTTCCATTCCCCATTGCTTCTTTCAGGTGATTGAACGTCTCCGTAAATTTAGGATCCAGGAGAACAACCTGGCGCTTCTTCGCTGCCATTACCTTACGGTATTGATCCCTGAAAGGCTGTTCGGGATTAAACCGGATGAACTCGCCACCGTTGGTATGGTCGAACGCCAGGTTTTCGGATGTATTACCTGTAACGACGATGTTTGCGGCGTCAACCGCTTTGCCATTAAGCGATACCGCCACGGACGCTGGGGTGATCTGGTATTTGAAGAAGGTCTGGCGAAAGCCGGTTGCGCCCGGGAGGGGTTTCAATCCGATACTTTAAACTCTGATTCGATGAAAGTGGCGGCTTTGTCAATTCCCGGGGTAAAAGTGCCGCGGCCCTGCATTGCATCGCTACTGAGGGTTTTGATCAGACCGTCTACATAGGCAGTCGTGATAATCTTGTCGATTTCCTGTGCTGCCAGGCGTCCGCCGGTAAGGGCAATGAGTAGTGCGAATAGAATTTTTTTTGTCATTGTATGCTGTTCGTTGTTGTTTGCTGCCTTAAAAGTCGCTTTTTTCTTTCAATTTCCGTCTCTACACGTGTCGAATGTACCCCATCTACCACTTCGACTTCATAGTCCCGGTCTTTTTCTGAATTATAGATCTGCGCGGTCTCCATGTTTTCTACAGAGCGGTCATAAGGCCCCCTGCTACTCATCATCTTCACAAACACGGGCAAACATTCAAAGAAGATGAACAGCAACCCGATAAAGGTGACGGCAGTGGCGGTGGTTTCATTCCGGGTGCCATTCGTGTTGAAGCTTAGCTGCCCGAGTGCCCAGTTGCGGTCTGCAAACCCGGCAATGCTGGTCAGGCTGTCCAGCTGTTTACCGGTATACAGCCGTTCTGTATACAAGCCGTCAAACTGCTTCCTGTTTTCCACAAACCCTTCCAGCTTACGTATATTTGCACTTAAGGTATCTAAATTCTGTTGCCTGGTCGCCAGTTCGGCTTCTTTTCTTTTCGCGTAGGGTCCATAACCCATCACGCCCGAGGTCTCCGTTGTCTTGTTGCCAAAGATCTCGAAGTTCAGCTTCTGGCGGTCCGACTTGATGCCGCTGGTCAGGGAGTCCCGCTGGGCCCGGGCTTCATTCAGCTGCCCAAGTTCAATCTGGTATTTATTGTCAAACGCTTTATTCAGCGTGTCAATCCTGGAGCGCTGGTTATTCAGATAACTTACTTTCAGCCGTTCCTTAATCTCCTTGTCAAAGATTTTCAACTCCAGTGGCCTGGAGATCACAAGGCCGATCATGATGGCCAGCAGGATTCGTGGTGTCGCCTGTAGCACTTGCTTCCATGCAGAAGCATTTTTATTGATGCTGGCCACAATGTACCGGTCCATGTTAAATATTGCCAGCCCCCAGAGCAAACCGAAAAAGACGGCAAAGAAGCCGGCAAAGGAATCACCTTTAAAAACGAAGTACATGGCATATCCGCCGGATAGGGCAGCAAAAAGACCGGTAAAGAATATGGTTGCTCCAATTCCAAAATATTTGTTGTCGTCCGTAGGATGCTTCTTAAGGGTGTCCTGATGTACACCAGCACAAAACCAAAAGAATTGATTGATAGCTTTCATGATCAGTCAAAGTTAATAAAGGCTATGCATTAAACGCCTGGCAAGTAGAGTTGTTACAAAAATCCAATGCAATTAAATTGCTGTTTCTATGGTACAGTGGAAAAGTCTGTATTGCATAAAATGATTATCTTTGCTAAATCAATTACTGCCTCATAACAACTTAAAACAATACACCAATGAAAGAAGTCACCGTAGAAGAGCTTAAACAAAAGATCGAAAATAAAGAAGATTTCCAGTTAGTTGACGTCAGGGAAACTTTTGAATATGAAACGTCGAATCTTGAAGGAGAGAATATTCCCTTAGGCGGCGTGCTGATTGAGGCCGATAAGATTGCAACGGACAAGCCAGTAGTCGTCATGTGCAGAAGCGGAAAAAGAAGCGCTGCTGCGATCATGCAGCTGGAACAACTGGGTCTTACCAACCTGTACAACTTAAAAGGCGGTATTCTGGCCTGGCAGGAGGCTTTTGATCCAAATATGCCGGTATACTAGATGAAGAAACAAATTGCAATGAACGTGTTCTTCTACATCGGCATATTTGTGTCGGTAGTCGGACTAAAATGGGCCTGGCAGAACCAGAACTATCCGGTTGTAGCCTTATTTATAGCAACTACAATCTTCTTTTTCTACCTCAAGATCAAGTTAATCCGGGACCTTCGGGGCTCCATTAAGGATAAATCACTTTAACATCAGAACCTTCCAGCCCCAGGCCTGGGAGGTTTTTTAGTACATAGCGTCCTTCCCTCAGCTCAGGTGTTTTGAATGGATTGTTTTTGGTGAGCCATGGGCCATCCAGATCTGCC
>NZ_JAZQRL010000115.1:0-61679 GCF_045629565.1 Arcticibacter sp.
CGCTTCCTTAAAGGAATACCTGGACTATTATAATAATAAAAGAATCAAAAACAGGTTAAAAGGAAAGAGCCCGGTGGAATACCGAGCTCTTGTACTAAAAACTTAATTATTAATCTGTCCAACTTTTAGGGGTCACACCAATCATAGATCACCGGCCCTTCTTCATCATCAGGTATTATTTAATGCCCATGAATAATCTGTCCCAACGGATCTTACTCAGAAAGCTACCTCGCTCATTCCAACTCATCCACACAAACAAAGCTTTTCCCACGATGTGATCTTCTGGAACAAATCCCCAAAAGCGAGAGTCCAATGAGTTATCTCGATTATCACCCATCATCCAATAATAATTCATCTTAAAAGTATAAGATGTAGCAGGCTGCCCATTTATTGATATAGCGTTATCACTACTCAAGTCAATCTTATTCCCCTCATACACCTCAATTGCTCTTCTATAGAGAGGAATGGTAGTACTGTCTAACTTTACTGTCCAACCCTTTTTCGGGATAATTATCGGCCCGAGATTGTCAAAGTTCCACATAAAGCGTGGGTCCTTCGGAAAAACCTCGGTTTCAACCACCGATGTTGGTTGAATATATGGTTTTACATCTCTTACATTGGCCCAGCCTTTGATTTCAGACGCTTGTTCCTCTGTCATGTTGAACAGGTACTCAACGTCTGACTGACGCTGCGCCTCGATATTCATGTCGACTAAGCGCTGAGGATTAAAGTCCGTACCATCAGATACCACTATATGGTATTTTTGGGCAAATTCCGGATTGATCCCTTTTTTTCCATTCACGTAGACCTGGGCATTGATAATACGAACGGTGTCCCCCCCTATTCCAATGCAACGCTTTATGTAATTTTCACGTTTATCGACCGGCCGGTAAAAAGGAGAGTCAGCTTCCATAGGATAATTGAAAACGACAACGTCGTTACGCTCAATTTCCTCAAGTGCTGGTAGCCTATGATAGCCGACCTTTAGACCTTCCCAGTATGCCTTCGTTCCGGTAATAGGCATACTATGGTGTGCAAACGGAAACGCAACTGGAGTCATGGGTACACGCGCCCCATAATTAACCTTGCTCACGAAGAGGAAGTCGCCAATCAGCAAAGACTTCTCCATTGATCCGGTAGGAATGGTGTAAGCCTCAAGCAAAAAGCTGCGTATAAGGGTGGCTGCTACAACTGCAAAAATGATGGCATCTCCCCACTCACGTGCAGCGGACTTTCTGTAAGGATATTTCTTTCGGAATTCATCCGTAGCAGACGGCCCAAGGTAAACAACATTCTTGTCGAATCCCCACAGAGGGAAAACTACAAAGGGTAAAACGACAGCTGCGATATGGCTTAAAAAAGAGGTTTTACCATAACTTTTAGCAAAGTCTACAGCAAGTCCGAGCCAGACAATCAAGTTTATTACGGGAATCACGAGCAGGATTATCCACCATAGCGGCCTGCCAGTAATTCTCAGCATCACGACCATATTGTAAATGGGAATAAGAGCTTCCCAGCCCTTACGATTAGCTTTCTCAAATAGTTTCCACAATCCAACATGCGTCAGAATGATGAGAATTACGATAAGCAACCATATTCCAGTATTTTCCATGCAGTGTGTATGTTAGTTATTAAAGTCAAATATATTTTCTACAGAGTAGAAGCCTTTTCTACCCTTCAGCCATTCGGCAGCGATAACTGCGCCGAGAGCGAAGCCTGCGCGACTGTGTGCCGTATGCTTAAACTCAATCTCATCGACTTCCGAGCTGTAAATTACTGTATGCGTCCCTGGAACATCTTCAATTCGAAGCGACTCGATTAATAATTGATTAGGCTGATTGGCTACTTGCTCGCCCTCATCAACAAGATTATTTACCCACTCGTCCTTTCTGTCCAGACCCTCCAATATTCCTTCAGCAATCGTAATTGCGGTGCCGCTAGGAGAATCAAGCTTCTGTGTATGGTGAATTTCCTCTACTTGTGCTTCGTATTGAGGATATGGATTCATGACCTTCGCCAGCATTCGGTTCACATAAAAGAAGATATTCACTCCAATACTAAAGTTAGACCCGTAAAGCAGCGTATTGTTACTCTCAATACATCTATCTTTAACTTTTTGCAATTGACCATACCAGCCTGTAGTACCCACCACAAGTGGTACATGTGCCTCAAAACAGATGTCAATGTTCTGCATTACGGAGTGAGGAGTACTGAAGTCAATGGCTACATCAGCATTCCGAAGGTTTTCTACAGTCAGCTGATCAAGGCTGTGTTCGTCAATCTTTAATACAATTTCATGGTTACGATTCTGAGCGAACTGCTCTATGATCTGTCCCATTTTTCCATAACCTAAGAGGGCTATCTTCATCGGAGTATAATTATTTAATAATCAAAGGGCTAACGAGATTTTTATTCCAGGTACAGGAACAAGAGACGCATGAGCAGGTAAACTTTGCAGGGATGGTTTAACTCTAAATGAAAGCTCGTCGGAAACATCCCACCTAAAGAATTTTGCATCCACATATGCGTCAATAATATTGATTGCGTATACGCCAAGACCTACCAGCAC
This sequence comes from Arcticibacter sp., assembly GCF_045629565.1. Taxonomy (GTDB): domain Bacteria; phylum Bacteroidota; class Bacteroidia; order Sphingobacteriales; family Sphingobacteriaceae; genus Arcticibacter. The sequence continues at coordinate 2,570 of NZ_JAZQRL010000115.1, forward strand.
ACTTAAGTCCCGGTTTCTTCTATAGAAATCTTTCCCGCTCTGCAGTGCCGTATCATCCAAATTCTGATATTGGGGATTTTCCTTTCTGTCGTCAGGTATATTATTATCCCGATTATACCTTACCTGAAGCTCTGTCAAAATATCTCTGTAATAACGTTGATTAAATTCAAATACAAGTGCAGTACCCACAAGGCCCCCATAAATAAAAGGCACTTTCCACCACCTTCCGTTCTTGATCTGACCAAGCCCCGGGACGATTGCAGAACGTCTCGCCGCCTGGCCTGGCATCCTTTCAATCGCCAGCCTGGCTGAATCTTTCACAACAGCCGGCTTATCAGGTGTCTCTCCCGCAACCCTCACCACAGTATCTTTGGGTACTACCGTTTTAGGTTGTCTGGAGTCAGGATTAGCCATTGCGGAATCCACTTTAATCACCACAGTATCTGTCTGCGAAAAGACTGATCCGGTGATCACCATGCACAATAGCAAAAGGAATATCTTGTAAAAACTCATTTACCAGTCTAATAACTCAAGTATGCGGCTCAGATCATCATCTGACATAAAAGGAATTTCAATAGATCCTTTCCCTTTCCCCTGTACCTTCAAGCGAACCTTCGTAGCAAATTTAGATGCTAAGTCATCCTGGATCTTCTGCAATTGGAATGATACAGGTTCTTTTCTTGCCGTTCCTGTCTTCTTCACCCCAGAACGTTGAATATCCCTTACCAACTCCTCCGTCTTCCTTACAGACAAGCCATTCTTTAAAATCTCATTATGAACATAGAGCTGCTTATCCACATCCTCCAAGCCAAGTATAGCTTTCGCATGTCCCATAGAAACATGATTATCGCGTATAGAAGCCTGAATAACCGGAGGGAGTCTAAGCAAACGAATATAATTGGTAACGGTCGACCTGTTCTTACTAACACGGTCTCCAAGCTCTTCCTGCTTCAAATTACACTCGTCAATCATCCTTTGAAAGCTCAGAGCCACTTCTATCGCATTTAGATTTTCACGCTGAATATTCTCAATCAGCGCCATTTCCAACATTTGCTGGTCGTTAGCTGTACGTATATAAGCAGGTATCTCGGTTAATCCGGCAAGCTTCGAAGCTCTCAACCTTCTTTCTCCTGATATCAACTGATAGGAGCCGGAACCCGACTTCCGGACTGTTATTGGCTGAATCAAGCCTTGCAAAACAATAGAATCGGACAATTCCTGCAAAGATGCAGGATCAAATTCCGTTCTTGGCTGAAATGGATTTACTTCGATCTGGGAAATCCTGATCTGCGATATATTTCCTGGAGAAGCATTTGATTCAGCAACCGGAGTACGGACCGGCTGTACACGGTCATTATCATCTAGTAACGCACTTAATCCCTTCCCTAATCCTGTTTTTCTTATCTGCGTCATGAATTAACTGTTGCTTTTTTTAAACCTTTACCATTTGTAAGACCGTTCTTCTTGATGATCTCACGAGCCAAATTAAGATAATTGATAGACCCCTTACAATTCGCATCATGCATAATTACCGAGATGCCATAGCTCGGAGCCTCACTTAAACGTGTATTACGCTGTATGATTGTGTCGAAGACCAACTCGTTAAAGTGAACCTTGACTTCCTCAACCACCTGATTTGAAAGTCTCAACCTCACGTCATACATTGTGAGCAATATTCCTTCAATCTCTAGATTGGGATTCAAACGAGTTTGCACAATCTTGATAGTATTTAACAACTTACCTAAACCTTCTAGCGCAAAATATTCGCACTGAACCGGAATAATAACAGAGTCTGCAGCAGTCAAGGCATTGATTGTAATTAGTCCCAGTGATGGAGAACAGTCAATGATGATAAAATCATAGTCATCTTTCACCTTTTCCAGAACCGTCCTCATCTTGAATTCACGATCAGTTAGGTTGATCATCTCAATTTCAGCACCCACCAAATCGATATGGGCAGGAAGAAGATCCAGATTCGGTGTCTCAGTTGCCTGTATCGCATCCCGCGGATCGACTTCATTTATAATACACTCGTATATACTTGATTTTATTGTACGTGGATCGAAGCCTATTCCAGAAGTTGAATTGGCCTGAGGATCTGCATCGACCAATAACGTTTTATATTCCAGCACAGCTAAACTAGCCGCAAGGTTTATGGATGATGTGGTTTTACCGACTCCCCCTTTTTGATTAGCTAAAGCTATAATCTTACTCATTCCTTGTCCTGTTTCTAACCTATTTTACAATTTACACACTTCGGAAATAGTGATTTAAATTACTATTTTTGACCTCAGCCTGGTTTTCATACCAATCGCCTAAGATACGAACTTTAAACAATTTAATTAGAGAGGCTATATCTCCTTTTAAACATATTATCCACAGATGATCACTATTATCGCCAGTACAAATCGAGCTAATAGCTATAGCCTTCAAACAGCGCAGTACTACCAAAGAATGATTGAAAAAAATGGACATGAAGCTTCCATTATGTCACTTGATTTGCTTCCTGATGATATTATACATGCAGACATGTATGACAAACAAAAGCCTGCAAGCTTCGAACCGTTTCAATCTATCATAACCAAGACTGATAAATTTCTCTTCGTCATACCCGAGTATAACGGCAGCTTTCCGGGTATCCTTAAAGTGATGGTCGATACCTGTCGTTTTCCCGAGAGTTTTTATGGTAAAAAGGCGGGCTTAGTGGGGGTTTCTACCGGAAAGTATGGTAACATTCGCGGATTAGATCATTTCACAGGCATTTGTCACTACCTGAATATTACATTGCTGCCATTAAAGATTCACATCCCCTATATTCATAAAGAACTTGACGCTGAAGGAAATTTCTTTCAACCGGATACACTCAAGTTCACAAAACAGCAAATAGATCAGTTTATCGCCTTCTAATAAATTTAACACACATCATACCTCTAATTGGAGACTTTCAGCAGCCAACAGACCGCTATATTTGAAGAAGCTTCTTCAGCTTGGTATAACCTGTTTTACTTACAGGCAGCTTATCTCCCGATTTTAAAATAAGCTTATAGGACTCTTTCTCATAAGGAACCAGTCCTGTAATAAACGATACCTGAACGATAAACGAGCGATGCACCCGAACAAATTGCTTGTCGTCAAGATTCGTTTCAAAGAACTGCATCGTTTTGTTTTTCAAGAACGTACCATCTTTTGTATTGATCTTCACATAGTCATCGTAGGCCTCCAAAAAGATAATATCAGTTGACGGAATGATCTTGATAGTACTACCTACTTTCACAACAATACGTTCGTTGTAAGAAGGCGCAGCCGCGTTACTATCCATTAAAGATTGAACATGCTGCTTTGTCTCTTCGAGGTGCTGCTTTTCCAGCCACCTGTCTACAGCTACTTTAAAGCGCACCTTAGCAAAAGGTTTCAACAGATAGTCTACAGCATATGTTTCAAAGGCCTTGATCGCATACTCGTCAAAAGCGGATGTAAAGATGACAGCTGGTCGCGAATCCAGAAGCTCGAGCATCTCGAAACCGGTTATTTTAGGCATCTGGATGTCCAGAAAAATCAGATCAGGTTGATGCTGAGCTATAGCTTTGACACCCTCAAAGCCGTCCCCGCATTCAGCCACTACTTCAATTTCCGGATAGTCCTCAAGATATTCTTTAACTACTTCCCTTGCTAAGGGTTCATCATCTATCAATATTGCCCTGGTCATATTTGTGGGATTCTTACTACTGTTGTAAAAATATCATTTTCTCCGCTTGTTTCCAGCAGATCGGTGCGTGCAAAAAGTAAATATAGTCGTCTTTTGATCCCGGTTATTCCAAAACCTGTTCCGCTCTTCGGTCTCACGGTGTCAACGTCGTAAGGGTTGCGGATACTGATCTCCAGATACTGGTTTACGCAACGCGCTTCTATACTGATAGTTACCTCCCCAGTTGTATCATAAAGTCCGAACTTAATCGCGTTCTCAACCAGGGGCTGCAGCAACATGGCTGGCAGAACTAGCTTGCCACATTTCTCATCCCGAATGATTTCGGTATTCAGTCGGTGCCCAAACCGAACTTTTTCTATGTCAAGATATAGCTGAAGATGCTGAAACTCTTCCTCAAGAGTCACCACCTCATTTTCTTCTTTCCGGAGAGTGCCTCGTAAAAAATCCGACAACTGATAAATCATCGTCCTTGCCTCCTCGGGCCGACGACCAATTAAAGCGCTTATCGAATTTAGACTATTAAACAAGAAATGCGGTTGAAGTTGCTGACGCAAGTTAAAAAGCTCCGCTTCACGGGCAAGCTTCTCTGCATCCCGCTTCCTTCGTTCATTTTCTTTCTGCTCCTGTTGCGTATAATACAGCATACTGATCAAAGCAGATCCGCAGATCAAAAGAAAACCTGTGCTGCCCCTCATGAGCAGTGAGCTATTCAGCACATCCGCATAAACCTCTTCTCCCTTTAAAATATACAGCAATAGCCATCTAGAAAGAAAAAGCCACATCCCCGCAAGAAGGGCACACCATGCAACGATGTTCAAATACTGCCCCTTTCCTGGTTGATAAAAGCGCAGTGTGTTACTAACAACCGATGAAGCCAGCAGCAGTAAGGTATTACAGATGACCGCATCAATGACCGAAACCTTTACACTAAAACCAAGCAAATATAACGACCCGGCATGCATGGCTGTCCACACGAGCCATGCGACACCGATGTAGGTAATCACGCGTGTCGATGAGAATGAAGATACTGACACAACTCCCTAATTAATAGCTACGGATATCTATTCCACCAAATACCGATGTTCCTCTTAAAATGACCACTTTGTCGTCAGCGAGATGAATAGCCTGTACGATGGGACGCTTATCCTCAATACCGCCGAATAAAGCAGCCAGGTCAGAAGAAACCTTCCATTGCGGAGGAAGTATCAACTTAGTACCCCCAAATACTTGCGTAATATCGATAATAATTGTACCGTGAATATCAGCCTGGGTGAGATTAATCTCTGCACCGCCCATTATGGTCACGATGTCCCCGCCTTTGAAATTTTTCGATACAATATTCTTCTTGATCCCCCCAAAGATGGAAACCGTATCCAGATAATCTTCCGGACCATCGGCAATTCCAGCCTGATATTGCTGCTCAGAAGAAGAAGCCGAGCTGAATGAACTATCACCCGAATCCTTCGACGGTTCCTCCTCCGTAGTGACGCCATCGACAATAACAGGTTCCTCTTTCGGCACATTAACGCGCTTGTCCCAAACCACATCATTTCGCATTCTGCCCCGATTTACAAAATGCTTATTAAACTTCGTCTTCCCCAGTATCAGGTAAAGTCCCAGTCCGATAATAATACACGGAAATACAAAATCTTGAAGATCGATTCCCGGAATTATCCTTCCCAGGAGAAATAACACGCCAAGGCAGATTAAAATAATAGACCCTGGATTCCTGTAGTTGTGCCGACTTCCGGTAAACACCCCGATGAGTATCAAAACCATCGGCCAACTCGTTATCCAGTCCGGAATGAAACCACCAAATGAACGTATTAAGAGAACAATTCCCAGAATTAAGAATATGAGCCCTGCCCACTGCTTCCCCGCTGCCTTCTTCTTATTATATATTGGATTTGAATTTTCCATTCTTAATCTTTTTATCAAATATAGACGGAACCGGCGGTCCCGGCAATAGCCAATAGGTTGAACCAGACGAAAACTCGGTAAAAGACCAAAAAAGATCGGTGAAGTTACTATCCCTGGTTACACCTTAGTGATCTCGCAAAGAGTAATCAACACCTTCCACCAGTAAGATCCCATCTACACGGAAATTGGCCACTTCCTTAGCGGTGCTGTTAAAGCCGGCAATAAAACAGCGGGATGAAATGAGCGATTCTGAAGGCAGCCTTTAACAAAAAAAGGGGCCGGTCATAAGACCACCCCTTCTTAAAATCTATAGACCGTAATTAGTATACGTTAGTTCCAGGAGTCCAGCTCGCCCAGCCAGACGTCCAGTCTGTCGTATCCATGGCGCCTCTGAAAGCAACTGTTTCAAATCCTGTCAGATCATTAAAATTTGCACCGGTTTTAGCAGGCGAAGCGCTTGCCAATAACAGGTTAGGAGCTGTGAGGCTGGTGCTCATGATTCCTGCAGCCGCGGCGTTTGTCAAGGCTACATTACCATTTGATGCCGAAGTAACAAATGTCGCAAGCGCAGCATTATTAGCAAAGTTAGCACCTGCGTCATTTGCTTTGAAAGCGGCTTCGTTTGCAAACACTAAATTGTTTTTAAATTCAGATTCACCAAGGAATAAACGATCTCCTGCTTTAGGAGTCGCAAGTTCCAAACCACCTTTCAAGTGATCAATGATAATCGAGTTGCGCAACACGAATGCAGTTCCTTTCCTGAAAATCACACCGGCGTTATGCTTAGCGTTTGCACCTGGTCCCGGACCAATAAAAGTAAAGTTGGACAAAACTGGTTTGTTTACCGGAGTTACATCAACTGTACTTCCATTATCACACTCAATTCCGTTTGAAGCGCCACTTGATGAGTTGTCAAAAACTAAAGGGTCTTTAATCGAAATCGCATACTGAATACGACCGCTGTATCCGAACTCAAAGTCAAAATCGTCGTCAGTACATCTGTAGGCAATAAGATTCTTAGCATTTACGGTCCCTCCGAAAAATTCGAATCCGTCGTCACCACCAAAAGATACCTGAATATTCTCCAGAACTGTACCAGAGCCCACGCCTGCCAACGTTAAGCTATTTATTTCTCTGTCAGTACCATACGCAATACCTGCATATTCAATTCGCACATATTTCAATATACCTGAGTTATCATTAGCATCCGTACCACCGTAGTTAGCGACATCAGCTCCCAAAATACCTGATTCATATTGAGAGGTTCCCCCAGCAACATTAATGGGAGCCTTTCCACAAAGAATAACACCTGCCCAATCTCCTATTTCGCGTTGTCCAGCCGATTGATTAGACGTGAACACTATTGGCTTGCTTGCCGTACCCGCAGCATTAATCTTTCCACCTCTTTCAACTATAAGCGCCGCCTTAGTAGCTTTATCGCCTTTTATAGTTGTTCCTGGCTCAATGGTAAGCGTAACACCATCCATTACCCGGACCAGGCCGCTTAGGGTCCAGGCTTTATCCGCTGTCAGAATAGTATTCGTTTTGATATCGCCAGACAGTGTCGCAGGCTCAACTTCAATCGGATCTTCTCCATTGTCATCGCTACTACAAGAAGTAAGGATAGTAGCAAAGCCAAACATAGCTATCGCTAAAAATTTCAATTTTTTCATCTTTATGTTTCGTTATAGGTCAAAAATATTCTCTCCAGGTTGCCTTAGATTAAAGACATTATTATCAAATTGTTAATTAAAAATTATACCCCAATGACAAGCTGAAATTCGAACCATACTTAATAGTGCGTATGGACTGGTCTGAACCCGGATTATATTTCTTATCATGGTTATTGTCCTGATAGAGAACAGCTTTTTGATTTAACAGATCACCGACGTTTATTTTAACATCTGCACGATTATTAAATAATTTGCGGGATACCTGTAGATCAATCACGTCTCTTGGATTTTCATAGATATCAGGATATTCATACACAAAATCACTGGACTCATATCTGCCAAACCCAACTATATTAATACGTCTCCCGATACGATTATACAGCACATTAAAGCCCCATTTATTATCATTATACTGAATACCTCCGTTAATCAGATAAGGCGATTGCCCTTGCAGAGCACGGCTTTCGCTAATATTGGCGAACAATTGCCTGTCAAGCTTCACGTCAGACTTCATTATAGCCAGGTTAGCGTAAACCGATGTATTATTGAAAAAATCCGATTCCTTAATAAAACCCAAACGCTGGCGCAGCTCCATTTCTACCCCCAGCAATGTGGCTTCCGTCGCATTCTGAAATGATGCGGCCTTACTTGCTGCCACAGTACCCTGGTTAAATACCTGCTCAATTGGATTTTTAAATTGCTTATAGAAGCCTGTCAATGAAAATATTTGACCGCCCTGAGAAAAGTGTTCAAATCGCAGGTCGAAATTGTTTATCCGCGATCTTCTAAGTTTATTGTTACCAATAATAACGTTGTTACTCTCGAAATCGAAGAAAGAAAAAGGAGCAAGCTCTCTGAATTCAGCACGCGCAACGGTATTAGAGTAACTCGCCCGAACGTTCGTCTTATCGTCGAGGCTGAAGATTAAATTAGCCGATGGTAATAAATCAACATAACTATTATCCACAGTAATAGGTGTCCCCAATACTGTTGCCGAATTCAACTTCTCGTGATAAGATTCGATTCTTAAGCCCCAGTTAAGCTTCCATTTCGGAGCCAGTTCATTAGTCAACATGACGTAACCAGCATTCAGTAATACATTTGCGTCATACGTATTACTTGGATTGGTGATCTCATCAAATATAAATCCCGTCCTGCTGATATTTTCGGCCGAAAATATCTGTTCCTGTGGTAAAGATAAATAACTCTCACTTTCAGCATTCGCGGTTGTCCTCACATAGCCTAACTCCCTTGCAGAAAAATCGCGGGTTCTGTACTGAGATAATGCACCCACTTTAATTGTTTGATCGAGTTCTGCGAGTTTAAATGGATGAGTATAGTTGATAGCACCCGCATAAACGTAATCCTGCAAATCAGAATAAAAGCGTCCAGCGTTTTTAGTACTGGCAGAACCTGTGTTGACACTCGCCTTGAAAGGCTCAGAAGAACCACTGGGCCTTGAGTAAAACACCCTTCTGAGATCAGGTTGATCCTGATTACTGGAGCTGAATGAAGCATTCCAATCTAGCTTTTGCTTGTTTCCAAAAGAATGTTCACCTTCCAGGATAGAACTTAGTAAGGACTTTTGTAACAGTTGAAACTGAGAATTCCGGTTATCGAAATTTGGCTCTTCCAGAGCAACTCCCACACGGTTAGTATAAGCATCATCGAAAACACGGTTGTAGATATTTTTAAAAGCAATTTTGGAATTTTTGAATGCATACGCAAAATTAGCCAGACCGCCTACGTTTATACTGTTCCTATAAACATCATCCGTAAAGCTGAAAGACTCATCACCAATCTGCTCAATATCTGCTCTGGTTTGGTCAGTAATTGAATTACCATTGCGGTAAGACAGCGATGCAATGAAACCAAATTTGTTCGTATTTTCCAGAATGTACGAATTACCGTAAGTGAATTGCACACTCTGATTTGGCAATGCTGCTCCATAATCCTCCACTCCCCAGTTATTCTTAAATGCCTTTGTATAAGCAACACGCTGATCCAAAGATGAGTTCACGTAGTTCTTTCTATTGGATGGGAAAGATGATGGCATAGCTCTCAACCCGTCATCGAACCCTAAAAAATCGAGCCCGCCTCTTTTGCCCCCTTTAAAATCTTTGAAGGTCGACTGTGTGTTGTATGATGCACTATAGTTTAGACTAATTAATTCTTTATCAGGAAAATCCCTTGTTTTGATCTGAATAACACCTCCGGCGAAATCCCCTGGAAGATCGGCCGCAGCCGTCTTATTCACAACAATTTGATCCACTAAATTGGAAGGAATAATATCAAACGAGAACGCTTTACGATCCGGCTCAGAACTCGGCAACGGAGCGTTATTCAGAAGCGTTGTATTATAACGGTCGCTTAAGCCACGTATTAAAAGAAACTTATTTTCCTGTATACTCGCACCACTTACTCGCTTCAATACATCACTTGTATTCCTGTCGGGCGATCTTCTGATCTGTTCAGCGGAAATTCCATCTGAAACCCTCACATTCACCCTTTGCAAAGCATACAATGCACCTACGCTCTCCTGTTTTGCAGAAGCAGTAATCACCACCTCATTCAGGCTGTTCCCTTCAGACTCTTCCATCACAATGTCCGTGTTCGTAACCTGCGATGCCTTTACTAAGATATCCGAAACACTTTTACTGGAATACCCGATATAAGAGAATATCAAAGTATGTTTCCCGGCTGTTAAGCCAGAAATACTGTAGCGGCCTTCAATGTCAGTAGAAGTCCCCTTAGTACTTCCCTGTACCTTTACTGTCAAACCTATCAGGGCCTCACCAGTCTTCTTATCAGTTACCTTTCCGGCAATTTTACCAACAGACTGTGCAGCAGCCGAAAACACATGGAGTGTTAAAAAAATAAAGAGTGCTGTAAATTTTAGATCGAATAATCTTTTCACTTTTGCGTTGTTTTATCATCACAAAAGTATTACCACAATGTTAACCCCGTGTTAGAGGTTAATTACCAATGCGTAAGCATAACATTAACTTATTGTTAACGACTTTTCAACAGCCCTACCTTTCTGAAAATAATATCCATCAGCCACAGAGGCCCATCCAGCAATGATCTCAAGCTTGATGAAGCATCAGGAGTCGTACGTTCACCACGATGTCCCGCTACCTGCGCCAGTAGGGCTGGCAGTAGTATGGCCATCGGAATAATATGTAATTCCGGACCGCCCTGTAAATGAAACTTCTCCAAAGAAACGATTATTACAGAAAATGCAAATACCAATAGCAATAGGCCATAAGTTAGAAACGGCGACATCCGGTAATAATAATAAAACGTTCCCGCTATCAGAAACGAAGCCCAGTTCAGAAAACCGTTAAATTTTCCGAGAAGATCCAAATGGGGAAAAGGAATAGCCCAGACTATGGCCAGCACAGAAAAGCTAACAAGCGGAATGGTGATATAATGGATGAGCTTATTCGTAGCAGTCGTATGACTTTCAGAAAAGCGGCTGATAATGCTGCCGATTGGACTCGAATCTATCGTATTTTTCTTGCTCATGTATCAATAAAAAAGCCAGTCTTCCCTCAACGAGGAAAGACTGGCTCAAAACTAATACTATTTCGCGTAAGAAACAGAACGTGTTTCGCGGATAACCGTAACTTTAATCTGACCAGGATAAGTCATCTCTGTTTGTATACGGTTTGAAATATCGGTAGCAAGTATCTCAGACTGCGCATCTGTGATACGCTCACTTTCTACCACAACACGTAACTCACGCCCAGCCTGAATAGCAAAAGTCTTCTCAACACCAGGGTATGAAAGCGCCAGCGCCTCCAGTTCCTTCAATCGTTTGATATAGCTTTCAACAACCTCACGGCGGGCACCCGGACGAGCACCTGAAATCGCGTCACAAGCCTGTACGATCGGTGAGATCATTGAAGTCATCTCCACCTCATCGTGGTGAGCTCCGATCGCATTACATACTTCCGGATGTTCCTTATATTTTTCTGCAAGCTGCATTCCCAGGATAGCATGTGGTAATTCCGGATTATCATCAGGTACCTTACCAATATCATGTAGTAATCCGGCACGCTTCGCGAGCTTCACATTCAAGCCGAGTTCAGAAGCCATTGTCGCGCAGAAGTTCGCAACCTCCCTGGAGTGCTGTAATAAATTCTGTCCGTAAGATGAACGGTAACGCATACGCCCGACCATTCTGATCAATTCCGGATGCAAACCATGAATCCCCAGATCAATAACCGTACGTTCACCTATCTCGACGATTTCATCCTCAATCTGCTTTTTAGTTTTTGCCACTACCTCTTCGATACGAGCCGGGTGAATACGCCCGTCAGTAACCAAACGATGTAATGCTAACCGGGCAATTTCCCGTCTAACAGGATCAAATCCTGAAAGAATGATCGCCTCAGGCGTATCATCCACAATAATCTCCACTCCGGTAGCGGCTTCCAACGCACGTATATTACGTCCTTCACGGCCAATAACACGTCCCTTTATTTCATCATTCTCAATATTGAAAATTGAAACCGTATTTTCTATAGCCGACTCAGTAGCCGTACGTTGTATCGTCTGAATAACAACCTTTTTAGCTTCCTTACTCGCGGTCAGCTTGGCCTCGTCCACAATATCTTTAATCTGGATCATGGCTTTAGAACGCGCTTCCTCACGGAGGCTGTCTACCAGCTGATTCTTCGCTTCCTCTGCAGAAAGACCGGCAATTGCTTCCAGTTTAGTAATATGCTCGAGCTTAAGCTGCTCCACTTCCTCCTGTTTAGCCTTCGAAGTTTCAATCTGTTTTTCCAGATTCTTCCTTAAATTATCAAGTTCCTGATCTTTCCTGTTTGCGTTCTCCAGCTTCTGGTTCAGAGACTGCTCCTTTTGCTTGATAGAATTCTCGCGCTGATTGATGGCATTGTTGCGGGCATTAACTTCCTGCTCATGATCCGCTTTCAACTGCAAAAACTTCTCCTTAGCCTCAAGAAGCTTATTCTTCTTTAATATCTCCGCGTTATTTTCCGCGTCCTTTAGAATCTTTTTTACCTTGTTTTGTGCTGAAAGCTCCTGACTTTTCAACAATTTCCGGAGCATATATCTCCCTATCACTATCCCTACAGCAACACCTAATAAAATGTAAAGTACTATATCCATATTCTTTTAAATAAAAAAACCGCAGTTAAACTTGAACCTCATGTACTGTAAAACTTCATCAATTTAAGATTAGAGTATTAATCATAATCAAGTGGTCTTGCCAGGTGATTTACATTTTTTAACTCTTTTGATATTGAAGCGTTAAGTTTAATACAATAGTGAAACTCAAGAATTAACTGCGGTTAAGTCTTAATGCCCTGTATTATATAAAGAACGAATATTACTTGGAAAAGAAATTGGTAAGCAACTGATCTAGCTTATAAACAGTTTCAGAAGCCTCCGTATCACCCTCTGATAATTTCTTCTCTGCCCTTAATGTCGCTGTCGCGTAATGCAGCACACTCATGGATAGCAAATCCTGTTTATCCCTAACCGCATAATTGTCTTGATATTCCTTTATACGGTCATTAATCATCTTAGCTGCCTTCCTCACTATTTCTTCCTCTTCCATATTTATCTTTAAAGGATAAACACGGTCAGCAATATTTATTTTTATGGAGATCTCTCCCATTGAGCTTTTGTTTCACGATTACATTACTTTTTCAGTAATACAATGCACTTATCTATTTCCCGCACAAATTCGCTAATTTTTTGCTTTATGTCAAGCGTTTTTTCATCGGGACTTATCTTTTTTACTGTTATCCCCTCCAATGACCGTGCTAATTTCAGCACTTTCATCTTCTCTTCCATCTCCACAGCCTTGGTCTTGCCTGTTTCTACAGCTACCTGCAGTGATTGGTTTTCCAGCTTTAACAGGTCATTTTCTTCCTGCAAAGCCTCACAAAGCTCAATCAACCGCTGAGTCCTGTCTAATACACTATTCAATTGTCCGGCAAGCGACATACTTCAATTTAACTTTTAAAATTAATTCAGAATCAAACCTCGCTACTTTCTGATTTCTGCCTGAACTTCTTTCCCGAAAGTAAAGATTAATTTATTCATTACCGAATCTATTTGTTTATCGGTAAGCGTTTTTTCTTCATCCTGCAGCATAAAACTAATCGCGTATGATTTCTTTCCCGCAGGAAGCTTATCCCCCTCATATACGTCGAACACATTTACCTCTTTCAGTAAGGATTTCTCCGTCCTGAAGGCCAGTTGCTTCAACTGACTAAAAGTTACAGTCCGGTCTATAAGAAGCGACAGATCTCTCCTTACTGCCGGAAACTTAGAAACCTCCTGATAGCTGATCTTGTTTTTACGAATCGCCTTCAGAACCATATCCCAGTCAAAATCAGCATAATAAACCGGATTTTCAATATCCATTTTCTTCAGTACATTCTTGGCGACTGAACCAAAGGAAACAAGCGTTTTGTCGCCCTTCTTATATTGTGAAGCCTGACTGAAGAACGCAGAGCTGAATTCCGCTTCACTCAGCCCTTTTACATTCAATCTTCTCATGACAGCATCCACAACCGCTTTCAGGTTATATATACTCACTGGTTTCGAATCGTGATTCCACTGTGCAGACTGTCTCGCACCCGTCATAAAGATTGACAGGCGCTGAGTCTCCGAAAAGGCTGCCGCCTGCTGTTCATAGACTTTACCGAATTCATAAAACTTCAGATCAGCATTTCGTCTGTTTTGGTTATATGCTATCGCCTCCAATCCTGTATAAAGCAAACTTTGCCTCATGACGTCCAAATCACTGCTCAGAGGATTCAATATCTTCACTGCAGTTTCCAGCGAATCCGAATAAGCAGACTTAGTCAACGAATTGGTCAATATCTCCGAAAATGCGTTAGAACTCAGCAACTCGGCAATATGATTTCTGACAGCTTCCTTATCAGGCTTGGTTCCATAGTTCATTGACGCCCTGATCTGGGTTGGAATAGCAATAGTGTTATAACCATAGATCCGCAAAACCTCCTCAATCACGTCCACCTCCCGGGTAACATCTACTTTGTAAGAAGGCACTTCCAGTTCCAATCCGTCTGAGCTTTCCGAAACCACACGAATACCAAGAGCTTCAATGATATCTCTCACAGTTTCCTTCGGAATTTCTTCACCGATCAGTCGATTCGTACGCAAGAAGCTCAGAGAAACAGCGAAAGGACTAACCGTGTTCGGATAAAAGTCGGCGATTTCTGATGAAATCTCCCCACCTGCAACTTCTTTGATCAGCATAGCCGCACGCTTAAGTGCATAGACCGTCATTTCAGGGTCCGTGCCGCGCTCAAAACGAAAAGATGCATCTGTCTTCAGTCCGTACCGCTTTGATGTCTTACGCACAGACACAGCGTTGAAGTACGCACTTTCCAAAAATACCGAAGTGGTGGTTTCCTTAACACCCGATTCAGCTCCTCCGAAAACCCCGGCAATACACATCGGTCTCTCTGCATTACAGATCATCAGGTCATCCTGGTGCAGCTTCCGCGTCACTCCATCAAGCGTAACGAACTCTTCCCCATCCTCCGCATTCCTTACTACCACCTTCCCGCCTGTAATAGCGGATGAGTCAAAAGCATGCAAAGGTTGTCCAAGTTCATGTAATACATAATTGGTTACATCCACAACATTATTTATAGGACGTACACCTATGACCTGCAGTTTTTCCTTCAGCCATTCCGGAGATTCAGTTACCTGAACGCCGGTGATTGTTAAAGAAGAATAACGCGGACATGCCTCGTCATTCATCACGTCAACAGGTATAGGCAACTTAAGGTTATCCGGCTTAAATCCGGAAACATCCGGCATCGTAATCTCTTTACGCAGATATGCTGCCAGGTCCCGTGCAACTCCCAGATGAGAAGCCGCATCCGCCCGGTTAGGCGTAAGACCTATTTCAAACAGATAATCGTCTTTAATTTCAAAAAACACTCCTGCTGCCGTTCCGGGAACCGCTGATTCGTCCAGCACCATAATTCCCTCATGTGAGTGCCCCAACCCAATCTCATCCTCCGCACATATCATACCTTCCGAAACCTCACCGCGTATCTTCGACTTGCTGATCTTGAAAGGCTCTCCCGTTACGGGATAAACCGTTGTGCCTACCGTAGCCACGATCACTTTCTGCCCCGCAGCAACATTCGCAGCGCCGCATACCACCTGCAGATCTTCAGCTCGCCCGACGTCCACCTTGGTGATCCTTAACCGGTCAGCATTCGGATGCTGAACGCAATCCTTCACATATCCAACCACCAGCCCTTCCAGTCCCCCGGGAATGGCCTGCACTTTGTCCAGGCTCTCCACTTCCAGACCTATATCCGTCAGAATCAGTGATATCTCTTCAGGCGTTTTGGATGTTTGAATAAATTGACTTAACCAGTTATATGAAATCTTCATTTAATTATCGACTAATAAAGCACAAAGATAGAAAATACAGCAAAATAACCGTAATTACATCAAACCCTCATCAGCGAAACTTAAATAACCGGAGTCTGTGAATATGAGATGATCCAATACAGATATATCAAGAAGATCGCCTGCGTCTTTCAACTTCCTTGTAAGCTGAAGATCCGCCTGACTCGGCTTGACGTTGCCCGAAGGATGGTTATGACCGAGTATGATGCTGGCAGAATGATTCTCCAGCGCTGTCTGAAATATTATTTTCGGGTCCGCTATCGTTCCGGCCTGTCCTCCTTTGCTGATCAGATGCCTGGACAACACTTTGTTCGAGCGGTTCAAAAGCACAATCCAGAACTCTTCGTGGTTCAGATCAGAGAATTGCCTCTTCAAAAGTTCATACACATCCCTGCTGGACGATATTTGATCGGGACGGCTGGTGCTGCTTTCCCTTCTTCTCCTCCCGAGCTCAAGAGCAGCAATAATACTGATGGCTTTAGCCTCGCCAATTCCTTTAAACTTGGAAAGCTCAGAAACAGACAGCTTCCCCAATTTCTCCAGATCATTCTCCAGGGATGCAAGGATTCGCCTGCTCAGCTCTACCGCCGTCTCCGATCTACTTCCTGACCCTATTAAAATAGCAATCAGCTCCGCATCAGAAAGACTTCTCCTTCCCTGCGCAACAAGTTTCTCGCGAGGCCTGTCTTCTTCTGCCCATGACTTGATCGTGATCTTTGTATCGTAGCTTTCCATAGCGAAAACTAGATATACACTTTCTAAGAAAAAATGATCTTAAGCATAATAGCAGATCCGCATAGAATAAAACACACAAACCTGAGAGAAACACAAAAACCACAGAAGCCTGAATACAACATTCAAGCTTCTGTGGTTTCAACTACTATTTAAAGAAGAATAGCCTATATAAAACTTAAGCTAGTTTGCTAACAAACTTTGTAAGCTTTGATTTATTGTTTGACGCTTTGTTCTTGTGAATAACATTCTTCTTAGCAAGACGATCCAGCATAGAGATTACTTTAGACAAAAGAGGAGCTGCGTCTTCTTTTGTTGTAGCACTGCGTAATGTCTTTATAGCGTTACGGGTAGTTTTTGCCTGGTAGCGGTTACGTAAGCGCTTCGCTGAGTTTGATCTGATTCTCTTGATCGATGATTTATGATTTGCCATTTGTAAGCTTTTTTCCGTTCCTGTTTTTGGGACTGCAAATATAACCGTATATATTTAATAATCAAACAGGCTGAGTAATTTTCTTGGGTTTATTGTTAAAAATCAAAAAAATCATTCAGAAACGACTTCTTCTTCTTGTGCGGATACCGCTTATCATAGTCCTTATCATACTCATTATAGCCATACCGTTTGTAGTCACTTTCGTAATTATCTTTCCTGGAATAATGGTTCGCCGAATGTTCAATGATCTTATCTAACTCTCCGCGGTCTAACCATATTCCACGGCACTTCGGACAATAATCAATCTCGACGCCATTCTTTTCACTCATTAGCAGAGTCTCATTGCAACTAGGACATTTCATCGTAATCTTTGGTTATTTGGTGTAAATGTTAAAGAAAGAAACGCAAAGAAATAATCCTTCGTACCCTGTAACGATTAAAATACGATAAGAGAATTCTTACCTTTAACAGCATACATCATCGCATAAAACGTACACGGGGATTTGAACTTCTTACATGAATCGCAAACCGTATTTGTCGCTCGTATGCTGTACCCTTATACTGACGTTGTGCACCTCCTGGGGCTTCTTCGCTCATAAACGTATCAACCGCATGGCAGTCTTTACCCTGCCTGCAGGGATGATCCGTTTCTACAAGAACAACGCAGACTATCTTGCTGAACATTCCACAGATCCCGACAAGCGGCGGTATGCCGATGTCCACGAGGGTCCCCGCCATTTCCTCGACACTGAACGCTATGGCGACTCTCCCTTCGATAGTTTACCTCAACGATGGAAGGATGCTGTAGCCAAGTACACCGAAGACACCCTGGCCACCTACGGCACCGTTCCCTGGCAAATTGAAAGAACATACTATTCTCTCGTCAAGGCATTCGAGCGTAAAGATTCCATCGCGATCCTCCGCATTTCCGCGAATCTCGGACACTACATAGCAGATGCTCATGTACCCTTACACGTTACATGGAACTATAACGGCCAGCTTACCAAACAAACGGGGATACATGGTTTTTGGGAAAGCCGCTTACCCGAATTGTTCAGCGAGAAATATAATTATTTTGTCGGTCGCGCTGAATATATTGCCGATCCACTTAAGGAAGCCTGGATCATCGCCAGAAGTTCTCACAAATACAAGGATAGTGTATTTTCAATCGAAGCAACTCTCAGTAACTCATTTCCTTCAGATAAAAAACACAGCTTCTCTGAACGCAACGGAATCGTCACCAAGCAATACTCCAGCGAGTACTCAGAAGCCTTTCACAACGCACTCAACGGCATGGTAGAACAACAAATGCGGGCCGCAATTAAAAAAACGGGAAGTTATTGGTTCTCCGCCTGGGTAGATGCAGGCCAACCAGATCTTACTTTTTCTTCTTCAAAATCTCAATCAAAGGAGGAATCAGAGAAACGACGATTATTCCGAAAATCACGTAAGTGAAATTTTGCTTGATAATCGGCAATCCACCAAAGTAATAACCGATGAGCAAAAAGCTACAGACCCAGGCAAAAGCGCCTATCACGTTGTAAGACGCAAACCGACCATAACTCATGGTGCCAATACCCGCTATAAAAGGGGCAAATGTGCGAACGATCGGTACAAAACGTGCGTAGATAATCGTCTTACCACCGTGCTTGATATAAAAATTCTGGGTTTTCTCCAGATACTCTTTTTTAAGTAATTTATATTTTCCGCTAAACGCTTTTGGTCCTACATAGTCACCTATATGGTAATTTACCAAGTCACCCAAGATAGCTGCAACAATCAATAAGCCCATCATCAGCACGATATTCAAGCCACTTTCAGGGCGGGCAATGATAGCTCCCGCAGCAAACAACAACGAATCTCCGGGAAGAAAGGGAGTGACGACAAATCCGGTTTCCGCAAAGATGATGATGAATAGAATCAGATATGTCCAGGTCTGATATTCACTTACTATTTCTACAAGGTGCTTGTCAATGTGAAGGATAAAGTCTATTAGGGTCTGAATAAGTTCCAAAGTGTTATATGTTTTTGCAAAAGTATAAATATGTCTGTATTATCCTCCTGTCTGCTTGATTTTGTTACGCTATCTCCTGGGCTGTAAAAAATAACTTATCGCAAGTGAATCTCTTCCGCTCCTACCCGACAGTCCTCTCGTATACATCGTGTAAATGCCAAGTGGCAATGGCTCAAAGTTGAGCGTTGCAGCCGCTACCGTTTCACCAGCCCGATATGCCCGTACAACGGTAGCACCGGTGTCAATTATGGCGTAACCGGCAGTCAAATAATCCAGATTAGAAATAACTCCGCTATCTGCAACCTTGATATCTGCCTTGGATAAATCCGGACTCAGGTTCACAAATCTGATCAAAGCCTTTCCGCCAGCAGGCGTACTAAGCGTGTCTGTCAGGAATACCATCTTCCCATCACCCGACTTTCCTGTCAGGAAAGCAGTGTAATCAGTATCCCTGTTCAGCGTTTGGCTACTACTGGCAATAGCCTGATCCGAGCCAGATCCCGAAGCAAAGGCCGAAAACGTCACATCACCAGAATAGAAAGCATGATAGCCATCAACCGTATCATTATCATAAGACCTATAGCCGTAAGCCCATTCACGATTATCTACCCGGAACTCTACCCCACCAGCAGCGTCGTTATAAACATTCACAAACAGAACATCCGATGTCGTACGGAAAGAATCATCATCTCCCTCCAGACAGGACGTTAATGTTATCGCCAGGAGAATTAAGGTGACATATTTCATAGGGAACGCATTGTACCTCATTCAATAAAGGTAAGGACAGGGCCGCAGATTAGAATAAAAATTCATAAAAAAAGGGCTTTCGCCCTTTCCTTTTAACATTTGACCATCTTATTGCACCAAAACGAATGCTTTCAAAGCACCAGTAGTACCTGCCGGTATCGATGCTTTTCCAGCTAATACAACGGTATAGAACTTTCCAGCCGCTGCGTCCACTTCGGCGGTCACCACTTTATCCTCAGCAGCACCGGCAAGGCGCACGGCGAACTTGTACTTGGCAGGATCTATCTCAGTGAACTCACTGCTTTCCTTATAGGCTTTGGCGTCAGAAAGCAAGCGTCCTCCCTGTAAATACAGGTCATATTCCTCATTAGTTGGACTTAGCTGTACGAACCTGACTTTCACCTTACCGGTTGCAGGAGCCGTACGATCATCGACAGTCACTACCGTCTCCAAAGAATCAGATTCAACTTTATTAGCAAAGAATATAGTGTGATACTTCCCTTCTTCCAGAGCATAAGTCTTGTCCGACAACTTTTGATTTGTCCCGCCGATTGCAGTTTGGAAGAGATGGTTACCTGACCCTGCAGTGTAGTATGGGGAATATTCGCCATAAAGAACCGCTGAGTTAAAAAATGGCCTGCCGTCAACGAATACCTCTACGGAGGGTTGAGACGCCGCTGCATGCACAAAGCTAACCGCTGAAATAGGACCCTGATAATCATCAGAATCATTCTTCAAACACGAAGATAATAATGTTGCCGAAGCAAGCAACGTCAGGCCCATAGACATAAACCTGTTTTTCTTAGGTAGTAAATCGAAAAGTTTCATAGTATAATCCTTTTTATTGTACGCTATTGATGTTAATTAAAGTACGCACGCTATATAAGAAACGATACAGCCGGCTATATAAAATCAAAAGTCCGACCACTTTTTGTGGCCGGACCTTGAAATAGATAGATGAATAAAAATTAATTATGAGAGATCACTCTTGCGTTAACCTCCGTACTTCCGTAGATCAATATGGTATAAATCTTACCGGCAGTAAGGTTTTGAATACTTAAAGATTTAATGGCACTCATATCTGTACTTCCAGCTGTCAAAACACCGATAGTTGTGATACCACCGTCAATCTGTTGGAACCTGGACACATCGCCACGCTCTACGCCTGCTGCAATCTTCGTATTTCCGCTATAAATATCAACTTTCTCTGAAACAGTACTCATGCTGCTTACGTGTACGAAGCGAACCTTCACTTTACCTGAAGCTGGCACAGACAGATCATCTTCTGTAACCTCAATGTCGGCTGAAGAACCGGTTCCGGTTAAAAAGAAAGTATAATTTCTGTTTGACTTCAAATCTTCTTCTTCTGTAGCGAATACATCCGCAGAACCTGATGTGCGAGCCTCGATCTTTCTGTTATTGCCCGAATTGGTAGTCGTAATATAGTCGGTAGACTCCAGATATCCTAAGGCTGAACTATTGACCTTCACATCCTCAATGAATACATCCTGTGCCGGAGACGACTCAGCAGCGTTAACGATCTTTACGTTTACTGATTCTCCTGTTGAAATATCATCATCCGAACATGAGCTTAAACCTAATGTGATGCCCGCCGCAGCGAATAGTAAAAATTTACCTAATGTGTTCTGTTTTTTCATAGTTGTACATTTTATGCTCCGGAACTGCTGTGCGTCTTATCTTTCCCGCCATATAGTCCCATTGCAGGTTATCAAATACCCGCATTATTCAATTATCAGACCACAACCCGCAGATGCACCTTCCTGCCCAAGTCATTCGTACTGATAATCAGAAGCATAAAAAAAACGGAAATAGTTTCCCATTTCCGTTTTTTTACATTAAACGCTTTGTTATTCAACAATTTCCGTTGACAATCTCTACAAGTCTCGGCAGCCGTTCCTTGCCAGATTAACGCAACATGTTGAAATGTATATAAAACTATGCATAAGTGTTCAGCATTACAGGCATCACCAACATCAGCACGTTCTCATTTTCGTCATTCGTCTGCGGAACAAGCAGTCCCGCACGATTAGGGGTACTCATCTCAAGAGTAACTTCTTCTCCGCTCAAGTTATTAAGCATCTCGATCAGGAACCGCGCATTGAAACCGATTTCCAAGTCTTCGCCCTCATACTGACAGCTCAAACGCTCGTGAGCCTCATTGGAGAAGTCGATATCTTCCGAAGATATATTCAGCTCACTTCCGGTAATTTTCAAACGGACCTGATGCGTGGTCTTATTCGCAAAGATCACCACACGGCGCAGAGAGCTCAAGAACAAAGCGCGGTCAATCGTCATACGGTTGTTGTTGTTCTGCGGAATAACGGCCTCGTAATCAGGATAACGCTCATCTATCAGTCTACAGATCAGATTAATATTCCCAAAACGGAAAAAAGCACTTGTATTGTTATACTCAATCGAAACAGCAACATCTTCAGTCGGCAAAGAAGACTTCAACAACGTAAGCGCTTTCTTTGGCAAAATAAACGACGCTGCCTGCTCAGCTTTCGCATCAAAACGACGGTACCTTACCAGTTTGTGTGCGTCAGTAGAAACGAAAGTGAAGTTACTTGGTGTCAATTGGCAATATACGCCTGTCATAGCCGGACGCAACTCGTCGTTGCTCACTGCAAATATGGTTTTATTGATCGCCTCCGCCAGTACCGAAGCAGACAAGCTCACCGAAGAGGCGTTTTCAACGCTCGGGATTTTCGGAAAATCATCGCCATTTTCACCACTAAGCTTGTATTTCCCGTCTCCCGCATTAATTTCAATAGCGAAAGTAGAGTCATCAATATTAAACGCGATAGGCTGATCCGGTAAAGTCTTTAATGTTTCCAGCAGAATCTTTGACGGGATGGCAATCTTGCCTTCCTCTTTCGACTCAACAGGAAGAGACGTGGTCATACTGGTTTGCAGATCGGTCGCGGAGATGGTTAAAATTCCGTCTTTTATCTCAAAAAGAAAATTTTCCAGTATCGGAAGAACAGTGCTGCTGCTTGATGCGCCATTTACTGCCTGTAATTGCTTTAATAAGGTCGAAGTCGAAACTATAAATCTCATATATTGATTGGATATTTTTAATTTTTATAGCCGGAACATCTAGCACAAAGAGGCTACACCAGCATTCATCAAAAATAGGAAAGAATTTCCATGAAACAAGAAATTAAACCTTCAAACAACGCCTTCTATCAGGAATATTTTCTTTTACGATAGATGTGTACCATCAGCCCCGTCATGGACAGTATGATTAGCGGTAATCCGACATTCAGGGCTTGCCATTTGACCTTTTCAGACTTTATTTTCGCCCGGTCCAACAGATAGCTTTTCACTTCTCTGCTCCGCAGCGCAATGATCGAAGGATCATCTGTAAGATAGTCAACCATATTCATCAAAAGAGTCTTGTTCCCAAACTGCTGTTGGCTGAACCGGTCAAAACCCAGTGGAAAGGGCGATTGATCCTGCGTACTGACCTGATTTTTTAAAATATCACCATCAGAGAGCACGATCATTTTAGCGGGTAAAGCCACTTCCCCCGAAATATTTCCCTTCACGCCCTCCGGGACCGCCCTGTTCTCAAAGACCTGCGGAAAAATTCCCTCCAACGCAATACCCGTGATAAGAGGCTCTCCCCTGAACTGCTCCGGATCGGGCTCCTGCTCCACCTGCTGCAGGGATATTAACGCAGGAACCTGGAGCACCCTGCTGAATGGAGATGAGCTTAGCAACACCTCTTTCCTCACTCCCCTGAGAGGTAGCGTATCAATCGTACCGGCAAATTCAGATCGCACAGCCTCAATATTCTTCACAACCGGATGCTGGCTTACCGAAACAAACAGCGGATAATACATCCAGGGAACCATTTGCATCTGCGCCTGCCCCCCGCTGCTTCCTCCAACCTTCAGCGGAATCTGAGCACAGTTCATATCCGCCAGCAAATTGTAATTCAACTTCAGTCCATACCGGAAAAGCATATCATCCAGATTCAGCGACTTAACAAACGCCAGCTGCGTCCCTTGTCCTCTGAGACTGTCAAGCTCCGCATTTACCTGATCTATCGCCCACAAAACACTTCCGCCACGACCAATAAAATAATCGAGCTTAAACTTCTCGGCCTCTGTAAAAGCCGTCTGTGGCTTAGGAATGATTAATAAAGAAAGCTTTTCGATTCCCTGCAGACTGATATCCCGTAGGTCAACTCTTCCCACCTGGAAGGCATTTTGCAGCGAACCCATCGCATCTGCCAATTGCAGATCGCTTAGTTCGCCATGTCCTTCTGTAAAACCAATATTTTGCCGGCCGTTCTTTTTCAACTTTCGGATAGCACTTGTAAAAGCATATTCAAGATTCTGTATCGAATTATTCAATACATCTTCGGGCGACGCTCCCATCCGCGACTGCAAAAAGTTGACAGCTATTTCCCTTCCCTGGTAACGTATCAGGGCAGACGGAAAAATAATCTTTTGCGAAAACCCTTCTTCTGTCTTCACACTTAAATTCGTCGCCATTAAACCACGGGCGCTAAGGTCCTGCATCAAGCTGCTCTTTTGCTGTTCGCCTCCTTCCGTCGGGTTAACGAACGCATAATTCAGCTTCCTGCCCGAAAATGAACGATAATCGATCATCAGATCGTTGATAGCATTCCGCAACCGCTTGAATCCCGCCGGAAAATCACCCTCCAGATAGACCAACACCTGCATTTGATCATCAAGATGATCGAGCTCATATTTGGTAACATCAGAAAGCGTAAACCGCTTGTCGGAGGTAAGATCCAGACGTACGAAATATCGCGAAGAGACAAGGGATAAAACCAGGACAACAGCGATCAGCCCAAATAGACTGACTATATCTTTCTGACGCCTCTTTACCACTTCCTGCCTCCCAAAACCGTCTTAGTCAACATCAAAAAAAAGGCGCTAAAACATACAAAATAGAGTACATCCCTGGAGTCGACCACGCCCCTGCCCAATGACTGATAATGCTCACTGATTCCGAGTGAGCTTACAAAGGCATCTACGGCTTGCATGGAAATTAACCTACTCAACGAATCGAATCCACTGAAAGAAAAAAAACAAAGAAACACAGCCAGTGAAAAAGAAACAATCTGATTTTTACTCACTGAAGATGCAAAAATCCCTATTGACACGAAAGAAGCGCCCAAAAGGACAAGCGCAATGTAAGACCCTGCTATAGCACCAGAGTCCACCTCGCCAGACGGCACACTGAGCGTCCTCACGGTAAAATAATAAATGATCGTAAGCAGGAGCGTAAAAACAATTACACCCAGAGACGCCAGAAATTTCCCGCTGATGATCTCGGCATCACTTAATGGACGGGTGGCAAGAAGCTCAAAAGTCCCATCTTTTCTCTCCTCTGCTAAAGAGCGCATGGTAATGGCAGGGATCAAAAACATAAAAAGATAAGGGACAAGGGCAAACAGGCTATCCAGCGTCGCGTAGCCATTATCGAGGATCCCGGAGTCTGGAAAAACCCAAAGAAATAAACCCGTCATCACAAGAAACACACCTATAGCGATATAGGCAACAAGGGAACTAAAAAAAGCTGAAAACTCTTTTATGAATACAGCAAGCATCGTTTAGAATTGGTAGCCCACTTTAAGAGCCAGCTGCTCGATATTTCCTCCGTCGCGAGACCACGATTCATACCTCACACCCATATTCACAGAGCTACGCTCCGTAACAGGATAAGATATTCCGGCCCCCGGCGCAAAAATGAATGCAGTTCCCGCACCTTGCTGTACACCTACGCTGGTGCCAATTTCGGCCTGGCCGTAAATCATCCTTGAAAAGTAGTATTTGGCACCGACCTTCATGGGTATATATGTCCGCGTTTCAGAATCTTTTCTGTAAAAAGAGGTAACCCCGGCGCTACCCGTTGCATACAGAGCCCTGGTTACAGGAATATCCAGTCCGCCCGCTCCTCCAAAACCTACATCAAACAGATCACCATAATCACCGCCAGGAAACGAAACCTCCAGATCGAGATTAACACGCGGCCTCACAGGATACGGAGTATTCGAAGTTTGCTGGGCAGTTGAAACCTGAGCTATAAATCCAAACAACAAGCCAATGACTAATCTTTTCATATCTGTAGTACAAAGTAAATCAATCTTATCTGAAACGCAGACAAAATTTAAAATTGAAGCATCAGCAATCACCTCTTTTTCACAAAGTCAGATCCAAGGATCTTATCCCAGATCTTAGAACTCACGCCATAACCTTTTGTCGGATCAGAGTAGTGATGGAGCATATGGTGCTTCTTTAATTTCAACCAGAAAGGGCTTTTAAAGTTCGCATGGTGAAGCGCATAATGCGACATATCATAAATCAGATATCCCAGCAGAAAGCCTGCAAAAAAAGAAAACATCGCCTGGTTCGGTATCACCAGGGCAAATAAATAGTACAGAATCAAGGCCATGGGTATGCTCGCTGAAGGCGGCATTACCAGTCTTTTGCGATCATTCGGGTAGTCATGATGCACACCGTGAAAAATAAAGTGTAGTCGTTGCCCTAGTGCCGATCTGGGATGAAAATGAAACACAAAACGATGCAGCACATATTCAGTAAGCGTCCAGACGAACAGCCCAATGATAAACCACCATGTAAAAGAAGACAATGGCAGTCTTTTCGCATCAAAAGACTGCCATGAAAGGATCGCGATAGCGGGAACATAAATCAATAATGGTACATAAAAATGGACTTTCGAAGCACTCTCCAAAAATCCATTTTTAAACATCCGGACAGATTCCGGCGAGTTAGATACAAAATTCTTTTTCATGAAACTCCATTCGCTGTGAATACAAATTCAGGCAAAATTAAAAGCTAAGCCCAAATCATTAAAGACCGGGACTATCATGCAAAAACAATGATGCCAATTATCTGGATTGTCCCGGAAGATAAATATTAAAGCCGAGTGTCAGACCAAGCCCAGACATTCCCGAATCGGCCCCGACGTCTGACTTGTTATAGGTATAACCAAGTGCAGCCTCCAACGCAACAGTACGACTCACAAAGTGTGCGTAACCGCCGCTGATACCGATAAGGAGAGAAACCGGTTCGTCACTATCATTATCTTTCATATGGCTACCACCTATTCCTACAGTACCTTCAGCAAACCATCTGCTCGTTGGCGTTGCGCCTTCCGGAAAATAATATCTTACCAATGGTGCCACACCGTACTCAAACGTAGATCCACCATCATAAGCAGTTAGCCCCAACTTCACCTGCGCACCCACAGCAATATTATCTGTGATAAAGTAAGCCGCTCTCGGCTCCACGCTAATATTAAATGTTTCGGTATCAAAATTATAATTAGTTGATCCGAGGCCCGCACCTATCATCCAGTTCCCTTGAGAAATTGCTGCTTCCTGAGAGGCTGATGACGTTTGAGGTGTCGTAATTTGCGCGGTCGCCAAACTGGTAACCAATGCTAAGGCGATAGATAGAAATAGATTTTTCATAGTGTAGTTATTTAGTGAATAATATAGATGTCACACTACTAACACAACTACTCCTGAATTGTTGACGTTTTTAAGCGCCCTGTGCAATGATTTTAAGAAATATATCCTCTAACTTAAGTCCTGAGTAACGCGCTAACAAGTCAGATAGAATGGAATCGCAGACGATCCTGCCCTCATGAATGATAACCGCACGATCACATAAGACCTCAGCCTCCTGCATAATATGTGTCGAGAAAATAATGGTCTTTTCCTTTCCCAGTTCACGTATCAAAGCACGGAGCCCAACGAGCTGTGCCGGATCCAACCCCGATGTAGGTTCATCCAATATCAGCACTGCAGGATCATGGATCAAAGCCTGCGCGATTCCCAACCGCTGGCGGTAACCTTTAGACAGCTGTCCCACCTTCTTATTTTGTTCCCGCCCCAGTCCAACCATCCCGATAATCTCCCCTATCCGGCTTTGCCTGGGTTCAACCTTATGAATGCGGGCAATAAAGCCCAGCGACTCCTTCACATACATATCCAGATAAAGGGGATTATGCTCCGGAAGATATCCCAGGCTGCGACGCACTTCCGTCCCCTGCGTAGTTACATCAAACCCGTTAACCTCCGCAATTCCGGAAGTCTGCCGCAGGAAACAGGAAAGTATCTTCATCGTCGTGGACTTACCGGCGCCATTGGGCCCCAGAAACCCCAGGATCTCTCCTTTGTTCGCCGAAAATGAAATACTATCTATCGCCTTCTGCTCACCATAAACCTTCGTGAGATCCTTAACTACAATACTCATATATATTTAGGAAAATCATATACCGTCGGCACGAGATCCACGGATATCCCGCTAATTTAGTAAACCCGGCGGGTTTTGCGGCTAAACAAACATTTCGGTCCGTATATGAAAATCGTATAAATAAATTAAGTTTGTAGCATCATGAGTAAAAATAACGACGAGATCTTTAAAAATGTGATCTCCCATGCCAAAGAATATGGCTTCGTATTTCAATCCAGCGAAATTTATGATGGCTTAAGTGCTGTTTACGATTATGGGCAACTGGGCGCTGAGTTAAAAAACAATATTAAAACATACTGGTGGAAAGCCATGGTGCAGATGCACGAAAACATTGTAGGCATCGACGCCGCAATTTTCATGCATCCAAAAGTATGGAAGGCAAGCGGACACGTGGATGGCTTTAACGATCCGATGATCGACAACAAAGACTCCAAAAAACGTTACCGCGCCGATCAGCTTTTAGAAGACAAAATTGCCCGTTATGAAAAAGACGGCAAACAAGATAAAGCCGATCAGCTGCAGGCTGATATGGACGCCGCACTAAAATCAGAAAACCTGAGCGAGCTGCGCGACCTGATCATCAGCCATGAAATCGCTTGTCCGGTTTCAGGAACCCGCAACTGGACAGAAGTACGCCAGTTCAATCTGATGTTCAGCACTCAGTTTGGCGCTATGGCCGAAGGAAGTGAAGAAGTATACCTTCGTCCGGAGACGGCTCAGGGAATATTTGTAAACTTCCTGAACGTGCAGAAGTCAGGCCGCATGAAAATTCCTTTCGGCATCGCACAGATCGGAAAAGCATTCCGTAATGAAGTAATTGCCCGTCAGTTCATCATGCGCATGCGTGAGTTTGAACAGATGGAAATGCAATTCTTCGTACGTCCGGGAGAAGATAAAAAATGGTTCGACTACTGGAAAACAGCTCGACTGAAATGGCACCAGGCACTGGGCACTTCACCCGAGAAGTACCGTTTCCACGACCATACCAAGCTGGCGCATTACGCCAACGCAGCTACCGACATTGAATTTGAATTCCCGTTTGGATTCAAAGAAGTGGAGGGTATCCATAGCCGTACTGATTTCGACCTGACCCAACACCAGGAGTTCTCAGGCAAAAAGATGCAGTACTTCGATAATGACCTGAACGAAGAAGGCAAACCGTACGGAAACTATGTTCCCTACGTGATTGAAACCTCCATCGGTCTTGACCGTATGTTCCTGCTGACCATGATCAACGCGTTTGAAGAACAAGATATCAGCACAGAAGAGAAAAAAGACAGCCGTACACTTCTAAGACTTCACCCTGCCCTTGCGCCGGTCAAAGCGGCTATCTTCCCGCTAACAAAGAAAGACGGCTTGCCTGAGAAAGCCAGGGAAATCATGAACCTGCTTAAGCTGGAGCATAATGTGACCTACGAAGAAAAAGACGCCATCGGAAAACGCTACCGTCGGCAGGATGCCATCGGTACTCCTTTCTGCATCACCGTAGACCACCAGTCTCTGGAAGACAACACCGTAACGATCCGTCACCGCGACTCTATGGAGCAAGAGCGGGTTCCGGCTGATCAACTCGAAAGGATTATCGGAGAGCGCGTAAGCTGGAGAAACCTGCTTTCGTAACCAATACGAAGCACATTTTGATGGGCCTGTGACGATTGTACCAGGCCCATTTTATTATCCACAAATGCAGGTTTATGCGTTATCTATCTAAAACCGGCATCACATTGCTATATTCATCTTAATTACGTAGCTTAGTATATACAGTCAATTACTTATACCGAAGAATAGATCAATTCACGACATGGCAAAAATCAACTTACTCTTATTCGCCTTAAGCCTCTTTCTAAATTTCAATTCAGGGTCATTTGCACAAACTAAGACCCTCAAAGCGAAAGAAGCTAAAAACATCATCACCGGCGCAGACCAAACCGAAAAATACCTCCCCTACCTGAAAGGTAAGAGAATAGCTATGGTGGCCAACCAAACATCCATCATCGGCAACAAACTCAGTGTCGACAGCCTTCTAAGCCACGGCATAGAGATTGTTAAGGTCTTCGGACCAGAACACGGTTTCAGGGGAAATGCCAGTAATGGAGATCATGTTGATGACGAAGTAGACGCAAAAACCGGCATTCCCATCTTTTCGTTATACGGAAAAGCCAGGAAGCCTTCAAAAGAACAATTGAAAGATGTCGACCTGGTAATTTTTGACATTCAGGACGTCGGCTGCAGGTTCTACACCAACCTCAATACATTGGAAGACGTTATGGAAGCCTGCGCAGAGAACGGCAAAGAGCTGATGATTTTTGACCGCCCGAATCCAAACGGATATTTCATTGATGGGCCGATTCTCGAAGATAAATTCAAATCAGGTATCGGGCAGCATAAGATCCCTATCACCCATGCCATGACTATCGGGGAGTTCGCCCTGATGCTCAACGGCGAAGGATATATGGACAAATACCCAAAGTGCAAGCTCAACATCATCAAGGTGGCAAACTACAACCATAGCATGCCTTATAATCTTCCGGTAAATCCTTCCCCTAATCTTAACACACAGCAATCCATTCTCCTCTATCCTTCCATGTGCTTATTTGAGGGCACTATGATCAACTACGGACGAGGAACATACATGCCCTTCACTGTTCTCGGCGCACCTGAATTAAAAGGGAAGTACACGTTCTCATTCAAACCCGTTGGCATAAAAGGCATGAGTGAAAATCCACTGTATAAAGACACTGTTTGCTACGGAATAGATCTCAGAAACTACGATACCAACATCCTTCGGGAGACGGGACAAATCAACCTGTCCTGGCTAATCGAAATGTACAATGCTTTCCCTGACAAGGAGAAATTTTTCGATCACACCCTCCATCCTGCAGTTGGCAGCTTCGACTTCAGATCTGGCAATGCGAGTCTGAGAGAAGATATTATTGCCGGGAAATCAGAAACAGAGATTCGTAAAAGATGGGAACCTGGCCTGAAAGCATTTAAACAGATGAGGAAAAAATACCTGCTATACGCAGACAAATAATGATGACTTGCCTCAGCATACATTATTGCTGAGAACACCTATAAAAAGGGCCGCCATCTTTCGATGTCGGCTCTTTTGCATTCCACATTTATCTCCGGGAACAATCACAGCGATATAGCCGTATATCAGGGTGACGACACGATTTTGCTTTCCGGAGCGCCGAGATACGAAGGTTTCAACCCTCCCAGATCCAGCATGATTTTCTGAAATACGATTCCAGGCTCAAGAGGTCGAATCCGAATGGTATGCAAACCGGCAGCTCCAATATCGTGGCTGGTACTCGACTCGATAATCCTCCTCGCCTGCCAGCGTCCCAGCTCCCCCCTGTAATGACCGTTAATATTGACAATCTGTTCCTTGCCTCCGTTCACCGAAACAGCATAACGCAGGCCCTTGTTCGCATTGTAGTTTAAAGTCGGCGACGTTAGCACCACAAGTTTTGCTTTTCCTGCCGTCTTAACATCCATTTCATACTCAACATAAACACTCTCATCCGGCACTTCCGTCACGGGCATCGTGGTTAATCCTGAAAGTGTCTTTCCCAGATCAGGTATCACGGTCCACGTCACCTTTTTACTATTGCTTGAAGTCTTAAAATTTTCAGCTTCAATAGATACGACGCCATCTTCCTCGGCGAATATCTTCTTAGCCGGCTTCTTAGCCGCTACGTATTCCACCTTTGGCATAATACTTTTTGGCGGGTTATTCCAGCTCCTATAGCCAATGCGAACCTGATCCATCATATGAGGCCATTTCCCATTGGCAATATCCTTGTTATAATGAACGGTTAAAACAGAGTCCTGACGGAAATGCTCTTTCGCTTTATCCGCCCAAAAGTTCGCCTGCTCATCTCCTTTTGCCGCAAAAACCTTATTTTTTGCCACAGCATAGTACATTTCATAAACATTGGAGCAAGCATTGATCGGGAAAACCACGAGCTGATCAAAAGCATCTTTGTACTCGTTAGGTATCAGATAATATAAACGCATGGCATCAATCACCAGATTACGATAATCGTTCACCACCGTTTCAAACTCATTGTAATTTGCGAGGCTGAACGTTTTATCATCCAGGAGTTCAGGAGTGACCCTATTGTTATATTTTGTATACAAATTGATCAACCTGGCAGCTTCTTTAGCATATTGATCACCGAATTGCTGGGCACTCCATTCTTCGGTATGCTGCAGAAGATTATTGGCATTAAAACGGTTTGGATTCCAGGCCATATCCAGGAAAAAGGATATAGGGTATTCCATTGGTTTCAGATCCCCGACATTGACTACCCAGATACGGTCAACTCCATATTGATAGGTCAGGTTCATTTGCTCCCACACGCGTTGTACCTGACTAACGTTCACCCATTTGGAATTCCTTGGCGCACCAACATAGTCGAAATGATAATACATTCCATAACCACCCTTCCGCTTCTTAGCATTCAACTCAGGCAACTTCCTCACGTTACCCCAATTATCATCACAAAACAGGAGCGTTACATCGTCCGGAACGCGCATGCCTG
Organism: Arcticibacter sp.; assembly: GCF_045629565.1. Taxonomy (GTDB): domain Bacteria; phylum Bacteroidota; class Bacteroidia; order Sphingobacteriales; family Sphingobacteriaceae; genus Arcticibacter. The sequence goes on from NZ_JAZQRL010000115.1 coordinate 35,072, forward strand.
AGTCGTAGTAGTCCTGTACCTCTTTGTATAAGGCCCACACCTGAGGAGTCATTTCCGCTTTCTTTCCGGTCACTTCTTCTATAACCTGCCGCTGATCTTTGACGATCTTTTCCAACAAGCCTTTGTTCTGATCCTCACTCATCGGTTCATCACCATCCCCTCTCATCGCAATGGTAATCAGGCTCTCCCAGTTCTTTGCCCGTTCCATTCCCCCTTTCCAGAACTCCCTGAGTCCGGAAGCGTTACTGCTATAATCCCATGCACCCCCATTGCCGTGACGCTTCCATTCCTGCTGAGCCCTCGCCATCGGCTCGTGGTGAGAGGTTCCCATCACGATGCCGAGGTCGTCGGCAAGCTGACCGTTCAGCGGATCATCATCATAGAAAGCGTTCCCCCACATAGCAGGCCAGAGGAAATTTCCTTTGAGTCTTAAGATGAGTTCGAATACCTTTTCGTAAAATTTGCTATTATAACCTCCAAAGGTAGCTTTACTCCAGCCGCTTAAGGCCGGTGCTTCATCATTAAGAAATATTCCTCTGTATTTTACCGCTGGTTCCCCCTGCGTGTATTTTCCGGGCTTAACATAGAGTTCGGTATGCTTCTTAACAGGTACATCCGCCCAATAATACCATGGAGAAACACCCATCTGAGTGGAAAGCTCGTAAGTTCCATATATGGTTCCTCTCTTGTCGCTGCCGATAATAAGAAGTGCGGCTTCCGTATCCGGTGTTGGATTCTTTACAACTTCAATGATGAATTTCTCATTTTTTCCTGCCAGATCCTTTCTGGCTACCTTCCCCTCCTTAATCAATCGGTCAACAATAGCCGATTTGCCCATCGTGCCGATGATAATCTTATACTTACCGGCCGTCTGCTGAGGAACATTGCCCGTGACCCTTTTAAAGTCTTCCCGAAGATTATCTACAGCATGGTGTACACCTTTGAAGTCGAGATCATCCACTACGATAGGAATGGGGACACCGGCTTCCGTAAGCGGAAAATAATTTCCCTGATCTTTGAAATAAACGAAATTGGAATTTTCCCGATCACCTCCGACCGCAACCAAATGGGCTAGAAGAAACAGGATTGAGAGTAAAAATTTGCAGTTCAAAACGTTCAAAATTAAATGGTCTAAATTGGCTATAAAACCCTTTTTATACGCTGCTGCTGATGAGCTTCAGACGGCAGAGTTGTTCATATTAGTTTACGGTATGCAAAAACGGGTTTATTTGATTATTAGGCTGCCTGTTAATGATATATTCATAGAACAAATGTTAACTGAGAGGCTTTTTTTCTTCTTCGAATGCAATAACGAGTCGGCTCGCTCTGGCTGATTGCTTAGCTAAGGGTACCATCACCCGTTCCGCCCCCCTAACCAGATTAGCTCTATCAGTTATCTGGTCATAGCTTATCTGCTCGCCCAGAAAACGTCGGGTAATTCATGACATCTAGGTCTTACGCTATTTCAAGTAAATCACCAAGCCGAGGATTATGGCAATAACGGTCAGGATAATTCAAAACACTTGGAACGGTTACTGAATTTGCCCTCCCCTTCATGACCCTTCCCTGACCCTAACTATTTGACATCCAAATTTATTTCCTTATATTTGTATTGTTAACCGCTACACACACAACCTAATTCATCTGCTTATAGAAAGAAAACCTTACTTTTAAACAACGGGGGAAATTTATGAAGAACAGGATTTTAAGAGGGGCAACTTACATCATTTTAGCACTAAGCATTCCAGCAATCGGATGGGGTTTAAAGTCAGACACTGACATCAGCAACCATCCCGAAATCAAGAAAGAAATCAGTCAATCTGCCGTAAAAGAAGAGAAGGTAATCTCTGCTGCCAGTCTATTCGACCAGTATATCTCTGGTGTTTATACCGCTGCCGGCCTTGCTGACGCATCTCTTGACTATGCTGTCTTTGCGAAAGCTATCACAGGGTATTACAACCTGAAAGATGCAGGCCGCCTATCTAAGGCCAAACAGATACTTTCGATCGTAGACTTTAATAAGCCTAGTTCCGAAAAAAGAATGTGGATTATTGACCTGAACGCCAGAAAGTTACTTTTCAACACCCTTGTCGCTCACGGGAAGGGAAGCGGCGATAATTACGCCACCAGCTTTTCTAACATTTCTGAGTCAAACCAAAGCAGCCTGGGTTTCTACGTAACCGCTAATACCTACCACGGTAAACATGGTTTGTCACTGAAGATAAACGGCATGGACGGTGCGTACAATTCAAACGCTTTGAACCGTGCGGTAGTTATCCACGGCGCATCTTATGTAAGTCATGACTTTGTGAAGCAGCATGGCCGTTTAGGACGCAGTTTAGGTTGCCCGGCTTTACCGCAGGAACTGACCCCTGCGATTATTAACACCATCAAGAACCAGACGACCTTATTCATTAATGGCCCTGCCAAAGTAGAATATGCGTCAGACTATCTGAACCTGGAATCTGCATTGAATAAATTTATATCCGCCGACCAGCAGATTCTGGCCGCGGGTGCTTAAGATCTAGCGCGATCTTTTAGCTCTTTCATATTGCACGGGCCACTTTATTTCCACACCCAGCTGCTGCGCAGCATGCATGGGGAAATAAGGATCCCTTAACATCTCACGGGCAAGCAAGACAAAATCTGCTTGCCCTTTTTGTATGATCTCTTCCGCCTGCTGAGCACTTGTTATGATGCCTACAGCACCAGTCATCACCCCGGCCTCCCGCTTCACTTTTTCCGCAAAGGGAACCTGATAGTTGGGCCCTGCGGGAATCTGCGCATTAGGGGCATTACCCCCCGTAGAACAATCAATAACATCCACCCCCTTATCCTTCAGAACCGAAGCGAGCTCAACCGAGTCCCCGGGAGTCCAGCCCCCTTCAACCCAGTCGGTTGCTGAGATGCGCACGAACAGCGGAAGCTCTTCCGGCCACACCTTGCGAACGGCTTCGGTAACTTCCACCAATAAGCGGATGCGGTTTTCGAATGACCCGCCATACTCATCTGACCGGAAGTTGGACAAAGGTGAAAGGAATTCGTGAAGCAAATAGCCATGCGCTGCATGTATCTCAAGAACTTTGAACCCGGCTTCCAGCGCTCGCTTGGCGGCAGAGTGAAAGTCAATAATAACATTTTCCAGCCCTTCAGGTGTCAATGCATGAGGCAACGAGTCGCCTGCAGCAAAAGGAAGTGCTGATGGACCTACTGTTTTCCATCCCCCTTCCTGCTCAGAGAGAAACCTTCCACCATGCCAGGGTGCATCGTGACTGGCTTTCCGTCCCGCATGCGCGATCTGAATGCCGGCTACAGCACCTTGCTCCTGTATAAATGCTGCAATCCTGCTCAAGGCGGGAATATGGTCGTCAAGCCAGATACCAAGATCTCCAGGAGAGATCCTGCCCTCCGGAGATACCGCCGTCGCTTCAGCGATGACTAGCCCTGCGCCTCCTACTGCCCTGCTTCCCAGATGTACCATGTGCCAATCATTCGCAAAACCTTCTTCTGCTGAATATTGGCACATCGGAGACACGACAATGCGGTTCCTGAACTCGATGCTCCTGATCCCGATAGGTTCAAATAATATAGCCATGGACGTTTTCTTTCTATGAACAGCCCGGCCAGAAATCTGTTTTTAGATGCCGAACTTTATCCAACCCTCACCTTCATAACCAAACGCAAATTGCTTCGGGTTAAGTATCTCCGCTATCATCTCAACCGTTTCCACAATGCCCTCTGCCGAGTCATTAAAATGCGTATCTCCACTAGCAAGATAGATCCGGCCATGCTGCACGGCATCTAAAGACTCCCATCCGGCCAAAGCCATCAGGGTATCTACCTGACTCATGGCGGCGTTAATAGGAGAACCCTCGAGTGCAACGATAATATATTGCGGATTTAGCAAGGTAAGATCATCACCATGAACCGGGGTTCCGCCTGCCAGCCTGATCAACTCGGGAACCAGCCCTTCGGTCAGCTTAAGTGGCGACAGGCTGCTTATGCAAGCAACCGTTGGCTTCAGCTCCACAAACTTCAGCTTGTGCCTGACAAGCTCAACCCTTTCCTGAAGCTGCTCCAACTCATCTGCGTTTTCCCCTGGTAGATATGATAAAATGCTTAGCTCAGACATGAAAATTAATTTTGCGCGAAGTTACGAAAAATCAATTCGTCATACCACCCTGACCAGTTTGTCCGCCGTCTTGTTTCAGGTCATCATTGCTCACTCCTCTCTTCTTGCGTGGCTGCGGATTGAAGTTGGTTTTGCCAAACGAATAGCTAAAATTAATACCGACAGAACGGAAAGGAATACCGAAGTCCTGTACCTGTACCAGCTCAGCACTGTTGATGTTCGTCTTAAAATGTTTCGTTTCATTAAACGGATCAATTACGTTCACACCAATTTTAGCCTTTTTATTCAAAATCTGCTTACTGAACGATACCTGCCACATGCTGAAAGACGGGCTTTCTCCCTGGAAGGTTCTGCGTGGCGAATTCAATATATAGAAGGTTTCGGCAATCAAATCTTTGGGCAACGTAACCGAACCGCTTATATACGCTTTGTACAACGCGTATGTCTTAGCCTCACCGGCAAGCTCTGAAAAAGAGCGGTTAGTGCTTGGTTTATACGAATATATGTCAAAGTTCCCTCTGAAGGTGGTTCCTTTAACCGGACTCACAGATCCGAAAAAACTTGCTCCCACGGAGTTGTTGCTTCCAATATTATCATAAGATGTTAAGTTAACAGTACGGCCGTCATATACATCCGGACGAATGATACTTTCGATAATGTCTGCTGTATGTCTGAAATATACCGAGGTATTGATCATGGATGTCTTGATCATCTTAGAGAAACCAAGTTCTACGGTCTGCGACACTTCCGGTGATAGAGCCGGGTTACCTTGCCTCTGAAACTGGTCATTGCTAATATCGCGGAAAGGATTCAGATACTGCAGGCTCGGACGCTGAATGCGCTTGCTATAACTCAGGCGAAGCGTCTGCAGGTTTTCAAACGTTTTGGAAATCGCAAAGCTTGGAATAAAGTTCGTATAGTCATTCGAAACCGAAAGCTGCTCCGAATTACCGCCATCCGACTGTCCCTCGATCCTGGTATGTTCCAAACGGCCACCGACCTGTATTCCTACACTCTTACTAGCTTGTATGCTCAAAACCGAATATCCTGAAACAACATCCTGATTGTAATCATAAATATTAGACAAACGCGGATTGTACTCAAAGGCACCACCATTCACTGCAGTGTTGAACAGCGAGTTACTGGTGATCTCGCGGATGATGGTCTTTCCTCCCAGCTCCAGCTTGAACACCTTGTTAAGCGGCAGGCTATAGTCTGCCTGAACAGTATATTCGTCGTTCGACGCGTCGTTATTACCCATCTGGTCGTCCCGGCTGAGTATGGAGTATAATGACGAAAAATCAGTCTCGTTCTTGCTATGGCTCCACTGTCCGGCAATGCTGAATTCGTGACCTTGCGTCTTAAATTTATGAGTATAGTCAGCATTCCAGTCGAACCCACTGAATGTTGTTTCGTTCTTATTCGCAAAACTATAGTCCTCGCTTAGCATAACACCTTCCTGCAGGAAGGTTCTGCTGTTGAGAGACGACCCGTCGGTTTTGAAACGTCCCTGATTTACACGGATCCCGGTGGAAACACTGTTATTATCATTGAAATCATAACTTACATTAGCAGACCCCATCCCGCCATAACGGTTAGTGTTACTCTCACCCTGCTGCATAGATCTTGTATCGGTTAGAGGTGAGAAACTGTTATTCATTGTCCGGGTAGTCTGCGGCCATGATCCGTTTCCTCCCAGGTTGGCTGTTATACTCAGCCGGTTCTTATTGATATTCAAGTTGGCGTTTCCATTGTTCTGACGGGTACCTACACCTCCACTGACCGAACCGCTTACCCCTGATATTTCTCTCTTTTTAGTGATGATATTAATGATACCACCGGTACCTTCAGCGTCATATTTAGCCGATGGACTGGTGATTACCTCCACATTCTTAATCTGATCTGCCGGCAGCATTCGCATGGCATCGGCTGTGCTCGCGGCGACCGCTCCTGATGGCTTTCCGTTGATCAGAATCCGTACATTCTGGCTACCACGCAGGGAGACGTTTCCGTCCTGGTCAACAGATAACATCGGCACCTTGCGTAGCACATCTCCTGCGTTTCCGCCGGAAACAGTTGCATCCTTTTCGGCATTGTATACCACTTTATCCACGCGGTTTTCAATCATAGGCACTTCGCCGGTGACAGCTACCTCCTTCAGCAGGTTGGCTGATGGCGCCAGAATGATCCTGCCTACGTTCTTATCAGGCTTATCTCCGGTAGTAACCACATCGTTTACCTCTTTCAGCTTATAACCCATGAAGCTCACGCTAACCTTATACTTCCCTGGTGCCACCTTATCCATTACGAATGTTCCTTTTGCATCAGTAAGTGCGCCATTGATGCTCTTGGTGCCACCGGCAACAGTCAACGCTACGGAAGCATATTCGACGGGCTTTTTTGTTAACGAATCGATTACCGTACCGGAAATCCGTCCTTGCCCTGCCGGCGCCTGTGGCATCTGCCCAAAGATGCTAACAGAAATAAAAAATGTACATAGGAGAGGTAAGAGTTTCATTTGATTGCGTTATAATTTTGTAATTAGTAGCAGAAAACGCCAATATGTTACAAAAAAGATAACGTTGTCATCCCTTCGCAAGCCGGGGCCCATTCAGCAGGCCGCAAACTTACACTTTTCTAAAAACTAATTCTCTGACCTTTTATAATGGTAAGATCATCTTTTCGGCTCTTCGTCAGTAGCCCTGATCTGCGGTCCTTAGCTCCAGCTGCTGAGTAATGCGGATATAGTTTGGGTTTACCTGAAATAATATTTAAGACTTCCGGCCTATGAAAACAGCACCAAACGAAGAACATACCAACATGAGTCCATGTTTTAATCAGCAAACATGGACTCATGTTGGAGTTATTATGCATGGAACACGGAAAGATCTGAAGGCAGGTAGGAAAAAGCCGCCTGTTTATCTCCAGGCGGCAAAGCAGAAATCAGCTTTTTTGTACTAAGACGGGTAGGTATTGATTTTCCGGATTTGCGTCAGATGTTCGGTAAGCATCTTGTGCATAGAGGCATCCGTAGCAGACGCATTCTTCAGCGCATCCTCATACAACGTTACGGTAGTGCTAGCTGCTTTTCCCGTTATTCGGGCTATCGCTTCATAATCAGAACGTTCAAGTGCAGCTTTCAGTTCTTTCCAGGACTGCCCGCTCTTTTTTGTACCTCCGTCTGACATCCTGGTAAGACGCAAACCTTTTGAACGAAGGTAAAATTTGATGCTCATCGCATGCTGTTCACGCAGGAACGAGTATTTAGCAAATGTGGAGCGGAACTTTCCGCTCGTTTTATCCTCGGCAAGCTCATCGAAAATGCTTACTTCCTCAAGAGAATAAGAGAGCAGCTTTTCGATAGGCAAAAGTTCTTTCGAGGTTTCATCATTGTTCTTTTGTGGAATCATATCTAACGAACACTTTCGGCAGAAAATGGTTGGCAGAAACTTGAAATCAGGTATCATAACTGCATTTCAGGATATTTTCCGCAAGGTTCTGCGTATACTACCTGAATCAAACAATGCCTTAATTTATTTGTCGCTATTAGTTACATACCCTCATGAAATATGTACAAACTTTTATGCCTGCTGTTCTTTCTATCCATTCAAAATCTTGTTCTGGCACAGTTCAACGACTCCACGCAATATCATGCGCTCTTCAACTCAACAGGTTCAGTCAACCGTGCGCAAGATGGAAGTTCATATCTCCTGAACAATCAGGTGCGATTTGAAATAAAAAAGAAGAAAGTTCTATTGAATTTTGGGAACAACTGGGCTTATGGCAAGTCGAATAGCACACTCACTAACAATGATTTTTCATCATCACTCGACTTTAATCTTTATGGAAAGAGCCGTAACTTTTACTATTGGGGCCTCGCCACCTATAACACCAGTTACTCATTACGGATAAACAATCAGTTGCTTGCGGGGGCTGGTGTTGCATACAGCATTATCGACCGCCCGAATGCTTATTTGAATATCAGCGACGGAATACTCTATGATCTGAGTGATTTACATCTGAATGATACTACCCGGGTAAATTACCACACCTATCGGAATTCGCTCCGGCTTCAATTCCGGTTTATCCTTAAAGAGCTGGTCACGTTTGACGGCGGCACCTTCTGGCAGCCATCGCTAACCCGCAAACACGATTATAATATTCGGTCAACCTTTAGTCTCGGTTTGAAACTTAACTCCTGGCTTAGTTTAAGCAGCTCTCTCGCATATAATAAGATTTCGGTGACCGATAGCGAGAACCTGCTGTTGACCTACGGACTGAAACTTGAAAAATGGTTTTGAACGTTACTCTCCCGAAACTGGCATAATATGTGAATTTATTTAAAAAAACATGGATATGAACGTCGTCAAAACAATTTTGTCCGGAATTGCCGCCACAACGGCGATGACACTATACAGCTATGCTATTTCCAGAACGAAAGATGAAAATTTCAGGGAACCGGAGTTACTTGCAGAACTCGCTGATGACTTTTTGCCGGCGCCAGCCCGTGATCTGGCGATTCCCGTGGGATGGATAGCTCATTATCAGGTAGGTATCGGGCTCGCTTTAGCGCTGGAGGCTTATTGGAAGAAAAACGGAAAGAAGCGGTCTGTCTGGAACGGGATCCTGGCAGGCACCGTTGCAGGCCTGGGCGGAATCATGGTGTGGGAATTGACGTTTAGATTACATCCGCGCGAGCCTGTGATACCGTACAAACGGTTTTATGGGCAACTATTGCTGGCACATATCATATATGCCATCACACTAGCGGAAATGCAAAAAAAGCTAGAGGCCTGATTTGGCCTCTAGCTCTCAAGACTATTAGTAACCAGGATGTTGTTGCCCCTGAAGGCCTGAATTGACATCGATGATGGATATAGCTAAAGGAAGAAGTTCGACTTTATTCTTCTCAAGGCCGCGGAAAAGATTCGTCACCAGTGCGGCATTCGGCGTAAGCACTCCCTGGGATCCAAGCGGTGAGGCGCCATGCATGCGAAGCACGACGTTACCATCCTTTACCAGCTGAGTAGAGTCGGCACTAGTGATCTGTTTGTAGCCCGTAAACGGCACGGCGACCACGGGGTCCTGGAAAGAAGTAGCCACGGATGGTTTGTACACACGATATGCGTCTATATCTGCGAATTCGTCTGTCCTTCCTGCCATTTTTATAAGCTTTTTCTTTGTTTCAGACAGCGTTTCGTACAAGATTCCCCAGCGTGTCAGATCTGTTCTTCTCCATGACTCAAAACCAAGTTCAAGCTTCCGCTCGTTAATTATCGCGTCCTTGAACCCTTTATAGTCACCGGGCGTTTCCCCCATAGCGGTGGTATTTCCTGCGTATCCGCGTGCCCGTACTTTTTCAAAGGCTGCAATTGCCTCGGTGGTAGGACCGTTATTGTATTCATTAAGGGCTTCGGCATACATGAGCAGGACATCCGAGTAGCGTAAGACAGGCCAGTTAATATCGCGTTTGTTGATTGCCGTGCCTACCTGGCTTGCCCAGTTTACCCTGAATTTGCCAATGGTATTGCTGGTATAAGAATTCATCTGGCGGCTATTATCAGCGCCAATTCCATAGTTACAGATCGTTACATCCCGACGGGTATCTCCCGTTCCGAAGTCAAACCAATAGGTTGGCGTGACCGCCATAGCTGGTTGACTTTTACCAAACATGGCGTTTGTATGCGCGAAAATACCGTTAGTGTATCCAGCTGCGGATCCATTGACGTCGGCACCATACTGGCCATATTCGAGCATAGATTCCGAATTATACCGTCCATTAATAAGATCTCTGAAAACAGCTTCATAGCTGGGCACAAGGGCATTTTCTCCCCTATCTATTACTGCTTTTGCAGCATCTGCTGCTATTTTATAAAGCTCCTTTACGCGGGCCGCATCTGAGCGCCTTGAAATGGTTACCGATCCTGGTGCATAGCTGTTCAAATCCCAGCGCAATGAATAACCGGCAGCATACAGCGCCACCCTGGAAAGCATACCGTAAGCCGCATTCTTGGTAAATCGCTCAGGAGTGCTTACTGCTCCCTCGCTTTTCCATGGCAACAGTTCAATAGCTTTCTGCAGGTCGGCTACGCAGCCGTCGTAGATGGTATCGCGACTTACCCGTGAAGAAGTAAAAATTCCCGTCTCGGCAACAGGCTCTGTAGAATAGGGTACATCGCCAAAGAAACGGACCACATTCAGGTAGTTCATCGCACGAATAGCGTAAACCTCTCCTAGCAACATGTTGACTTTTCGTTTTTCAGCATCAGAAGAGACATCCATGCCCTGAAGACCCTTGATAGCCACGTTTGCATATTCAATGCCGGTATACATGGCTGTATAAGTCGACGTCGGTGTGTTCGATGTGGTGTAAACGTAGTTTGCCACCTGGTTTTTACTGTTTGTTTCGCCTTCTGTAGAGTAACACTCATCCGTTCCCATACCCAGTTGGTAGTAAAACTCCCGGTTAAACGTTTGGGAATAAGCTCCCACAACGACCATCTCGGCCCGGTCTACTGTTTCAAAAATGGTCTCACTATCAAATTTGGTCTCAGACGGCATCTCAAGAAAATCTTTGCAAGAAGATACAAGGAGTGTTGCCGCGGCTATACAGGTAATGTTTAATATTCTTTTCATGATCGGGCTTGATTAAAATGTTAAGTTGACACCGAATACAACGCTTTTTGCACGCGGGAAAGCCGAGTTGTCGACGCCCATGGTTAGCGGACTGGATGTTGCGGAAACTTCCGGATCATAACCGCTATAGTTGGTAAAAGTATGCAGGTTGTTTACTGTGCAATAAACCCTGGCATTCTTGATCTTGACTTTGCTAAGGGTCAGCTTGGGTAGGGTATAACCCAGGGTTACCGTACTGAGCCGCAGGAACGAACCGTCTTCAACATAATAGTCCAGCGCATCGGTGATAGCGATCTTGTTCGTTGAATGGAGGCTCCACATCGCATCGGCATTATTTTGCTGAGGATTTATCGCTGCTAGTCTGGCCAGATCCGTGGTCTCACGCCCGGTTTGAGGATCGATGAGGGTGAACCTGCTGTTCATCACTTCCATAGTATTCTGGTTAGGAAGATACGGACCGATAAAACGCTGAGAACTCATATTGAAGATATCGTTACCAACTGTAAAATTCATAAACACAGTCAGGTCGAAGCCTTTGTATGCGAAAGTATTGGACATACCACCCTGAAACTTAGGTTGAGCATTTCCGATAACCGTACGGTCGTCAGTTGACCAGACAGGATTACCATTTGCGTCAACAGCTTCTCCTGACGTTTTATACTTCACATCGCCCGGCTTGATATTAGCGACATTCCCACCTTTCAGGCGAGGTATTCCGTCTTTAAGTGTGTAGGTTCCATTGGCGTTCTGAATGAAGTCATCTGTGGTGTAAACTCCGTCATACCTATAGCCGAACATTTGTCCAAGTGGCTTTCCGGCTTCAAGCTTAAAATCGATACGGCTATCATAATTTTGGTAGAAGTAATCATTTTCTTCCCTGCCATAGATGGAAAGAACTTTGGAGCGGTTCATACCGATGTTAAAATTGGTATTCCATCTAAAGTTTTTAGACCGAACGTTTGCAGTGTTCAACACTACTTCCAAACCCCGGTTCCTTACCGCACCGATATTCTGGAACTGGTAACGGTAACCGGTTGATGTAGGAATGCTGTTCCTGATGAGAAGATCGTTTGATTCATTGTTATAAACGTCAATACCCATACTGATGCGGCTTTTGAATAAATCGATGTCGAGACCTAAGTTAGTGGAGACTGTCTTCTCCCAAACCAACCTTGGATTGCCCACAGTCTCTCCCGGAACGAGGGTCGGAAATGTGTTATTACCGATCGCATAGAAACCAGATCCATAATCTGTAGCGTACATATTATTGTCGATCGCGTTGTTTCCGGACGTACCGAAACCTACGCGAAGTTTCAGATTGTTGATTACTGTTTGCCCGGCCATGAAATTCTCGTCAGAGATACGCCATGCGGCAGAGGCCGATGGGAAGTAACCCCATTTATTACCTTTTGAGAATTTAGAGGATCCGTCAGCGCGGAGCGTAAAGTTCGCGATATATTTTCCTTTATAACTGTATGAACCGCGACCGAAGAAAGATAACAGACCATTGGAACTTAGCCCGGAGTCATACGCATTTTTGTTCTTAGTCGCCATGCCCACATCGTTTAGGCCGAAGTTGTTCCGCGGGAACTCATAGTAGGTATTATCCAGATTCATCCCTTCATTGTAATAGGTTTCCTGACCTACTAACGCATTGACCCGGTGATCGTTGAAATCATGTCCCCAGTTTAATGTATTGGTGATCTGCCAGGTGAATCTCTCACTGTTGTCCCTTGATCCATAAGGCCCGCCGTTATTCTGAGCGCTTCTGGTTCTTCCGTCATCCCAAACATCCCTTCGCACCTGCCTCCACAGGTAACTACCCGCTGTGCGGAAGGTCAGATCTTTTGCAAGATCGAACTCCAACCCGGCGTTTCCTGTAAACTGACGGTTTCTGTTAATATTAGTAACGGCATCATTCGTAATGATCGGGTTGTACACATCATATTGAGAATCATAGGCAAGCATATCCTCACTGATATCTGTCCCAATCAATTGGTCATTGGTATACATACTGCCACCGGTAGAAGGTTGCAGAATAGTCATTTTTAACGCACCTCCCAGTGAGCCGCCACCATCAATACGTGTATCCTGGAAGTTGAGGCTAAAATCTGACCTCACTCCTTTGAAAAGTTCGTGGTTTAGTTTAAGGCGCACGCCATTTTTGTTATAGCCATATTTTTCCATAATACCATCCTGACCGGTATTATTATAGCTTAACATGAACCTTGTTTTTTCATTACCTCCGTTTATGTTGATATTGTGGTTCTGGTTCATTGCAGAGCCGCCAAAGACAATATCTTGCCAGTCTATGCCTTCTCTGCTACCATATTCACTGGCTATGCGGCTATAGGCGCCGGTATAGAAGTCGGGAGAGGCCATATCTCCGCCAAAATAATTAGCCCAGCTTGATTCCCGTCCAGCTAAAGACTGGAATTCATACTGATACTTTGCATAATCTTCAGGTCCAAGGACATTAAGCTTTTTGCCCAGCTTTTCAACACCCATATAAGCGTTGTAGTTAACCTCGGTTTTACCTGATTTTCCGGACTTTGTAGTTATAAGCACCACTCCATTTGAACCTCTGGCACCGTAAATAGCCGTTGAAGATGCATCCTTCATCACATCGATGCTTTCTATATCGTTAATATCAACATTGCGCAGTGCATTGTCCATCTGAAATCCGTCGACGATATACAGCGGCTCGGTGCTTTGTGTAATGGAAGTACCCCCTCTGATCGTGATGTTGATATCCGCTCCTGGTGCACCGCTTTGAGTGACGACGTTTACACCGGCGGCTTTTCCGGTAAGGGCCTGCGCGGCAGTGGTCACAGGAGCAATGCTGAGTTCGTCGGCACCTACTGAGACGGACGCGCCGGTCAGATCCTTACGCTTGACGTTGGCATAGCCTATTACGACTACTTGCTCCAGACTACTGATATCTTCTTCAAGCGTAACGTTTATAATTTGAGGGGAAGTGGCAGTCCTTTCGATTGTTTTGAAACCGAGGGAACTGAAAGTAACTACCACTGGAAAATTACCCGCCACAGGAATTCTATACCTTCCCTGTACGTCAGTCTGACTTCCCTGTTTGGTACCTTTTACCATAACGGTTACTCCCACCATGGGCATACCATTGCTCTTCTCTTTTACAACGCCTGTGACCTCTTTGACCTGGCCCACGGAGGTGTTAAACAAACAGAAAAGCAGACAACAGATTAGTAAATTAATTTTTACCATAATGAAATTTGTTAGTTAATAATTGCTTAGTCAAGAGCAAGGCTGCTCATGCGCTTTTTTCAGGCCGAATCAGTTTGATCGCTATTCCGGGATGTGTCCAGGCTCTGGGAGGTGATATCTCCGAGATCGGAACTCCTTTTAAACTATCCCGAGGAACAGGCCTATTAGTACTTTTCCCTTAATAATATCTGTCAATGATTTGGTTACTTTGCTTGCAAATGTATTTGAAGATAGGTCCAGGATAGTTCTAATAATTGTCAGAAATCTTTCAAATATTGACGGTATAGGCTTAAAAACGGCTATGAGAGTCGTTTTTACAATTTCGTCAGGGGAGTTTGTTCAGATTCTCCACGCGCACATCCCAGGAACCGTCCTGCGGAAAACCGGGTGCATTTATCTTCGGGGCATCATCCCAGCCTGCTGCCATTAAAGCAACCGCCGCAAGGAAAGAACTGTTTACAGGCAGGTAGGCCGGACATCCAAGAGGCTCTTTTGGTCGTTGGACATACCCGCTTTTGTGGAACCTGGCCGCGGGAAGTTCATTGCATATGATGTCAACAGCAGTCGCCTGCTTGCCCAGCCGAGCAGCAGCCAACGCCCATTTACCCATACTCCAGCTACTGAAAGTACCGGGGCCGTTTCTCTTAACAATGGCGTCGAACGTTGCTTCCATAATCTTCTTATCCACCATCGGGGTTTGAGGGAGATAACCGAGAGCCATGATGATCGCTGAGGGATATCCCCCTTCACGTGTATACATCTGCGGATCTGTTTCTATTTCCACATATTTTCCATCACTGATGGTAATTCTGGATAATTTCTTCAGAATGTCATCCCAATGCCGGTCCCGTTCCATGCCGAGCCTTTCTCTCCAGGTTTGCGCAATGCTCAGCCCGTGATACCATTGGGCAAGCTCAAAACTGGGGTTTTGCGTGGTGTTTTCCTCGGTAGATTCGTTCACGCTCTTTATAGGAGGGCCCAGTATGTAACGATCTGTGGAAGCATCATAGAAAGCATAGGATGCCAGAAATTCAGCAGTCTCGAATACTATATCCCTGTATTTGCTAAGCGTGTGGCTATCGGGATTCGCCCTGTATACCAGTTCCGAAAGATATATAGGGTTTGGTTGGTTCCAGATGATGAATGGATTGATCCCTCCAGGGCTTTCTATTCCGTCGGGCGCAGCCATCTTTGGCCAGCGCGCGCCCTTAAATCCTTTTGATTTTGCATCCGCAACAGCCACCGGCAATATCTTGTTATACCACTGAAAACCTTTTTCCAGTAATTCGGTTCGGTTCCATAAATAGAATTGAGCGGAATGTAGCCAATAAACCTCTGAGTTGTGCTTTCCATACCAGCTTATCTGAGCCAGTCCGGTTTCCTGTGGAGGAAAAGATCCTGCATAATGTACTTTCATCAAGTACTGGGACAAGACAATTCGCCTTTCCAACTCAAATGCCCTCGGATCTTTGCTCCCCGCTAATTCAATTGCGCCCCCTTTTGTCCAATAGTTCTTCCAGGAGCGGGCACTTGATTCTCTTGTACCGGCGAAGTCAGGCGATTTATCACTCTTTGCATCCTGGGTATAGCGCACAATGAGCAACAAACTGTCAGATCCCGTGCCGTCAACTGAATAATGATGGGCACCCCTATCTTCCCATTTTGCGTGGCCTTCCCACTGAACGTCTACATGATAACGGGTATCGTCGATAGTACGCTCGAGAAGTACCTTGCCGGGTTCCTGGCTTACAACCTTTGTCTGATGCTTTTTCACACTCTGCCAGTCGAAGGGAGGTTTGTTTTTTACACGGAGGTCGTAGGAATATGGAAAGCGAAAGTTTGGTTTCAGGTTGCCCGACTTTATCAAAGGCGACTTTATTTTAAAAGCGACAAGACTTAATTCCGGATGACTAACGGTTTCCACCGATACAGGCTGACCGTCGACCTCATACTTACTTGTTATTAATCCGGTCCATAGATCCAGTTTCTGCTGGATATGAGCAATTTCTTTCAGCTGAAGTTCTTCTCCGTTTTTCCTTCGTAAGCCGATCTGTCCGAGTGCTACGGGATGAGGATTCTTACGAAAATACTCACCTGCCTCACTCTTTTCTATACTGGCGTATGCTATTTTCCGGCCGTGGAAGTCGCTTATTTTCGTTGCATCCTCCATTCTGAGGCCTTTGCTGTTAGGAAAGGAATGCCATGCCCAGGTAGAGAGTGTCTCAAGGGGAATGCCATGCTGATGGTAGTAATCTCCAAAAGACTGCATTCCTGTTACATCAGCAGTATAGGCAAAATCACCATTACCTACTGTAAGTGGCGCGAAAGCATCCGCCTTATCAAGCATCACATTATGCCTGCTTACAAGTTCTTTCCGGTTGATGGGTACTTGCTTAGGGCTTGTTTGCTGCGCCGATGCAGCAAACCCTGTTATTAATATGGCTGATAATATTAGACTTCTTTTCATTCTCCTTTATTAAAAAAATAGGCAATGGCGAAACTGTTTTAATCCTGGAATCCGTTACTGGGGGACGAGACTGTTCAGATAATACTCCAGGTTGCTGTAACCGTCACTTCTCAACGTATTGCCGTCCTGCGTGCGTCGGTTAAGCCGGTTTTTCTTTTCCCACTTGTCGGGCATACCATCCTGATCCGTATCTTTCCATACTTTTCCTCCCTTTAAAGGTAACTGGCCTCCTGCATCTTCTTCCTTATGGAAGATTTCACCCTTTTTGCCTAAGCTGGCAAGATAACCTATAAGCCGCTTATCCACGGCATCGCGCTTCAAAGAGGCACCCGCTGAGCGCAGAACTACTTCGTAAGCCTCATCAGCACTCTGGATCTCTTCTGCCGTCATGGAAACATTCTGTCGGGCTGATTCAAGGGTCGCTTTTCTCTTAATAAAATCTTCATCAGTAACGACTCGACCGTTGAGGACGCCGTCCTTATTCAGGTCAACCTTATTCCCGCTATGGTAGACATGATCTGTAGCAGAAAACATGGCGATGAAATCATCTGATGAAATCGGTCCGGCAATAAAGTAGTTATTGATGATATCCTGTCTGTGATGCGCACTTGAGTGTCCGCCTACAAAGCCAATTTTTCCCCAGTTGTAGACTACGTTGTTGACGTATTCAATTCCGGCCTTGGCCTTGGGATTACGACTCTGATTATCTATCCAAAGGCTATGATGGATGGTGAGTTTTTCCGGACGTTCCAGAATTGCTCCAAAACGTTGAGGATCAATCGCCTCGCCAATGATACAGTACTGCAGGGTCATATTGGTACTGTTCTGGATATGAAGATTATCCCAACGCCCCCATTGAACGGAGACATGATCAAAGATCATATTATCCGCATCATCGGCGGTCAAAGTACACGATCCCCTGGCCATACCGATGCTACCCCTGAGCCGGAGGTACCTGACGATGACATTTTTTTGCTTAGAGAACGACAGTCCGTGGCCGTAGATGGCGATACCTTCGCCAGGAGCAGTTTGCCCGGCGATAGTAATATTAGAAGACACCGATATTCGCGAATTTACTTTGATGACCCCTCCCACGTCAAAAACGACGATTCTGTTTGGGGCGCTAACCGCATCCCTGAAGGAGCCGGCACCGGAGTCGTTGAGGTTTGTGACATGGTAAACTGTTCCTCCTCTGCCCCCGGAGGCGTATTTTCCGAAGCCCTGAGCGCCGGGAAAGGCGAGCTGCTGAGCGGAGGCGGAGGACAGAAACGCAGTTATAAGAGTGGCAATAATGAATGATCGTGTCATTGGTAATGTTGTTTAGTATGTTAAGTGTGTCTGTGCGTGTGGATTCTTAGAGCATCTATTTAAGTCATCTTTTCTACCAGGTAAAAGGCAGAAACCAGTCGTTCATCGATCCTTTTGCGGAGAAGCCCGGATTTTTAGTTTTCAATTTTCCGTTGAGGAAACCTAATCCGTTCTTTCCCTCTTTTTCCATTCTCCTGGCAATACGGAACAAGTCCTGCCACCGGTTCCCTTCAAACGCCAGTTCAAGAGCAGCTTCATCGATGATCTTGTTTTCCATGAATTGGGTCAATCCGGCGCGGTCTTTAACGGTGCGGTTGGTGTACAAGGGCTCGAAATCACTTGCATTTTCATCAACACCATTGAAATATGCAGATGAATCACTCTTAGACAGGCCGGATACTTTAATTCTCATCCTGCCCCTGATTCCGAGATTCCTGTGATACTTACCTCTCAATCGCGGAGCATCAATTTTTCGGGCATCCAGATCGTAAGGCCAGTCAAGAAAGGTAGCCTGCTTTTGAGTCGCGTCCGTGGTGTTTGGATTATATGCGTAAGTGGTTTTTATTCCCTGATTGATAAGTGCATAGGCAATCTTGTCATGACCCTCGCGATTAGCAGCTTCTGCATAACGGAGATGTACCAGGCTTGCACGGTACAGAAACCATTTACCATTCCTTTCGAGCAACTTACCCGGCACTCCTGTTGTGGCATTCAGATAGTTATAAAGGAATTTCATAATTACAGGTTGCCCGTTTATAATCTTATAGCTATTATCCAAACCTCTAAGATCGTAAGGAGTATTATCCGTTTGGTCCTGCTGCATCCAGTTGGAGATGGCAGCAGTTGAAGGCTTCAGCAGATAGCTGCCGCCTGCATTAGAGAACAGATCTATAAACGGATTTTTAGGTTGAAATTGTGAATCGAATACCATACTCCATACCCACTCCCATTGGTACTGATTATCCTGCGGAGAGCGGGAAAAGAAAGTTTGCCATGATCCCGGTTTTATTTCGTCTACATCACCGCTACTGCCTACATACGCGTTATAGTAGTTGTCTCCCGCCGACTCACCTAATGGTGTAGTAGTCTCCAGAACGTTCTTATAATTATGAGCGGCCTTTGCGTAGTTATCACTCCACAGATATAAATCACCCAGCACACAATATTTGTTAACGAAGAAAAGTTTGCTGGGATAGCCATCAAGTTGCGTGTTAAGCGAATTTCCCACTGCATAAACATCCTTGTAAGGAAGAGACTCCATAAACGCAATTAGTTTACTTACCAGTTCATCGAGCTTTATCCTTGGGAACTTAGAAGCGTCTTTCACATCGTCGATATTCTCGATTGCTTCTGTAACATAAGGAATTTCTCCGTAGTGGACACCGACCTGAAAATAGATCCAGCTGCGCAATGCCCCTATATCAGAATACCTTTGATCGAACTCCGACTTATTGATCCTCTTATTTTCATACATAATCTGAAGATTTTTCAATACGTCGTTACAGTTCAGGATGACGGCATAAAAAGGCTTCGGATTAGCATAAGGGTTAGCACTGCTTACCTGATGGTTATTGATCTCCTTGAGATAAGTGTCAGCGTTTCCTGTTACGTCTACAAGGTCGGCTCTCAGCTCATTTAACACTTCATATTGTTTGGCTATGTTCAGCAACTGACCATAGACGCCGAGGACAGCTGCGTCTGCGTCATAAATGTTCTGGTAAGCTTTCGTATGGTCGATCGTGTCTTCCGGCAAAACATCGAACATGTCCCGGCAGGCTGTGATGTTCAACAGACAAAATACGAGTACCAGAACTCTGACAGATATTGATATTTTTTTACTTTTCATATGTTTAGAACTATTACAAGCCGATACGTACACCTAACTGAACTGATTTAAACTGTGGCTCTTGTGCAGTATCAAATCCTTGAGAGAGCACACTTCCTGAAGAACTCATTTCCGGATCATAACCCAGATATTTGGTGATGGTGAATAGGTTGTTTCCCGTCGCATAGAGTGTCGCGTATTTCATAAACTGTGGTTTGATAGGAAGGCTATAGGAAAGCGACACCGTTCTGAGTCTCAGATACGATCCTTTTTCGATCCACCTGTCTGAAAACCGGCTGTTTCCCAGCGGGTCTCCATAGCTTGCTTTGGGCATATCCGTAATGTGCCCGTCATAATGCCAACG
This sequence comes from Arcticibacter sp., assembly GCF_045629565.1. Taxonomy (GTDB): domain Bacteria; phylum Bacteroidota; class Bacteroidia; order Sphingobacteriales; family Sphingobacteriaceae; genus Arcticibacter. The sequence goes on from NZ_JAZQRL010000115.1 coordinate 55,044, forward strand.
GTTTTGCACATTCTGCGTTTGGTTCATGGGCTGGGACACCGACTCGAGTATAGCTCGTGTACCATTATACAGATCATTCCCTACGCTAAAGGTAAACAGCGCGTTCAGCGACAATCCCTTCCAGGATAAGTTGGTATTGACGCCTCCGAAAAAGTCGGGATTCGGATTGCCGATCACTGTTCTGTCCTGATCATCAATTATTCCATCGTCATTCAGATCAACGAAGCGGATATCGCCTCCTGTAGCGGTCATCAAGCTTCCATCAGCAGTCCTCACCCGCTGATTGGCAGCTGCTGCTTCGGCGTCAGATACAAATACGCCCTCTGTTTTAAAGCCGTAGAATTGACTAGCGGGGCCGTTCATCTCCGTTAAGACAGTGGCGCCGCCGATGCTGGTCACTAAACTTCTATTTCCAGGGAGAGAAGTTATTCTATTTCTGTAAGATGAAATAGTTGCTCCTATGTCCCACTTTATGCTCTTGTTAACCAACCGGGCGTTTAAAGATGCCTCCACACCTTCATTCTTCATTCCGCCTCCATTGGATACAACGAAATCAAAGCCGGCCCCAGTTTGCAGTTCATCGTAAACAACCATATTTGATGTCGTATTCCGGTAAGCGTCTACACTGAATGAAAGACGTTCGTTGAAGAGGCTCAGGTCTATGCCGGCATTCAGTTTTTTTACGGTCTCCCAGCGCAAATAAGGATTACCGATATTGCCGCGTATGAAGCCCTGCGCTCCAAGCAGGTTCTGTGATACATAGTATCTTCTTGCCGAATAGTTTCCCAGATCGTCATTTCCGGTTAAGCCATAGCTCACTCTCACTTTCAGAAGTTCAACAGCATCCAGATCGGCCATGAAATTCTCCGATGAGATAAGCCAGGCCGCGGCTGCAGAAGGCATCACAGCATATTTATTACCGGCAATGTTCAATACGTCCTCCACATTTTTTCCAAAGCGGGAAGATCCATCGGCCGAGAGATTAAAAGAGAGCAGATATTTACTTTTGAATGCATAGTTCATGCCCAGGTAGGTGTTGAGCCACCGCCACTTTCCAATATCTCCACCAATCTGTCTTAAAGAATTCGTACCAAAGCCTATCGTCACAAAATCATCAGATGGTGAGTTATATCCCAACGCGCGGTCCTGCTCACTTTCGGAATCCTGATAGCGGAATCCTATATTGCCTTCAAATGAATGATCGCCTGTAAATTTTCTTTTGTATGAATAGTAGGTATCATTGTACAAAGAGCGATAGCGTTGAACCCTGCTTCCGAGGGTGCTGTACGCCACTGCATTGTTTAATGTTTCAGGCGCCACTCCCAGTCGCGGAAGAAATGTATTTTCCCGAACCTTGTCATAGGTCAGGCCTATCAATGATCCTACATTACCATATTTACCCAGCTCGTAGTTAAATCGGACAGAGCCAAAAAACCTGGAGTTTTTATTACTGGCGCTCATTGTTTCGGTAACAGCAGCAGGGTTGCTGATATTGAAAATATCCGTATCAGCCAGGTTAGGGGATTCTATACCATTATCATCTACCAGATAGGCAGGCAGGAACGGAGATTTAATCAGGCCTAATAGCACCGGATTGGTACGCGTGTTCAAGCCCTGGTCCTTCAACAATTGCTCACTCGATGTGAAAGCAATATTAGTCACAGCAGTTAGCTTTGTGCTTAGATGGAAATCAGCGTTAAAGCGTGCGGTATAGCGATTCAGATTAGTATTGTCTATTACACCTTTATTATCGAGGTATCCGATGGAAAGTGCGTATTTCGCAATATTATCTCCCCCTGATACTTTAAGATAATAGTTCTGATCCAAACTGTTTGACAGCGTTTTATTCTGCCAATTGGTATTATAGTGGTACCGGTAATAGTCGGGGGATGACTTGTCGTCATTCAGATAGGGAAGTGACGCGATCTGGGAAGCAGGTATACCGGAGCTTCTCATCAGCTCTGAAAGATAAAGTCTGTAACCAGATACATCCAGCACGGGGAGGTCTGCTGGTGCTGAATTAACTCCACCATATGCCGAAAAATCGATTTTTGTAGCCAGTTCGCTGGCATGCGCGGTCGTGATGAAAATCACTCCGTTAGCTCCCTTTGTACCGTAAAGGGACGTAGCATCTTTAACAACCGTTACGTTTTCAATATCTTTAATATCCAGAAGCGACAACGGGTTATTTACATGAGCGTTTATCAATGAGGTTCCGTAGGTCTCCGAATCGTAGATCATCCCGTCTACCACTATAAGCGGACGGTTGGATGTATACAAAGAAGAGAACCCTCTGACAGACATATTGGCTCCGATGCCGGGAGTACCGGATCTCCTGACTACATTTAAGCCTGCCACCTGACCCTGGAGATAATTATCTACAGTTTCAAAGGAACGATTCCAGGTATCGTTCACATTCATACTTGAAGCGGCGCCCGTCAGATAGACTTTTGAAGTCTTGCCGGCAACAAGAGAACCAGATGCTTCGTCATATATCGATTTGAATGCTCCTTCATTTAAGGAAATGGTCAGGTTGCTCCTTCCTTTTAGTGGGCTGTGTTTCGACTGGTACCCTGCTCCTGAAACGAATAATACGCTTTCAAGATGAGGTACGTTGATTTTAAACTCTCCCTTATCATTGGTAATCGCGGCCGAATAACCCTCACTACTTACATTGATTCCGGTTAAAGGCAACCCTGTAGCGGCATCAACAATGATTCCGGTCACATTTATTCCCTTCTCATCTTTTATTTCCGATGAGTAACGCTGGCCGGCAATCGCCAGGGCCGAGATCATCGTCATAAGTGATAACAAGAGATAGTTTCTTATACTCTTCAATAAATACATATCTGTTATATTAATAAGTTAGGTCAGGGTAATTGTGGAACCAGTTTGAAGTAGTCGATATTGATGGAGTTTGTACCGTCAGTTCCATTATTATCTGAAATGATGTATACAGCCAAATCGCCATACTCATCAACTGTGTACTCTCCCACTTCTACTTCTTTATAGTCTTTCAATGGAACAACTTTCTCAAGATAGCTTCCATAGGGATTATTAAATGCAACTCTTTGTTTGAAGGTTACAGTTTGGACGTCATTGGGAGCTACCCAATAAACCTTGTATTTACCCTTATATACATTTTTGAAGTTATAGCGTACATGGAACAGAGGCACTTTGTGGTTAAAGATGTATATATCGTTAAAGAGATACGAAGGCCTGTCTGTCTCCGGATCTTCAGGTGCCCGTCTGAGCCGATAGCTGATATTGCCGCTTTTGTCTGTTCTGCTGAAGCCATCAGGAAGCTCTCCTTCCCGCTTGATGGTCATGATCTTATCTGCAACCTTAACAGGTGCGGAGCTCATCTTGTAGATATATCCATTACTGGTAACGATCTTCTCGATAACTGAAGACTTCTTGAAAGGCACCTTCACCCCGTCCGCGGATACCAGGGTATCTGTCTTCATGGTGTCAATATCGACGAGCCTGCTAAATACAAGGTCTTTCAATACGGTATAACTATTCGCAACCTGATGGTTCGTTCCTTGGGTATAGGGACTGAATTTTTGCAATTCGGCATCGAGTGCGTCATCGTTTAACAAGATGACTGTATACTCCTGACCTTCATTGGCCAGGTTGCCTGCTTTATCAAAAAGATGATTTTTTTTGATCACTCCTGTTCCGGGCTTGAATATCGGCTTTCCGGTAACCGGATCTATTCCAATCTGCTCAGCTGTTGCAGAGTCGATAGCATCGTACTCCAGCCCTGTTATATAATCCTTCTGCCTGGATGCTGAGGCGTTCAAAAATTCCCAGATATTGGGTTTTGGAGATACAAGCTTCCCAATAATATGCAAGGTGCCGTTTCCAGTAAACAGATCAGCCTGCTTCAAAGAGATTCCTTCAAAGGCTGACTTATGAAACTTGATATACTTACCATTTAGTGTTTCAATCCGTAGAGCCGAATCCGTTTTATTGGTAAAATAAGATTGACTGACAATATAGTTCCCTATGAATTGCTTCAACTTCGTGGTGTCGTTTAACGTTGTTTGATCAAGCGACTGAAGAGCATCATTATCGGGAGCCCAGATGGTAAAGACATTGGCTGAACTGATGATCTTGTCGTAGCCTGTTTTCACCAAAAGCTCTCTAAAGCGTGTCAACTCAGGCTTCTCCTCTATGGCCTGTAACAGGCTCTTGCCTACGGCCGGATCAGTTAGCGCATTATGATCATCCCATTGATCTTTACATCCTGCCAGGACGACAAAAAAAGATGCTATGAGGATTATTAACTTAGTTGGTTTTAATATCATTGTTGTTTCAATTAAAATCACCCGGCGGGTAAACCGGGTGATAATGACATATTTATTGAGGCTTTTGCACTACGGATCCGTCAGGATTAAACTTAGGCCACAACTGATCTTCATTTTCAGGAATAAAGTGGATCATATCGATCTGGATGTCGCCTGATTTGTCGGCACCTACCGCCTGAAGCCTGAGCGTATGTCTGTCGGTACGCTCCACGTTGATCGTTCCTGCCAGGAGTCCGAAGCTGTCTCTGTAATAATCAATCGTATAGTCAGAACCTGGCTGGTATATATACTTCGAAAACACCATTTTCTTACCCAGTGCTTCAAGCGAGGCGGGCGTGGTTCCGGCCGGATAGGTATAATTCTTGTTAAGCGTATCCAGCGTTCCTGCAGGTAACTGTTCGTTTAACTTGAGAATCCTCGGCAATACCTGTCCGTTGAACGATACCTGCACACCTTCTCCTCCCCCACGTCTGACGATACAAATCCAGACTTTATATCTTCCCTTCACTAAAAGAGGCGTTTTAATCTCGATCCAGTTGGTTACGTTCGTAGCTGAATTTGTCCGGAGAGAAGCAAACTGGAGGTAATCATCATGGTATACATAAAACTTTCTTGCTTCAGGAGCGACAGTGTATTTCAGTGAGCCGCCGGGACCCCATTGTATGTCCTTCAAATCTCCAGGCGCCCAGGAAGGACCACTGGAATTTGTCTTCCTGAAATTCGTCAGCTTTGTAACTTCAGGTTGATCGGTCACCTCCCAGTAAACAGGTATTGGAAAGCGCAATTTAATGGCATAAGGCTTATTCATGAGATGCAAAACGCCGTTAGCAGCAGTATTATCACTGGCTTGCCTGTTTACTTCAGATCCTAACTCATGCACGCCGTTAAACGTATCATCATTGATCAGGATCGAAGTACCATTCAGTTTCGTAGTTATTACATCAAGAACAGACAAAGTAGTATGAGAAGATGCATTGTATATATCTGTCAGATACTTGCGTCCCGGAAGAATATGATAGGCGACGAAAAGGTTAAGGCTATCCTGCGAATTCCGCGGATTACCGGTATGGCTATATCTCGTTCTAAGGTCCTCGTAGCTGTTTATTCCATTTTGCTTCAAAACTTCATTTGATTCAACCAGCACCGTATTCCACAACCGGGTTGTGTCCTGATTGTCCTGCGGAAGAACATTGAGTGTGTCGTAGAAGCCTGTTTCCTTCAGCGCACGGGCAAATATGGAGAATGCATCATCTTCTTCTATTAGCTGTGCGAGTGTCTTCTTCTGGGGTTTCAGTACGTGATCAATTACATGCACGATACCATTTCCCAGACGAATGTCTGCCTGTTGGATTTGTGCCTGGCGGTTAATTGTTGTTTTCACGCCGTCGGACGTACTCTCCGTTCCAGATATGAGATACTGACCATACATCGTTGTCGTTCTCAGCTTCCCTTCTTTGAAGTCCTCTGAGGTTATGGTATCACGCACTACGTGGAACTGGACGAGTTCTTTTAACTCCGCTTCAGTGAAATCACTTACGTTCGTTTTTCCCCTTTCTTTCAAGTAAAGGCCGACGGCTTCATTATTTGGAACAAAGCATGTGTATGCCCCGTAAGCACCCAGAAATCCGTCGTTCCTTGTAATTTCCAAAATCTTCGAGAACTCTGAGAATTGTTCGGGATGATCCAGCAGATACTGGGTCACGTTTACATCCGACGTCGTGTTCAAATCAAATTTCTCCTTTTTACAGGCAGTAAATGCTAATACAAGCATCATACCCATGATACCTGACATCCATATTTTCAGTATCTTTTTCATAACATCTGTTTTCTTTGTTAATGTGCTCACTATTGATAGAAAGGATTCTGAACCAGGGCCTTATTCGCCTGTATTTCTGCGAAATAATAGGGAAAGTAATGGCTGTTGAAATCGCGGTATTTAGTAATGGCTGCTGCCTGAAATTCGGGTTCCGCACTTTCGGCAACTAAGTTGAGAAGCAGGTCCAATTTGGCATAGTTGTTTCGTTTAGCATTGCGAAGTACGTCGTACCATCTTTTTCCCTCAAATGCGAATTCCCGGGCTCGCTCATCTAAAATATAATCTGCAACACCCGACTGATCATTAGGATCGAGGATTCTTTCAGTTGCGGTCGACGCATTGCCTCTTTCACGAATTATCTGCACAAGATCGAGTGCTTCAGCTCCCTTTCCGGATTGATTAAGCGCTTCTGCCTTCATCAGCAAGATATCAGCATACCGGTAAAAGAACCAATGCGCATATGAAGTCGAGTTGGAAGATCCTCTGGAACTCGAAGCATTTACGCCA
>NZ_JAZQRL010000116.1:0-1882 GCF_045629565.1 Arcticibacter sp.
TTGATGAGCGTTACACCAGGATATTGTCTATAAAAACATACAATTATTGAGGAGCGACTTTCTCAGTGTTCCACAATAATTATGCTTTTTAAGCAACCTGTGTAATTTAATCGCAAGGTACGAAGTAATAACGACATTGTAAAGGCCATTATTATATCAAACGTAAATACATTTCACTTACGTTAAACGAATGCCAAAATATTAGTCTGGGAAGCGAGTGATCATTGTTTATCTTTAACGTCCTAAAAGCACTTCACTTTTCGACTTGTGGCACTCAAAAAAACAAGCCGCAAACTTGTCGAACCATTGCTTGGCCTTATACCACTCATCAGGACTTTTCTACTTCCCTTCAATATAGACCGATTTCATTCACATCCATCCAGATCCCTTCGGTACCCTGAACATGAAAACCCAGTGAATACGGCCTCGGCAAACTGTGGGTAGGAATTGTGGAAAACGCAATTGTTCCTTTTGAACCGGTGAAAACCGAATCAATGATTCAACCCCTCTCCCCCTCACAGTTTCATAACACAAATCCCATCCCCACTTAACATCTACCTGCTACTTTCACATAAACCCATCCGAAAGCAGCATGGAAACAGTCAGCACACAACCCCAGAACCAATCGCTCCAGAAGAAGAAAAACAACGACTTCAAGAAGTCCTTCTTTAAGAACGTATTGATCTCCGGAGGATACAATTACTTCGCACAAGGGCTCACCTTCCTCTCGTCAATCATAATTGCCCGTCTGCTCTCCCCCGAAAACTACGGCCTCGTCGGCCTGATCACCGTATTCACCGGCTTCATCTCCGTCTTTGCCGATAGTGGCATCTCCCTCGCCATTATCAAAAGCGATTACGGCTACACCTACCACAAGTCGCTGGATACACTTGCCCTGATCATGGGCACCATTCTTTGTATCCTCACCATAGCCATCGCCTTTCCAATCGCTTCCTTCTACCAGAATCCAGACCTGGTGCTTCCCGCAATGGTTCTGGGCTTAACCTTTATCCTGAAAAGCCTGTCCATCGTGCGTGGCGCCATCCTCAGTAAACAACTCAACTTCGCTTACATCGGAAAAGTCCTGCTGATCAGTAACGTCCTGACAATTTTGCTGACCATTATCCTCGCCTACGGCGGCTTGCAGCACTGGGCCATCATAATACCCCAGCTGCTCGCCGCAGTCGTTACCACTGTGCTCTACGAGCGGAAACTTGCCCTCAGATTCAATTACTACTTTTCCTGCAAACACTTAACGGTGGCATTCCGGTACACCAAGGCCCTGATCGCCAGCCTGATTGGCTTTAACCTGGTGAACTACTGGTCCAGAAACACAGACAACTTGATCGTCGGTAAGCAATTTGGAATGAACGACCTCGGCATCTACAACCGCGCCTACAGCCTGCTCGCACTCCCCCTGATACTAATCACAAGCTTATTCGGCAGCGTACTCTACCCCAGCCTTAAAAAACTAAAAACGGAAGGCGGCGATGTCAACGTCGAATATCTGTTCGTCCTCAAGATCATCAGCGGCATCGTCTTTCCAATCTCCTGTGTCCTGATCTTGTGTCCCGATCTCCTGGTGCAGCTGCTCTGGGGAGAGAAATGGACGAAAGTAGCCGTGTACCTTCCTTATTTTGGATTGCTGGTCTTCAGCCAGCCATTGCTCTCCACAATAGGAAACTTCCTGGTCCTGCAGGGAAAGGAAAGAACACTGATGTACAGCGGCTGGATCTCTTCCCTCTTTATCGTCAGCTCCATAGTCATCGGCGCCACGTTCTCCATGATGGCCATGGTTCAGGCATATGCGTTATGCTTCCTGCTTATCGTGCTGCCGTTTAATATAGTTTTTGTCTATTACTACAAACTGAAATTCAGCGCC
>NZ_JAZQRL010000117.1:0-52444 GCF_045629565.1 Arcticibacter sp.
GTCTTTCCAGCACCACGGCGGCGGTGATCCGCCAGGCTTTCGAGCCGGCCTATGTGCACCGCGACGGGGCGGCGGCGGCCCGCTGCACCCAGGCGGTGTACCGCAGCATCCGGGGCAGCCTGACAGGCAGCGTGGGCCATCGAGACCTGCACGATGCGGACCTGGAGAGCATCATCGGGATGGACTTCCATATCCACAGCCGGATCAGCGAGGTCCTGCAGGTCAGCCAGCGGGTGGAGCGGGACCAGGAGGGCCGGATCAGTGTTTTCATGGGGGCCTAGAACGCCAAAACGGACCTTCGGGTACCGCCAGGCATCAGCAAGGCCGTGAGCAAGTACCGCATCCGGTATAGCCTGATCGGCTTCAACTTCCGCAAGGAGTACTTCGAATACCTGGAAGTCAGGGATGTGGAGCTGCGCAAATACGGACAGCTGGAGGCGCAGGAGATCCGCTTCGACGCCCAGGCTGAAGCAGACCAGCTCCTGATGCTGAGCGTATCACTGCTGGCTTACAGCGAAACGCGGATGGAGGAAGGCTATGTACTGCTGAACAGCAAGGCATTCAGTCCCTGCGGGATTATCGCTGCTTTCGCGGCTGAAGAAGCGGGAGCGTACCCTTCGGGGCCGGTGAACATGGAACTTAACGAAGAACAGCAAACACGGGCAGCGTCCTTTAGTATAATGTGTTATGAAGGCAACAGGCTGCTGAGGGACTGGAAACAACGGAAAGAGACAGCACCAACGGCAACAACAAAAACGCAGGCAAAGACTACCAGGAAGCGAACAGCAGACAAGGGCGGCCAGGCCGGGTTCCCGATAGGGAAGCGCGTATCGTTTTCTTCTAAACCGTAGATTATTTCCTTTTACAAAAGAAGGGGCTATACCTTCATCAGATACAGCCCCAATAACGTTTATGTTAAGTATTTGAAGTTATACCACTCCCTGGGCAATCATAGCATCAGCAACTTTAACAAAGCCAGCAATGTTTGCGCCTTTCTCGTAATTGATATAATCTTTGTCTACACGGCCGTATTTCACACATACATGGTGGATCTGCTCGATGATGAGCTTTAGTTTGCTGTCAATCTTTTCGCGGCTCCATGAGTAACGCAAGGAGTTTTGCGACATTTCTAATCCTGAAACAGCAACACCGCCCGCGTTCGCAGCCTTTCCTGGAGCGTACAAGATCCTCGCTTGTTCGAACACGTGGATAGCCTCCGGAGTAGACGGCATATTGGCGCCCTCTGCTACACAGAAGCAGCCATTATCTACCAAAGTTTGAGCATCTACACCATCAAGTTCATTTTGCGTAGCATTAGGGAATGCTACATCACATTTTACATTCCATGGTTTCTGACCTTCAAAAAACTCGCATCCGTACTTAAGGGCATATTCTCTGATCCGGCCTCTTCTCGTATTTTTCAACTCCATGATGTATGCAAGTTTTGCCTTATCAATACCTGCCGGATCGTAGATGTATCCTTCTGAGTCAGACATGGTCAGCACCGTGGCACCTACTTCAATACATTTCTCAGCAGTATATTGTGCTACGTTTCCTGATCCTGAGATGATAACGGTCTTTCCTTCCATCGAGTCGCCTCTGGTATGGAGCATCTGCTGCGCAAAGTAAACAACACCGTAACCTGTTGCTTCCGGGCGGATGAGACTGCCACCCCATTCATGTCCCTTACCGGTCAATACACCGGTGAATTCGCCCTTTATACGCTTGTACTGGCCAAACATGAAACCAATTTCACGTGCACCTACACCTATATCACCTGCGGGAACATCAATATCCGGACCAACATGGCGGTATAGCTCGGTCATGAAGCTTTGGCAAAACTTCATCACTTCGTTGTCTGACTTATCTCGAGGATTGAAATCGGATCCTCCTTTTCCGCCTCCCATAGGAAGACCTGTAAGGCTATTTTTGAATACCTGCTCGAAGGCGAGGAACTTCAATACGCCCAGGTTCACCGATGGGTGGAAACGAAGTCCTCCTTTATAGGGTCCAATAGCGCTGTTCATCTGGACTCTGAATCCGCGATTTATTTCCACTTCACCCTGATCATTAAGCCAGGGTACGCGGAAGATGATCGCTCTTTCCGGTTCTGCTATTCGTTCAAGAATTTTGTGTTTTTTGTATTTTGGATGTTCCTCAGCAAATGGAATTATCGATTCCGCCACTTCGAATACCGACTGCAAAAACTCGGGTTCGTTAGCGTTTCGTAATTCGATTTTCTTCATAAATTCTTGAATCAATACATCCATACGTTATTAAAGTGTTTGAGGTGATTATTAAATAAAAAGTTTTTAAAGGAGGGGAAACGGACAGGTCTGTAATCCCGGGAAGCAAAGGTAAATGATTATTTTTTTTTCTAAGGGCCTGAATTGTATCAAATAAGCGGGAAAAGCGCCAAAAAATTGTCAGTTCTCTAATGATGCAGGATTGGAATCAATAACTCCATCATTTTTCCCGTCCACCATTTGCGGAAATTGCCTTTCTGACTGCCGGTGCTACCTGCGTGCCGAAAAGTTCAATTGACTTCATTGTCATCCTATGTGGAACGTTGCCTACACTTGCCTGTGCAAGAAAGCGGGTGTTTCCGAATAGTTCATGCTCATATAATATCTTATCGATAACCTGCTGTACGCTTCCGACCATTAGAGCACCCTCAGCAGATCTGGAATAGTCGAACTGCTGCCGTGACAGAGGAGGCCATCCACGGTCACGGCCGACCCTGTTCATCATTGCCGCATAATATGGATAGAAGCTATCCCCGGCTTTCTGAGAGTCCTCTCCAATGTACACATGATTGTTTATTCCTATCTGAAGCTTACTGATGTCCCTTCCCATTTTGATTGCGGTATCCCGGTAAAGTTTGACAAAGGGCACGAACTGCTCTGGTCGCCCGCCGATAATGGCAAGCATCAGCGGCATGCCAAGTGTGGCAGCACGTACAGCAGATGCTGGTGTTCCTCCTGCAGCAAGCCATATGGGAAGAGCCTCTTGTTTGGCCCTTGGGTATACACCGAGATTATTGATAGACGTTCGATGCCTTCCTTCCCAGGATACCGTTTCACTTGCGTTGATCTTTAACAGTAACTCGAGCTTTTCGGTAAAGAGATCATTGTAATCGTTCAGGTCATAGCCGAATAAAGGAAAGGACTCAATGAATGATCCCCTGCCTGCCATAATTTCTGCCCTGCCGTCAGACAAAAGGTCAAGGGTCGCAAAGTCCTGATACACCCGTACCGGATCATCTGAACTCAGGACGGTTACGGCGCTCGCCAGCCTGATGTTTTTGGTGACCGCAGCGGCAGCAGCAAGCACTACCGCCGGTGCTGATACTGCATAATCCGGTCGGTGATGTTCTCCTATGCCGAATACGTCTAAGCCCAATTCATCTGCCAGCCTAATTTCTTCCAGTAAATCTTTTATTCGCTGGTGTGCGTTTACTGAGCCTCCTGACAGCTTCTCAGGTTGCATATCCGCGAACGTAATTAAGCCTAGTTCCATGTTGTCCTTTGATTTGCTGATACCCTGCGTGTCTGGTACCGATGGTGAAATTGCTAAGAAAAATCTGGACCAGCAAAACTTCATTGCAATAGTTTGTTGGCGATCGCGATTGGTTAAGTGCCTGCTACACGGCCACCGGTCTTATCAATTCGCTTTTTTTCCATATCACAGGTTGGCAGATATTTACGAACAATGACCTATAAACCACAGTCTGAGCGCTTTCATTAGCTATACGAATCAATTTTTACAGCTTAATATCCAAATGTTATAATCGTTGAAATGCGCTTTCTATAAACTTGTATAGCGTAATGCCTAAGAAGAACTAACCAAAGCTTATGAAACACAAAAACTTACTATCAGACCTGATGACCCAAGTTCTGAGCGTGTATAGGATACCGCTTCTTTCGGTCTTTTTTATCTTTTATTATGGACTTGTGAATGCGTCTTCGCATTTAGAAGCCAATCAAGCCGACATCGTTGTGAGAGGAACAGTCAAAGCCGATGACGGTGAATCACTTCCCGGAGTCAGCATAGCTGTTAAAGGTACGGGTGTAGGAGCTGTAACGGATGTTAACGGTAATTTTTCATTAACCGTTGCGGAGGACGCGGTTCTCGTGTTTTCCTATATTGGCTTTTCTACACAGGAAGTCAACGTAGGAGGAAGAACCCAGATAAGCGTTACGCTTGTTCCTGCATCTAATTCACTTGATGAAGTTGTCGTGATCGGGTACCAGTCTGTAAGACGCCGCGATCTTACCGGTGCTACCGGCGTTGTGAATACAGAGAATACGGAGCGTGTGGTAAGCAGATCCATGCCTGAAGCCTTGCAGGGTATGTCGGCAGGGGTTTCCGTGAGAAACGGTGGAGCACCCGGACAGGAGGCTGTGGTCAATATACGCGGCTTGGGAACGTTTGGTACTTCAAGTCCGCTCTATGTAATAGACGGGATGTTTGCGGATCCTAACACAACGGTTAATCCAAACGATATCGAGTCAATTCAAATCTTAAAGGACGCTTCTGCTGCAGCTATCTACGGATCGAGAGCGGCGAATGGGGTTGTGCTTATCACGACTAAAAAAGGGAGAGAGGGAGCGCCAAAGATTTCCGTTACGTCCCGGTACAGCATCTCTCAGATTCCTAAGAAGTACGACATGATGTCAGCGGCGGAGTATGTGGAAACAAACAGACTAGCCTATGCAAACTCCAATATCGCGCCGCAGCCTGGTATTGCCAATTATGACGGATCTGTAAATACCAACTGGTCGGATGAGTTGTTGCGTACCGGCTCCGTTCAGGATTATAACGCAAGTATATCTGGGGGAAGCAACACGTCTAGTTATCTTGTATCCGCCGGATATTTTAAAGATGAAGGAACTCTCATTGCGCGGGGATTCGACCGGGCATCTTTACGGGTGAACACTGAATCGACAAAGGGCCGTTTTAAATTCGGAGAGAACCTGGCTATATCCACTTCAACGCTTAAAAACCCTGTTCAGGAAGGGTTCGCTGTAGGCAACCCCTGGTATGATATGTGGACGGCTGTGCCGGCTATCCCTGTCAGGAACAGTTCTTTGATCAGCACGAGCAACCCGGGAGGTTGGGGATACGGATCCAACGAGTTTATTAACGACTTCTCGAGGAATCATGTAGCAATCGCCGACATTACTTCCGTCAGGTCTAACTTTGTTAAGATTCTGGGGAATGCGTTTCTCGACTTCAGGATCATGGACGGCTTGAATTACAAGTTTAACGCAGGTGTAGAGAGCAGCTTTGATAAGTCCAAGACCGTAAGACGGGAGGGTTCCTGGTACCAGAACCAGTCGCCTGACCTTAGCCAGCTTACCGACAACCGCTCACAATATCTGAGCTACCTGTTTGAGCATACACTGAACTATAACTTCAAATTTGACAAGCATAGCCTGAACGGGGTTATCGGATATACAGAACAGACCACCCAGCGCGACAATACACTTGGTTCAGGTGTCCGCCTCGCCCAGTTTGGCGGAAATTATTATACAACCCTGTCATCAACCAGCGGTAATCCGGGTGACAGGTTTTCCTCAGGAACCTTATATAAAGCATTGCTGACTTCCTATCTCGGACGACTGAATTATACATATAACGATCGTTATCTGGCATCATTGACGTTCAGGACGGATAAAGACTCACGGTTTTCTCCAAAGTACCGCACCGGAACCTTTCCGTCTGTAGCGCTTGCGTGGAGGCTGTCGGAGGAAGAGTTCTTTGATGTAGATTGGGTCTCAGATCTGAAAATCCGCGGCTCGTGGGGCGTTCTCGGTGTGAATACGCTTAGCGAATACCAGTTTACGCCGTTTCTGAACCAGGCGCCAAGCGTTGTGTTTGGACCTGACCAACAGGTTTTCCCCGGAGCAACACAAGCCAGGTTAGTCTTCGAGGAATTGCGCTGGGAAGAGAAAGAAACAACCAACTTAGGGCTTGATGCGGCGCTCTTCGGCAACCGTCTGAATATCGCAATTGACGCGTTCAGGTCTGAGTCCAGAGATGTGCTTACGGGGCAGCCCCTGCCATACTACCTTGGAAATCTGCAGGGAGATCCGATCGTAAACATCGGCTCGATCGAGAATAAGGGTTTGGAACTTGAAGTGGGTTACCGGCCGAAGCCCGGCAACCAGGCTTTTAAGTGGGATCTGTCTGCTAATGTCAGCGTGATCAGAAATAAAGTGCTGGGCTTCGGAAACCTGGGGATCGATCCGGATACGGGGGCTCCGCGAGAATATATTACCTCCGGAAACACGCGTACAGAAGTGGGTCGCTCCATCGGCGAATACTATGTGCTGAAAACGGATGGTCTTTTCCAGAGTCAGGAGGAGATTGCGGCGCATAGGGCGCAACAAGCGTATGCGCAACCGGGAGACGTCAGGTATGTGAACCTGGTAGACGATGGTACAAACGATGATATTAACGATTTCGACAGACAATATGCCGGTAGTCCATGGCCTAAGTTTACAACAGGTCTTATCTTCAACTCAGCATATAAGAACTTTAATTTTTCTATGCAGTGGTATGGCGCTTTCGGTCATAAACTCTATAATGACGTCAGGAGAGAACTCGACAGTTATGGAAACTCGAATTACAGGCGTGACATTAATCCGTGGACTCCAACTAATACGAATACGGACTTTCCACGCCTCGGTTATCAGTTTGCGGCCGGTGTCCAGAACCGGGGAATTAATGAAAACGCCAGGGCCAACTCAGACCGCTGGATAGAAGACGGATCATTTCTGCGCCTGAGAAATGTGGAAATCGGATACAATATTCCGGAAAGACTGTTGGGAAGATCAGGCTTAAGTAATGCCAGAATATATGTAAACGGCCAGAACCTGGTCACTTTCACTAAATACACTGGGCTGGATCCTGACGTGGTCGGTGCTAATACAACCCTTGAACCGGGTGTGGATAACGGAAACTATCCATCATCGAGAATTATTTCTTTCGGACTAAGTGTAGGTTTTTAATTTAAACGCAGATCACATGAAACACATTATAATCACATTTTCGATACTACTTGTGCTTAGCGCAGGTTGTAAGCGGGACTTTGACGCCGCAAATCCTAATGCACCAACTATAGAGAGCTTCTGGAAGAGTTCAGACGACGCTGTAAAAGGAATTAATGCGGCTTATGGAACGTTCTATCGCACACCAGCTCTTTATTCAAGATGGATCTATTATCATGGAATTTTGAAGTCAGATGAAGGCTTTGGTTCAGGGGGAGATGGCGGACTGAATAATTTGATGAGGTTTAATCAGACGAACTACAACGAAGGTTTGACAGCCCTCACCTGGGAAACCTTATTTGTTGGTGTTTTCAGAGCAAATCAGGTTATCGCAAACGTTCCGGGAATACAAATGGATGAGACCCTCAAGAGGCGCATAATTGCTGAAGCAAAGTTCCTCAGAGCATTGTTCTATTTCAACCTGACGCTATACTACGGAAGGCCACCGCTTCAATTAACGCCTTCCCAGACGACAGATAAGCCTGCAAATGCCACCACTCAGGAAGCATACGCCCAGGTGGCTCAAGATCTCAATGAGGCTATTCCCGATCTTCCGGAGCGGTATACCGGTACAGACCTCGGGAGGGCCACCAGAGGTGCTGCTTATGCACTTCTTGGAAAGACTCATTTGCAGCAGCGAAATTATCAATTGGCGCTGGATGCTTTCAGCTGGCTGGTAACCGGTCCGGGCAGACAGCTATATGCACTCACTGCCGATTATCGTGATAATTTCATTGTTACTAAAGAAAATAACAGTGAATCGGTATTCGAGATCCAGTTCAATGAGAATCAAGCAGAAAACACAGACGACGATGTAGATGAGTCAAGGGTAAACAATACAGGTACTTCTATCGCACAGTTCTTTGGTCCGCCGGCAGTAGGATTCAATGATGGTGCAGCCCGTCGGTGGTTGATTGACGAGTTCCTTCAGGAATCTACTACTACCGGTGCACGCGATCCAAGGCTTGCTGCCTCGTTTATATTCAACAATATGGATCCCCGGGGACCCGAATTTTCTATGGTTTACGGACAAACGTTCGCTTCCCGATATGGCAACGGACCAAATGCCAATGGGGTTTGGTTCAGAAAGCTGTTGAACGATCATTGGAAGAACGAGGAAGGATTTCGCTCCCCAAACAATTATCGGATCATTAGGTACGCGGATGTATTACTCATGTATGCAGAATGTCTGAACGGACTCAGCCGTACTGAGGAAGCCTATCCATATGTTGATGAAGTTCGTGTGAGGGCAGGATTGCCGACGCTGACTTCGGCAAGGCCGGGACTCAACCAGGAGCAGTTTTTGAACCAGCTGAAACACGAGCGGATTGTGGAGCTTGCTGGTGAAGGATGGCGGTGGGCTGACCTGCTGCGCTGGGGAGATCTAAGTCCTGCCCTGGCAAATCGGGATCCTGAATTTGAAGGTTTCATTCCAGGCAAAAATGAATATTATCCTATTCCACAACGAGATATAGATTTAAATCCGAATCTGACACAAAATTCAGGCTTTTAGAAAATAGAACGGGGAAGGACGGTTTTTTTAAATCGCCTTCCCCGGATTTGAACATAGATCATTATGAATATTATCCAAAAAAAAGAAAGACAGCACCTCAACAGGATCTTTATCAGATACCTGTTTCTCTGGTTGGCCGTCTCGAGTATTACCTGCAAAGGTTCGGGTGATACCGATACAGAAGTTGTCGTTCCGCCCTCTGCCGTCGGGACATTCGCCAATCCGGTTATGTCAGGGGCAGACCCATCGGTATACCAGCGAAACGGCACCTATTTTTACCTGCAGACAACCGGTAACGACATCAGACTCTGGAAGACGGAAGCGATGTCAAGTTTGGCTACGGCTACTTCAAAGGTCGTTTACACACCTGTGGCCAATGCTCCTAACTCGAAAAATGTCTGGGCTCCCGAGCTGTTCTTTCTTGACAACAAGTGGTATATTTATTTTACTGCAGGAGATGGGACAGATTTGAGTCAGCGCACATGGGTTCTGGAGAATGAAAGCGCCGACCCTACTACCGGTACCTGGGTAGAAAAAGGCAAGATCTATAATGCAAATGCTGATTTCTGGGCGATAGACGCAACGGTGATGGAATATAACGGCAACCGGTATCTGATTTGGTGCGGCAGACCTGATAAAACCAACGCAGATCTTACTCAAATGATTTATATTTCACAAATGAGCAATCCCTGGACGCTGGAGGGACCGGTTAGCGTACTTAGTCAGCCGACTCTCGGATGGGAACGAAACGGATTTCCGGTTAACGAGGCACCGCAAATTTTAAGAAATGAACAAGGAAATTATTATCTGATCTATTCGGCAAGTTATTGTGGTACTGATGACTATGCTTTGGGTCTGCTGACGCTGAAGCCGGGAAGCGATCCCATGAGTACTTCCAGTTGGGAGAAACGTGGCAGCCCTGTTTTTACTTCCAAACCCAGCAGTAATGCCTACGGTCCTGGTCATAATTCCTTTTTTAAATCTCCTGATGGGAAAGAAACCTGGCTAATTTACCATGCTAACTCCAATAGGGGAGAGGGCTGCGGCGGGAAAAGGAATATCCGGATGCAAAAAATGACATTTCAGCCTGATGGGTCGCCAAACTTCGGTGAGCCTGTGGCTGCGGGTTTAAAAATAACGGTGCCTTCGGGCGAATAATGAATACAATGAGAAGAAAACTAACTTTATTAATCTGGACACTCAGTTTTGTTTGGGGGGTCTCCTTCGGACAGACATTTACTAATCCTTTGCTTCCTTCGGGCGCCGATCCATGGAGCATACACAAGGATGGCTTCTATTACTATACACATACCATTCAGGACAGCATCGTCATCTGGAAAACGGATAACCTGGCGAAGCTAAAGGATGCGGAGAAGAAAACAATTTTTGTTCCTCCTCCGGGAACGCTATATTCTAAACAACTCTGGGCGCCGGAAATTCATTTTATCGATGGCCGGTGGTATGTCTATTTCGCAGCTGACGACGGGAACAATAATAATCACCGGATGTATGTGCTGGAGAATGCATCCGACGATCCGATGAACAGCAACTGGGTGCTGAAAGGAAAGATTGGTGACCGCACGAACAAATGGGCGATTGACGGCTCGGTATTTAAACATAAGAATAAGCTGTATATGGTTTGGGCAGGATGGGAAGGGGACGTAAACCATACTCAGGAAATCTATATCGCTAAGATGAGGAACCCCTGGACCATAAAAGGCAAGCGGGTAAAGATATCCAGTCCTTTATACGAGTGGGAGAAGCATGGCGATCTTAACGATGCGGCGAACCCGCCGCACGTGAATGTTAATGAGGGGCCTCAGATACTCCGGAATCCGAATGGTAAAACGTTTCTTATCTATTCAGCAAGTGGATGCTGGACTGATTTTTATGCGCTCGGTATGCTTACCCTGGAAGGCAAAAGCCTGATGAGAGCCTCCTCCTGGAGAAAAAAACCGGAACCTGTTTTTAAGCAATCGCCTGAAAATAAGGTTTATGCTCCGGGACACAATTCATTCTTTAAGTCGCCCGACGGGACCGAGGACTGGATTTTGTATCATGCGAATTCTGAACCCGGGCAGGGTTGTGGCAGACACCGTTCTCCTCGAGCTCAGAAGTTCGGTTGGCATGCAGATGGTACGCCAGATTTCGGTAAGCCGGTAAAGGAAGGCGAGGTTTTAAGAAGTCCGTCATCAGAAAACTCGATTAGATAACTTAACATTTAACAAATGAAATTACTCAGATACAAATTATTCCTCGTTCTTTTTATTCTTTCTGCAGGAACTGCAAATGCCCAGAACAGTAAAGCGAAAGCAAGCCCGGGCAAAGTCTGGAGTGTTGAAAAGGCGAACCAGTGGTATGCACAACATCAATGGATTTCGGGAGCAAATTTCTTGCCCAGTACAGCCATCAACCAGTTGGAAATGTGGCAGGAAGAGACATTTGATCCAGCAACTATCGACCGCGAGTTAGGATGGGCAGAAAAGATCGGTTTCAACACTATGCGTGTTTACCTGCATAGTATTGCCTGGCAGCAGGATCAGAAAGGCTTCAAGGAGCGGATGAACCGCTACCTGGAAATTGCTAACCAACACAAGATCAAGACTATTTTTGTTTTCTTCGACGACTGCTGGAATAAGCAGGGTTTCAAAGGCAAACAGCCCGAACCTAAACCGGGAGTGCATAATTCAGGCTGGGTGCAAGATCCCGGCGATCCGGCTTCAAAGGATCCCCAGAATTTTCCGGCCCTGGAGAAGTACGTAAAAGATGTGATGACACACTTCGCTAAAGATCAGCGAATACTGCTATGGGACCTCTATAATGAACCGGGTAATTCGGGGAAGCTCACGACGTCTCTTCCGCTACTCAAGAGTGTATTTGGCTGGGCCAGAGATGTCAATCCGACGCAGCCATTGAGCGTAGGATTATGGGCATGGGAATACGAGGAGTTGAATGCGTTTCAAGCGCTGAATTCAGATATCATTACTTACCATAACTATGAGGATCCGGCATGGCATCAGCGTGTCGTGGACCTGTTAAAATCTCATGGCCGTCCGATGATCTGCACCGAATATATGGCAAGAACCCGTAATAGCCGGTTTGCCAATATCATGCCCATGTTAAAGAAAGAAAACATAGGGGCGGTAAACTGGGGCTTCGTAGCTGGCAAATCTAATACTATATATGCCTGGGATACACCACTACCCGATGGTTCACAGCCTCTTGAATGGTTTCATGATATTTTTAATCCAGATGGTACGCCTTATAGGAATGATGAAATAGAGATTATCCGTAAATTGAACCAGGAATAATTTCTTATATTAAATGATAAATCCGAACCATGATCACATTTCCTAACAGGGCTTCGGCCCTGTTCCTGCTTTGTTACCTGGCCTTTGCCGGTGGATTGAACGCGCAGAAAATCCATTTCAGGAATTACACTGTGGCAGATGGGCTATGTTCAAACACCATCTGGGACATAGAGCAGGACGAGCAGGGATATATGTGGTTCGGAACCAAGTACGGTTTAAACCGTTTTGACGGATATGAATTCAAATCTTATCAGCACCATAAAGATGATCCATCCTCCATTGGCAACAATTTTATTCGTAAGATATTTAAGTATGACCGCAAGACTTTCTGGATAGGAACAGACGGAGGAGTCTACCTATTTAATCTGGAAAGTCAGAAGTTTAAGCTCTTTGAACCTCTGGGCAAGATTTTTATTAATGATATAACGCGGGTTAAGAATGGCGATATCTGGATTGCCACCAAAGAGAAGGGCGCATACCGTTATCAGTACAAGACGGGAAGATTGCAGCATTACGGCTCATTTGAGGATTCGGCGTTTCGGCTTTCATCGAATGAAGTTTCAAAGATAGTGGAGGATGATGATGGTAACATCTGGTTGGGCACGTATGGAAAGGGTATAGATGTTTTAAGAAGCGGGTCATCGCGGATAGACAGGTACAGGGCGGATGGGAAGAAAGGAAGCCTTTCCCATGACGCTGTTATTGATCTTTATAAAGACCTGGAGGGAAGAATCTGGGTGGGAACCATGTCGGGCGGACTTAATCTCTTCAACAGCAGCTCGAACTCTTTTACGGTTTTTAAGCGGACGGCGGGGAACTCAATCAGTGATAATCTGGTAAGGGGAATTTTTCAGCCGAAGCCGGGTGTGCTGTATATCGCAACCGAAAAGGGCCTTAATGTATTGGATATCTCCACGAAGAAATTCACGGCATATCAGCATCGGAGTAACGACCCGTACAGTATCAGTGACGATGCGGTATACACCGTTTTCAAGGACAATAAAAACGGTATTTGGTCAGGTACTTTTTTTGGGGGTGTGAATTACCACAATGAGGACCTGCCTGCATTTGAGTATTATTATTCGTCAGGCGGGCAGAATTCCTTGTCGGGAAACGCGGTAAGTGCTTTTTTAGAGAGCGGCAAGGACAATTTCTGGATCGGCACCGAAGACGGAGGCCTGAGCTACTTTGACTCTGCCAGTAAAACATTCCACAAATATCCTTTCCGGGCCAACCAGGATACATTGTCTTATCACAACATCCATGCACTGTATGAAGACCGGAACAACAATGTTTGGATCGGCATGTACACTGGCGGCCTGAATATCTATAACCCACGTACCGGCAAGATCAGGCGGTATACCAACGATCCTGCAGACCCCTCATCTTTGAGCGACAATAGTGTTTACTCGATTGATGAAGACGGTAAAGGGCGTATCTGGGTATCGACCATCTCAGGCCTCAATGTATATGACCCGGAAAAGGATAAATTTTTAAGGATCAGAGGCGGTAACCTCGATAAAATGTGCATATACCAGGTCTGTCAGGATTCGGAACAAAACCTGCTCTGGATTGCTACGTACGATAATGGTCTTCTCAGCCTCGATCCTGATACGAAGATCATTCAAAGGTATTCGTATTCTGAAAAGCCGGGTTCCATTAGCAGCAATAAGGTGATTACTCTTTTTGATGATAGAAAAGGCAATCTTTGGGTAGGTACTGATGGAGGAGGCTTGAACCTCTTTGATAAGAAAACGAAGACGTTTAAGGTGTACGGTGATGACTACGGGATCAAAAGCGCGGTGATCTTCGGAATCGTGGAAGATGACAAAGGCAAGCTTTGGTTGTCCACCAATAGCGGAATCTATGAGTTCGACCCGAAGACAAAGAAAGAGCGGAATTTTGGGAGGTGGGATAACCTGCAAAGCCAGCAGTATAATTATAAGTCGTACTATAAAAGTTCTTCAGGCAAACTCTACTTTGGAGGTATAAAGGGTTTCAACGCTTTCTATCCGGATAGTATCAGAAGAAGTAATGACGCGGCGGTAATTACATTTACTAATTTTCAATTATTCAACAAAGATGTTGATGTTCAAGAAGATAACAGTCCTCTTGAACAAGCGATCAACTTTACTAAACACATAACCCTGAGGTACGACCAGTCGGTAATCAGCTTCGAGTATGCTGCATTGTATTATCAAGCACCTGAAAAAGCGCGGTACGCTTATAAAATGGAGGGCTTCGATAAGGACTGGAACCTGGTGGGTCAGCAGCGCAAGGCTACGTATACCAATCTGCCTCCGGGGGACTATGTATTTAAGGTGGCAGAGATGGAAGGTGGGGCAATAAGCGAAAGGTCGGTTAGCAGTATCCAGGTGACCATTAAGCCGCCCTTTTATAAGACGACTTTAGCGTACATCATCTATGCTGTTCTGCTGATTGCCGCAATTTTGACCGTAAGAAGATACAGCATTCTCCGGTCGAGAAAAAATAACGAAAGAAAACTGGAGCGCTTGAAGGCGAAAAGCGAGCAGGATTTCTACAAGCAGAAGATTGAGTTCTTTACTGCTATGGCTCATGAAATCAGGACGCCACTGTCGCTGATCATTGCGCCATTGGAACGTTTGATGAGCGCGCGGGAGAAAGATCCGGATACTGCCGGTCAGCTCAAAATTATGGAAGAAAATTCTGACCGGCTCCTGAATTTGGTTAATCAATTACTCGACTTTCGCAGAATTGAAAGTGATATCTATGAGATTCATGTCGAAAAAATGGAGCTGGTGTCTTTTGTAGGCGCACTTCATAAGCGTTTTAGCTCCATACCCTACAAGAATACGGTCAGCTTTGTATTGAAGAGTGATTTACGAAAGCTGGAGCTTTACGCAGATCCGGAGGCGCTGACAAAGATATTGAGCAACCTCTTGATTAACGCATTTAAGTTTACCAGGAGCCGGGTCGAAATTCGTGTTCATGAGGTGGATAACAGCGGCGAAGGTGATGCGTTTGTAGCTATAAGTGTTGAGGATGATGGTATAGGTATTCCGCAGAATCAATTAAATAACATCTTTACGAAGTTTTTTAAAGTGTCATCCGATAATCACCACTATAGTAACCTGGGCGGAGCCGGGATAGGGCTTGCCCTGGCGAAATCGCTTACGGAGAAACATGGTGGTGAGCTGTTGGTTGAAAGTGATTCGGGCATTCGCACCATTTTTACCGTCAGGATTCCATTAGTATTAAAGCAGAAAGACGTTGCAGACTTGTTTGCCGACGCAGACGCTGAAGAGACCCCTCCGAATGATCAACCTTCCGTACTGGTCGTGGAAGATGATAAAGCACTTCGATCATTTATCTATGAAAGTTTGTTAAATGAGGGTTATCAGGCAATTAAGGCGAAAAATGGTGTGGAGGGTTTGGAGCAGCTGAGGAAGCATACGCCTGATATTGTTATTTCAGATGTGATGATGCCGGAGATGGATGGCTTTGAGCTTTGCAGAACCATAAAAACAGATATTAATTACAGTCATATTCCGGTAATTCTCCTTACGGCGAAGACGAATGCTGAGGCAGAAATTGAGGGGCTTGAGAACGGAGCCGATGCTTACATCTCCAAGCCTTTTAAGTGGAAACAGGTGTCGCTCATTACCAAAAACCTGCTTGATCTCCAGCTGAGCTTAAGGCAGAAATTCGCCCAGCAACCCTTCGAAGGAGCGGAAACGTTTATTTCGGAGAGCAGGGACAAAAAGTTTATGTCTAATCTGATCAGTTCTATAGAGACTCATCTTTCAGATACGCAATTTTCTGTTGAAGAACTTGGCAAGGAACTTGGTCTGAGCCGATCGAGCCTGTACAAAAAAGTGAAGTCGCTTACCGGATATGTTCCTAATGAATTTATCCGGTTGATCCGCTTGAAACATGCTGCAAAGCTGCTGTCAATGCAGGAATACACGATATCAGAAGTGGGGTATATGGCGGGTTTTAACTCGCATTCTTACTTTTCGAAGTGTTTCTACCAGCAGTTTAAGGAAACGCCGAGCGAGTTTGCGGAGAAGAACAAAAAGAGGATTGAAGCGAGTTGATTGACAAGGTAGCGCTTATTGATTCAACCAGTCTTTGAATGACTCAGAGCGTTCCTCACTCACCACTACTTCCACATCTTCGGGCTTTGGTGATAGTATGATGCGGATGCGGTTCCGGGATAGTTTGTACATTTCTTTTATCGCGGAAATATGAATGATGAACTTACGATTGATACGGTAAAAATCTTTACCATTCAGTTGAGGTTCTAAATTGCTGATAGTATCCTCAATGATATATTTCTTTTCATCGTGAGTTATCAGGAAAAGGTACTTGTCATCTGCCATGAAATAAGCCACTTCATCGGTAGGAACGGTCTTGATCAGCCGGCCTACTTTGACCATGAAGCGGTTTCGGAAGCCTGCAGGTAGCGGATTCATTCTCGTGCCAGGATGCCTGAGGGTTTCTTGCTTCGGCCTCAGACCTTCAAGCTTGGTGAGAGCGGCGCGTACATCTTCTTCATCAAATGGTTTGAGCAGATAATCGATGCCTTGCTTTTTAAAAGCTTTGAGTGTGTATTGGTCGTAAGCGGTGGTATAGATCACGGGACTATTGATCGGGACCTGTTCAAAGATGGCAAAGCTTTCGCCATCGCCAAGGTGTATATCCATGAAGATCAGATCGGGACGTTGTTGTTGCAGCCAATTAACTGCAGATTCGACTGTGCCGAGAATAGCGAGTACTTTTAGTGCAGGGTTGATGAGCCCCAGCATTGTTGCGAGAGTATTAGCAGCAAGTTCCTCATCTTCAATAATCAATACCGTCATGCCAGATTTGTAATCTGTAAATTTAAAAAAAAATCCCCGTTCGGTTGGCCGGACGGGGATTTTGATGTGGGTACTTCTATTACTGAAGGTTCGGGTTCCTTGCAACAGCAGAGCGCGGAAATCTAAGTGTGTATCTTGGATCGTTGTGCTGCAGGGTGAAGGTTTCGCCTTCGACTTCATGCGTTAGAGCTGGTTGTCCATATCGGCGCAGGTCATACCAGCGATGGCCTTCAAGAGCCAATTCTCTTTCTCTTTCAGCAATGATCTCATCCATTAAATTCTGGGGAGATAAGCTACGAATCCTGGTCTCCTCAGTGTTATAGTAATCAGGCTTCAGACGCTTTGATTTTAGGGTCAGAAGGCTCTCCCGAGCGAGGTCTGTATTGCCTAACTGAAGTGCTGCTTCTGCTCTTATAAGATAAAGCTCACCATTTCGGAAGGAGATCTTCAGCTCATCAGATTGCCCTTTGGCTGACTTGTAGGTGCCGCTGGAAAAGCTGAAGTACTTAGGTAAACGAAGGTCGTTTTCTTTGTTATACGCGCCGATGAGATGGTCAGAAATATAGGTTGACGTTGACAGGATAACATTAAATGTTTTTTCCATTGACATGATATTCTCAACAGACATGTAATGATTAGGTAGCAACGAGCCAGCTATATTGAGGTCTTCGAGTTGGTTATTCATTTGAAGGCCTTTTTCGGATGCTGCCAAGGCTGCGTTCCAGTCGCCCTTGAACTCGTTTACTCTTGCCTCTAATGCCAGTGCAGCGCGGGTAGTGAAACGATAGTTCTTTCCGGTAGGGAAATTTTCAACATTAAGGTGTTTCTTTCCATCCTCAATATCAGTCAGGACCTGGGCGTATACTTCTTCGATAGTTGCAGGGACATAGTTTTCCTCCAAGTCCATCTGTAACGATATGGGAACGCCCCGATCGGTTCCCGCTGTATTTTTATTGTAGGTTTGGGCATACATATTCAGCAGTTCAAAATGGCAGTAAGCTCTTAATAAGTAGGCTTCACCTTTCATCTGTGCGGTTTCTTCATTTACCCCGACCCGGTTCTCTACCTGGGCAATAACCTCGTTGGCATAGAAGATGGTTGTATACAGACGCTGGTAAGGGAATTCTATGGTTACTGCGTCGGGGTTGTTATCATTCCATTTATAGATATCGCGAAGACTCGAGTAGTCGTAGCTATACTCATCAAGTAAGATCTCGTCTGTTCTTATGGCTAATAAAGATTTGTGATCAGAGAAGTTCTTGTAGGCTGTTGACAAGAGAGCTCTGAAGTCTTCGCTTGTGGTGGGTATAACCCGGCCCGTAGGCTCGATGTCAAGATATTTATCGCAGCTGCTGAAGGCAATCATAGACAGCAGGAGCATGTATATAGAAAATTGTTTCTTCATTATTTTGTCGTTAGAATGATGCGTTTAAGCCGAATGAAATGGTTTTTGAAATGGGCTGCGTGTAAATGTTACCGTAGGTCTCTGGATCGAAATAGCCCTTATAGTCGCTTCCGAAGACGAACAGATTTCTGCCTTCTATATTGAAGCGCAAAGTGTTAGCTTTTACTTTTCTGGAAACCGCGGCAGGCAATGTGTAACCCAATCTGATGCTGTTGATCCGAACATAGCTGATCTTTCTGGCAAATATGTCGAGGTTGTTATAAGAAGAAATCTGGTCGCCGTTGTTTAGCCAGTTATATGCCATCCAGCGTTCTCCATCACCTGCATAGCTTCCGATAATTTGTGGTAAAGTAGCACCGGTGTTTTGAGGCGTCCAGGCGTTCAGAATATTTCTGGAGTAATTTTGGCCGCGGTCAACGAGTGCGGGGTTGTAAGGCGCTTCTCCTTGTACCATTCGATCAAGATTAAATATTGCAGACACGGAAAGATCAAAATTGGCATACCTGAAACGGTTGATCAGACCGCCAACATATTTCGGGTCCCGGTCTCCCGCATAGCTGAACAGACCTTGGTATTCTGTAGCAGTTAGCGCGCTTTGGCTAAGTAGGCCCGGGAAGAAATCTGCGTATGGGTCATACAGTTTATAGAATGCCTCTAAAGAAACCACATCTCCATTTTTTTGAACAAATTGCGGTATGCCGTTTGCGTCTAAGCCGGCAGTTTTGATAACAAATAATGCATTTACCGGATAGCCTTCACGAGACGGCGTATATTGGTTATCCCTAACCTTCTCACGAAGTACTTTACTCTTATTATGAGCTATGTTTAAATCCGTTGACCAGCTAAACTTGTTGGAGCTTATATTTCTTGTTGAAATAGAAAGCTCAAGGCCTTTATTGTTGACACGTGCAAAATTTGACTGCGTGAATTCAAATCCTGTTTCAAGTGGCAGCGCTTCTGTACCGATAAGGTCTTTACTGTTTCGGTTATAATAATCGAGGGTAAACTGAATAGCATGATTAAATACTCCCAGATCAAGACCTGCATTGAATGTGCTTGTTTTCTCCCACCGTAGCTTGTCATTGGGAGGGCTGGTGACATTAATGTTGGTTTCGTTACCCCCCGGTAGAATCGAGCCTTTGTCGTAATTTCCTACAACAAAAGGAGAGGTGTTCTTGTCAATATTGCCTTGCAGGCCGTATGAGCTACGTACTCTCAAATTCGATAGCCATGACACGTTCCTGAAGAATGCTTCTTCTTTGGCATTCCATGCTCCGGAAACCGAGTATATAGGGAGGTACCTGTATTTAGGGTCTACTCCGAAAAGGTCTGATCCATCATATCTTATGCTTCCGTAAAGCGTATACCGACGATCATATGTGTAAGATAAAGTTCCGAAAAAGGATGCGAATGCGTTCTCGTTTTCCAGCTTTTGATACGTGCGGTATTTTGCGTTGTCGGCAAGGTCGGCACTCGGAAACACGATGTTCTGGTTAGTCAAGGTCCTTTCATCGTATCCGAAACCTTTCGTCAAGATGTCGCTGTTGTTGTTCCGTCTTAATTCCGTTCCGGCGAGCGCTTCAATCTCATGCTTCTCAGCAATTACTTTTGAGTACTCCAGCATCGTTTTCCAGTTGTACTGAAAGAATGACGTTTGCTGATTCTGGATGATTCCGCCTTCAGGCAGGAAATATTGATACTGTTTTGATGCTGAGTTATAGTATCTGGTGTCTTCTCTGTATTTTCGGCCAAAGTATGAATGTGGAGACCCAAATTTTTCGATGGCGGTTTCCTCCATCTGGATACCCAGTTCTGATCTGAGCTTCAAATCTTTGTACACTTTGTAGTTAAGGTCTACAAGCCCTTTTATGCTTTTATTATCGAGAGCATATTTCGTGTTCTCCCTTTCTTCAAGCATGTTGAACGGGATGTAAACGTCCCCTGTCAGGTTGCTTGTTCCGAAAATATCAAGATCGTATTCGTAAGCCCCTGCCGCATTTCTGACCGGCTGATAGGGGTTCACATTGCGTGAGTATTTTGCCGGATTAGTAAATGCAGCGGTTTCGGTCAGGTAGCTTTTCCTGTTTGACTGAGATCCGAATATTGCTGCCCCTAAAGTTAGTTTGTCAGACAGCTTGTAGTCTGTTCTGAGAGTAACATTATACCGTTCAAGCCCCGTTCCTTTTGTAGCGCCTTTTTCATTGTAATAGCCCGAAGAAAGAAAATAGGTTGCCTGGTCATTACCACCTGAAAAGCTCAATCCGTACTGCTGGTTTACAGATGTTTGATAGAGCTCGTTGCCCCAGTTTGTATGGTTATTCCGAAGGTCATTGATAGCCTGCTGTGTTGCAGTACTAAGCGCTCCGAATCCATTACTCTGATAGTTTTGCAGCTCATTGCTTTGGTTAAGAATACGGGCAACAGATCCCTGATTTAGTCTGTAATCAAGGTCTGTGCGCCCTGCTAAACCAAGTTCGAAATCAACTTTCTCATTGGAATTCATCAGGTTCAGTTTGCTGAGGTCCGGACGATCGGTAATGAAGGTGTTGGCGTTAAAACTGACGGCTACAGGTCCTTGTTTTCCTCTCTTGGTAGTGACGACGATAACCCCATTAGCCGCTCTGGCACCATATATCGCTGTAGCTGCAGCATCCTTCAATATCGTAATGTCCGCTATGTCATCGGGGTTTAAACCAGCAATAGGTAAATTGCGCAATTCGTCAATGTTATCCTTATCATACACGTTCGGGAGATTGGTCCCTTCAAGAGGAATACCATCCAACACCCATAGAGGGTCCTGACTGCCATTCAAGGAAACCGTTCCGCGGATTCGAATCTTAGGAGCCGCAGAAGGTCCGCCGTTTAGAGTAGTAACGGCAACACCTGCAACCTGACCTTCGAGCATCTGGTCAATACCGGAGACACCCACCTGGCGGATCTTTTCGAAATCGACTACTGCTATCGCTGTCGTATTTTTTCTCTTTGATATGCTGGTATAGCCGTTGACAGTCACTTCCTGCAGGTTGTTGTCATTGCTGCTCAGAACCACCCTGACGCTGGTCTTATTCTTTATGCTGACAAGAACGGAGTTGAATCCCAGAAAGCTTACCCGCAAATGGGTGGTGCCTTCAGGTACCTGGAGGGTGAACTCGCCCTTTACATTGGTTGTCGTTCCGATGGCAGAATTCTGAATAACTCCCGGAGTGCCGGTCTCCTGGCCGATACTTGATTTGTCGACGTATACGGAGGCGCCTGGCAGCGGCAGCCCTTCGGCGTCTAGTACTACACCGCTTACGGTGCTTCGGCTCTGACTGTAGCCGGCATGCGAAAAGCTCAGTAAAAGGAGCAATATGAGTAAAAATCTATTCATTATGTGTGATTGATGATTAAAGTTTCTGATTTAACTGGAGGTTCTGGCGAATACGGAGGATGAGATCCTGATAGTGATTCGCTGTTGCCTCATGGGAGGATCTGCTGTTCTTCTCCAGGATGGATAGTACCCGCAGAAGTTCTCCGCGCTTTGCTGTTGATACAGCGGATGTGCGGGTCATGGAGCTTACATAGATATTGCGCAGACTGTTCGTTTCGACTCCCAGATTGCAGGTATGGGGCAGGTGTGACAGTTCTGGTGACTGCAGGCCTTTTTTCGTTACTTTTTCCAGCATCTTATCTGTGCTTACGAGAAGTGCGTCAATATAGTTCTGTTGTAATGTTCTTTCTGCAATGCTCAGCGCGTTTCCCTTTGTGGTTGGTCTGAAAATCTCCGTCCTGAGCTCTTTGAATAATTCGGAAGTGGTATAGACGTTTTTCTCACCTTTCATTACCTCCATTTCAAGCATCCGCAGCAGGCGTTCATTGCTCAACAGGCTGTAGATCAAACTGTATTGGTATTCGCGCTGCATATTGTAAGGGCCATATTCGAAAGGGCCAAGCGGTGTATCTTTGACAGGAAAGGTTTTCTTGAGGAGCTCGGCATTAAAAAGCCATGCAGGCATCCGCAGGACTTCTTCTTTGACATAATTAACCGCGCTGCGTTGCTTGTCCTTTGGTACAGGGGTATAAGCGTCTTTACCGTCGCCCTTGACCGGATTTTCCAGATAGTAGCCTCCCACATTGGCGATGACATGTTCGGCATAGGTCTGCCACTGATACAATGCCGCCATGTAGAGCTTGCCCGTTTGATAAAAGTCTTCATCGTCTGAAGCCGACCAGTCCATCAGCTGAGGGATTGCTCTTTTGAGGTTAGCCAGGCCATAGCGGCTTGCCTTAACTGCATCATCGCCGAGATCTTCTGACTGGGAGCGCGGATCAACGACATTCAGCGTAGACTGCTGTTCGCCGAAATGATAGAGTGGATCATGCTGATGTTTGCGGATCCAGTCGCGCAGAATGGGTAGCTCTTCCCGAGGGTCTTTGACATCCAGCCAGCGATACGCCCAGGCAATAGCATACTTATCATAAACGCCAATCTGCGGTGTAATATTTGTTACATTGTCTTCTGGTTGGGCAACATAGTTGAAGCGGGCGTAATCCATGATGGATGAGGCAGTTCCTCCCATACGGTTGGTGAAACTGGCGGATCTTAGCGAGTCTACCGGAAAAGCAGCTGAAGCGCTCATGTTGTGTTTCAAGCCCAGGGTATGTCCGATCTCATGTGAGGAAGCAAACCGGATTGCATTTCCCATGTGATCATCCGAAAGTTTGTTGCCTCTTGCGCCGGTGTCAATAATGCCGGTCTGAATACGCATCCAGTACTGAAGCGAGGTCATCACGTTGTGCCACCAGATCACATCTGCCTCCAATATTTCTCCTGTGCGGGGATCCACGACGGAGGGGCCCATCGCATTTGATTTCGGTGATGCAGCATAGGTGATCTCCGAATAGCGTATGTCATCTCCGTCATAGTCGGTCGTGTCTGTAACCTCTCTTGCCTGGATAGCGTTTTTGAAGCCGGCCTGCTCGAAAGCTTTCTGCCAGTCGGTTACACCGGCCTTGATATAACTTCTCCACACGGGTGGGGTAGAGGGATCAATATAGTAGATGATCGGCCGGGCAGGTTCAACGAGTTCTCCGCGGAGGTAACGCTGCCTGTCTTCAGGCTTAGGTTCCATACGCCAGCGGGTCACCAGCTCTCTTTTCTCCATTTTGTGCTGGGTGTCGGAGAAGTACCATCGGGGAACACTGAAAAACCCGACTCTCTTATCTGCAAAACGGGGCTGTAGGGGCTTTTCTGGTAGCAATACCAGATTGGTCGTTACGGTAACGCTCACCGGAATACTACTTTGACCTTCTGTAACCCTGGTGCTGAGAAGTGCGCGTACCACTATGTTTTCAGGAAAGGTTTTGATGCGTTCGATCCCTGACAATGATGCCTTTGCAGATGTACCCAATCCAATGTCTGTAAATACATCGTTAAAGCTCTTTTCCGTACCATCGAATACCCGGTTTGTCTTGATCACCACTGCGCTCGAATCCGAAGAGTACGCTTCAATTTTAAACGATTCTATAACCGAGCCGGTAAAGTTATCGCGGACAGAACGGGTTATCGCGTCTTCCTCAGCTGATTCGACTTGTGGGACGATAGTATTTACCCAAATAGTGTTGGCAAGGGTGTTCCTGGAAAAGCGTATGACTTTGTTGTCAAAGTTCATTCCCTTGTTTACTCCTGATTCATTGAGGGCCAGTGGTACGGTGGATATCTTGTTAACGACCAAAAAGTCCTTATTCATCAGCGAAAGCGGAATTTCAAAATAGTAATCGGTGTCGATTTGGTGAACCTTGAATAACCCCTTTGAGGTTATAGCTTTTTTAAGTAATTCCTTGTAGTTTTTCAGACCCTTGTTTGCGGTGCTGTCTGCATCGCTTTTCTTTACGGTGTCGGTCGCGGCCTTGGTGCTTTTTATCCTGGGTGTCTTTTTTGGATTTTGTGTGAATCCCGGCGTATTAAACGAGCATAAAAGGAGGGTTATTAGTACAGTCTTGAGGACGTTCGTAATCAGAATCATACTCCAAAATCATGCTTAATATGCAGTTATTAAAACTACCTGGCGTGAAACCGTTGATTCGCGGAGTGAAAGTGCAGATTTAAGGAGCGAGGGTATTTTGGAGTTTAACCAGCGGCAGGAAGCATACGAACTTATCACCTTCTATTCCGTATTTAAAACCAGACACTTTGAAAAAAGTGAATGTCTTTTCGAGGTACTTAAGTCCGTGTTTGCCAGAGGTCTTTTGGTCCTGGCGAAGCTGAAGGTTATTGGTGACTATTATTCCCTCATGGTTGCTTTTAATGTCGATCTGAAGGGGGGCGGATTTTGAAACGACATTATGTTTTACAGCATTTTCGATGAGCGTCTGAATACTCATAAATGGCAACAACGTGTTCGTGTGGTCTTTATGAATGTCTATGCTGAGAGGAGCGAGTGCCGCTCCGAAGCGGATCTGTAGCAGGAAGAAGTATTCGTTTGCAAATCTCATCTCTTGAGATACTTCTGCGAGTCCGCTTTCAGGAGGGTCCAGTACGTAACGATAGACTCTCGAAAGCTTTACTACGAAAGACTTCGCCAATTCAGGTTGCTCTTCAATTAGACCGTTCAGCGAGGTGAGGGAGTTAAATAGAAAGTGTGGGTCTACTTTTTCTTTGAGCTTGTCGAGCTGAAGCAGAGCGTTTTCCGTCTTTTGTTTTTCTGTGGTTAAGAGCAGCGCTTGTTTTTCCAGTGTGAGACGTTGTTTGCTCATTTCTGCTTCCTGTCTTAACATGAATTCTTGCTGCCACTTGGCTTGCGAAATGCCGACAAAAAAGAGAATGATCAGCGCACTGGTAACGAAAATGATCAGTATGTATCGTTCAATTGCCTGAGTGTCCTCAACAACCAGAAAAAGTGGTGTGTCTACAATCATTGTCCAGTTCATGGATCCGACGCGGAATGGGGTATAGTATCGGATCACAGGAAGTTGCAGAAAGCTCGAGTAGTTCGCTTCGTAGCTGCTCACACTGTCAGCAAGCATGGTTTGCCCGCTAAATTTCATAAGGGAATCAGGAAGTTTGGTGCCAACGAGTGTTTCTTCAGGATTGCTGATGTAGTAGCCTCGGTTATCTACGATTGTTGCAATTGCCCTGCCTTCTCCATTTACGGTCCATAGATGTTGCTGAAGTTCGGACAGCTGGATGTCAATTCCAAAAAAGAGCGTTACCGTGCCTTGAATCGGATGCATGGACGCCTCTACCCAATGCAAAGCATCGGCTACTTGGATCAGGTCGCCTTTGTTGCGGGTAGTATCGCTGCTTCTGATGCATTCAAGGATCCAGTTCTCCAGACGCGGGTCTGCGGCCTTTGTCTCTCCAGTCGTTTTGTCTATCCAACGAATCAATGTGTCCTGCTTCCTGACTATTGCGTACCAGCCGTTACTCACCTTTGGGCCCCCCGTGAGAAGCTTGCTTAAGCCAGGCAGAGCGTGTTCAAGATCGGCGTCGGTTTTGATCTGGGCGACAAGTTCTTTGGCCGTCTGATGACCCTCCAGAATGTTATTAAATTCATCCCGGAGAACGAGGGACTGAAGCTTGAATATTTGTGTTGCAAAGTCTGTGCTGATCCTTTCGGTTCGCGAGGTGAATTTATCTTTAAGCACTAATGCTATACCTGTAAAGATCAGAAGCAGTAATAAGCTTATCCCAATAAAATATTTCGAGCTGTAAATGCCAGACTTCATCCGGCAAAGATAAAGGAAAGTGCTTACAGAGGCGATCAGTGAAATGAGTATTTAAAAGGCTTCATTCAAACCCAGAAACAGCCCTTTTCTCCCATATCTGCCAAATGCATAATCAATACATAGATTCGTCCGCGTAGCTTTGTTGAATAGGACCCGGAGTCCGGCTCCGCCACCGGGTTGCCATTTATCAAACAGCTTGGTGCCGAGGTCGTCACTTGCCGATTGAATATTGAAAAAGGTAACGCCGCTGAGGAACTTATTCTTTGTGATCGGGAAGCGGTATTCCACCTCTGAGGTGATATACTTGGGCCCCTTGAAGTAAGCGATCGTATAGCCTCTTCCACTTCTTCCGCTTGGGTCTTTGCCTGTACCCGGAAGTTCCAGATAGGGGAGCTTGCCACTGAGTACATAAGAGCCAAAATTCCAGAAGGCAATGACGTGTTCAGGGTTGCGGCGCGACAAGCTCCAGTATTTTCTGAAATCTGATGTCAGCTGTAAAGCGCTTCTGGAGCTTCCCATCCAGGTTTGATTGGCGCGGATGCCCAGGTCTGCATGTATGCCTTTATAAGCCCGGTTCTGGTTATCGCGGCTCGTGTACTGTGCACTGAATAATAATGCGTTTGAAGTATAACCGTCGCGATCAAACCCGTATCGGTCACTGTAAATATTGTATGGGGTTAATTCATTCGACGTGGTTTTGTCTATGACGTTTCTGCGGATGTCAAATGAGACCCCGGCTCCGAGAAACAATCCTTTGACAATTTGTTTATAGACCTTCTCGCGAAAATTATAAAATTCGGCGTGAAGGACATATCCGGTTCTTTCAGGGTTGGACAGGATTTCATCAAGTTCATTATTGCCGGCAGGCACACCAATACCCATCCCGAAGTCTGGAGTGACCGTCTTTGCAGCCACCAGGCTGCCCTGAAGGTTCCATTTGTTGCCTGAGGTGAATACATTATGGCTGATATAGAAATATAAAATTCCTTTGGTGGTGGCGGATGCTGATGTAGCAGCTACCGACATCAGGGTGTTCTTCTCTCTGCCCAGAACTTTGCCCGCAACCGCCTTAATGCCTATCTGGGCGCCGATGCTGGGATTATAGGCCACATTGGGCATCATGGTGATTCCAGATTTCTCACTGACTGGTTTAGGCTCCCGGCCCGGGCGGAGTACGTCGCGGATCAGGTCGCCTACGTCATACTGTGAAGCGTACGTTGGAATCGTTGCAGCAGTAGTGCTATGAAGGGAATCGGCTTTCAGGGAGTCGACTGGCGCATTTATCTGAGCGTGCAGGTTGCAAATCAGGCAAATGGAGAGTATAAATGCAGTAAGGACGACTTTAAAATTTTTCATGTTGAAAAGGATAAACCCTGAAAAATCTTAAAATGTTTGTCTGGAAGTGTGTTAACTGCTAGAATCCCCAAGCTCATAAGCGGTTTCGTTCTTCGCTTCCGACATCACGAACAAGCTTTGAAGGGTTCCGATGTTCGGCAGCTTGGACAGCTTACCCATCAGGAACTGGTGATAGGCGTCCATATCTTTCAATGCGATCTTAAGAATGAAATCGAAAGCTCCTGTCATGTGATAACATTCCATTACTTCCGAAAATTTGATGACCTCCGCTTCAAAGTTGCTGAGTATCTCCTGGGAATGCTCCTTGAGCTGAACATGCGTAAATGCGATTAGATTTTTGCCAATCATCCTGCGGTCTACGATTGCCACATAGCGTTTGATATATCCTTTTTCCTCCAGCCGCTTTACTCGTTCGAAAACCGGAGTATGTGATCGTTTCAGCACCAAAGCGAGTTGCTTAATGGTCATCCGTGCATCCTTCTGCAACAGTTCAAGTATTTTAAGGTCTGTAGGGTCGAGGGTCATAGAGACTAAATTTCTGATATTGCTGATTGGAAATGTTAAAAATCAGAATAATTGGGCGAATGCGGAGGTAATAATAGAAAAATATTCTAAATTATATGTCTGGTATAGGATTAAATACTAGCAATTATCAGTTTTGTGCTCAACAGACACCCGAACAATTGTCAGCTGCGGATGTTTAAAAAAGATAGTCATGAACAGAACAGGGAAGATATTGGTGATTGGTGCATGCGGACAAATCGGAAGTGAATTGACCCATGCGCTTCGCGAACGTTATGGAAGCGCTCAGGTGATAGCCGGAGACAGGCTAAGTGCTGCTAGTCATGCCGGTCCCGGAAACCCGTATGTTCAGCTAGATGTTCTTGATAAAGCCCTTCTTTCACAGATTGTAGCGCATGAGGATATATCACAAATTTACCATCTGGCAGCGGTGCTTTCGGCCACAGGGGAAAAGGAACCTCAGCTGGCCTGGCAAATCAATATGCAGGGGCTGCTGAATGTCCTTGATGTAGCCGTGGCGGCGGGTGTTGAAAAAGTTTTCTGGCCAAGTAGTATCGCTGTTTTCGGTCCTGACTCGCCTAAAGAGAACTGTCCGCAGCAAGCCGTAACCGAACCGACAACCGTATATGGCATAAGTAAATGTGCGGGCGAGTACTGGTGCAACTACTACCATAAGAAGTTTGGGCTGGATGTGCGCAGCCTGCGTTTTCCCGGCCTTATCAGCTATCTCGCAGCTCCGGGAGGAGGGACTACGGATTATGCGGTCGACATATTTCATAAAGCGGTGGAAACCGCTGAATATGTGTGTTACCTGGAGGCTAATACACTGCTTCCGATGATGTATATGTCTGACGCGATCAGAGCTACGATGGAACTGATGGACGCGAATGCGGAAAATCTCACTGTACGTACGTCTTATAATCTGGCAGGGCTTAGCTTTACGCCGGCGGAGATTGCGCAGGCTATCGCAAAACGTATTCCGGAGTTCAGGATTGCCTATGCCCCGGACTTCCGACAGCAGATTGCTGAAAGCTGGCCTGGAAGTATAGATGATCATATGGCAAGAGAAGACTGGGGCTGGAAACCAGAGTTTGATCTGGAAGACATGGTAGACGAAATGCTGAGAGGTATTAAAATAACTGTTTAGAAAGCTAACATTAACGATATGTATGAAACCCTAAAACCAGTTTTAGAAAAAGAACTGGCTGAAATAAAAGCAGCTGGCTTGTTCAAAAATGAGCGGATCATTACCACGGCACAGGGTGCTGCGATCAGCACGACTGAATCAGAAGAAGTACTTAACTTTTGCGCGAATAATTACCTGGGGCTTTCTTCGCATCCCAAGGTGATCGAAGCTGCAAAAAAGGCAATTGATGAACACGGCTATGGCATGTCATCGGTACGTTTCATCTGCGGTACCCAGGATATTCATAAAACGCTTGAGCATAAGCTAGCCCGGTTCCTGGGAACGGAAGATACGATACTGTATGCGGCTGCGTTTGATGCAAATGGCGGCGTGTTTGAACCGCTATTTAATGAGCAGGATGCCATAATTTCTGACGCGCTCAATCATGCATCTATTATCGATGGCGTAAGACTTTGTAAGGCGCAGCGCTTTCGCTATAGCCACAATAATATGGCGGACCTGGAAAGATGTTTGCAGGAAAGCTCAGCGTGCAGGCACCGCATTATTGTTACGGACGGGTCTTTCTCCATGGACGGAACTATTGCGCAACTCGATAAGATCTGTGATCTGGCAGACCGGTATAGGGCCC
Source organism: Arcticibacter sp. (assembly GCF_045629565.1). GTDB lineage: Bacteria > Bacteroidota > Bacteroidia > Sphingobacteriales > Sphingobacteriaceae > Arcticibacter. Next base: position 29,489 of record NZ_JAZQRL010000117.1, read on the forward strand.
TGGTGATGGTAGACGAAAGCCATTCGTCAGGATTCATTGGCAAAACTGGCCGTGGTACTCATGAATACCGTGGTGTCATGGGTAGGGTAGACATTATAACCGGTACATTGGGAAAAGCCCTCGGAGGCGCGATGGGTGGCTTTACATCTGCTAAAAAAGAGATTGTTGAAATGCTCAGACAGCGCTCCCGGCCGTATCTTTTCTCAAATTCTTTAGCACCGTCTATTGTCGGAGCTTCCATCGCCGTATTGGATATGTTGTCGGGGACAACAGCATTGCGTGATCAGTTGGAACAGAATACCTTGTACTTCAGAGAGAAAATGACGACAGCCGGCTTCGATATACCCCCCGGTGAACATCCGATCGTTCCGGTTATGTTGTATGACGCTGAACTAGCGCAGGAGTTTGCCAGCAGATTGCTATCCAGGGGGATCTACGTTATTGGATTTTTCTTTCCGGTGGTGCCTAAGGGAAAAGCCCGAATCAGGGTCCAGCTTTCGGCGGCTCATTCACGGGAAAATCTGGATAAGGCTGTTGCTGCCTTCACAGAGGTAGGGAAAGAATTGGGCGTGCTGAAATAGATCGGTTCAGTTTCCAGAGTGTGATTCGATTTTCGGTCTTAAAACTTTTTCTTCTCGTGATCAGCGCGTAATCGCAGGGTTGCGCGGACTAGTTAATGGCAGAAATAGCTTCTCAGCCGTCAGTTTTTTGATAGTGACAGTATATATTTGCTTCAAACGCTTCATGTTGAACATTTGTACTACTTATTCCTACAATAATGACCAGCATAATTTCGACGGCAAAGCTACATTTATGACTATTAATTAACCAAAGACACGCTGTCGTTTATGAACCGTTTTTCTTCCTTGTTTCTGATTTTCCTGATATGTCTGTTTCATCAGGGTTTCGCACAGATGACCTTACCTAATCCCATTTTGGCAGGATTTTATCCCGATCCCGCTATATGTAAAGTGGGGCCGGATTATTATATTGTTAATTCAACATTCTCCTATTTCCCGGGGATACCGGTATTGCATAGCCAGGATTTAAAGAACTGGCGACAGATTGGAAATGTAATCAGCCGGCCTTCGCAAATGGATTTCATGGGAGAGACCGTGAGCAGGGGGCTATTTGCGCCTTCTATCAGCTATCATGAAGGTTTGTTTTACGTAACCTGTACCGATATAGATAACGGAGGCAACTTCGTCGTTACCGCAAAGAATCCCGCAGGGCCGTGGAGCGACCCGGTCTGGATTAAGGAAGTGCACGGTATAGACCCCTCTTTGTACTTCGAAGGAGACAAAGCCTATATCATCTATAACAGTAATCCACCGGAGAATAAGCCTTTATACGACGGCCACCGAACGCTTAGAATGTTTGAATTTGATCCTATCAATTTAAAGGTGAAGGGAGAGGAAACCTTGCTGGTAAATGGAGGTGTTGATATTAGCACCAAGCCGGTATGGATTGAAGGACCTCATATTTACAAAAGAGAAGGATGGTATTACCTGATGGCAGCTGAGGGTGGAACAGCCGTAAATCACTCCGAAGTTATCCTTCGAAGCAAGAATGTAAAAGGTCCATATATCCCTTATGAAAAGAATCCTATTCTTACCCAGCGCCACCTGGATCCGAATAGGAAAAATCCGATCACATCCACAGGACATGCTGATCTTGTTGAAGGTCCGGATGGCAAGACCTATGCGATATTTATCGCTGTCAGACCCTATGAAGGCGACTACTATAATACAGGAAGGGAAACGTTTATAGCCCCCGTAAAATGGATCGAAGGATGGCCGGTGATCAATCCTGACCACGAAGAGGTTCTGTACAATTATCCGGTAAGCTGGAAAGAGGTTAAGTTCCCAGGGGCATTACCCATGAATGGTAACTTTAAGTACACGATTGATTTCAAGGATAGTCTCCATTCCCAGTTTCTTTTTCTCCGAACCCTCGACACGTCATGGTATAGTTTGAAAGAAAAAAAAGGTTACCTGACAATGAAATTGTTGCCCGAAACAGCTATGGGAGCAGGGAATCCGGCGTTTATAGGCAAGCGTCAGCAACACCTGACCTGTGAAGCCTCTACAGAGTTGAATTTTACTGCTAAGTCAGAGAACGAGAAGGCGGGCATGCTCATATTTCAAAATGAAACGCATTTCTACTATATCTGCAAGTCGATCTCGGAGGGTAAGGCGGTGGTTCAGTTGTTTAAGGCCGATCGGGTGAGCAAAAGCATGATTTTGGTCAAGCAAGAGCTTCTTTCAAAACCGACTGATCCGCTATTCCTTAAAATAAGCGCTGACAAAGATAAGTACTCGTTCTGGTTTTCGACTCAAAAGAACAAATGGAATCTGCTACAGGGCGGGCTGGACGGAAAATATTTAAGTACCCTGGAAGCTGGAGGTTTTGTCGGTTCTTTATTTGCGATGTATGCCACATCTGAAGGGAAGAGTTCCCAGAATTCAGCTGCATTCAAGTGGTTTGGGTATAGTGGTGATGATGAAACATCCCGGGCTAAGTAATAAATGATAACGGCCATGTTTCTATGACTACAAGGACCTTAGGTTTATTGCTCCGGTTAATTATTTTGTTTTTGACGCCCTTCCGGGTGTTCTCTCAGGAAACTAACCTGAACTTCATTAACCTCAGCAGCAAGGAAGGGCTGTCTTCCAATGTGGTAAATACAATCCATAAGGACAGCTTTGGATATATGTGGTTTGGGTCGGATGATGGCCTGAACCGATTCGACGGTCAGCAGTTCACGGTATATCGGCACAAAGGCGACGACTCTTCGAGTATTGCCTCAAATGAAATTCTGACTATCCATGAAGACCGCTCCAGGAATTTGTGGATAGGAACAGGTTCAGGCCTGGTGCTGTACAATCGGAAAATGGACTCCTTTAAAAATTACCGTGAAACGAAAAACATGGCTATCACCTCCATCAGCAGTGATGGCAATGGGGATGTTTGGGTAGCGGGTTATGGTGGTCTGTATATTCTGAGTTCCAGGACCGGACTAATGGCTCCCATAAAGTTCAAAAGGAAAGAAGACGGTGAAGCTATTCGTAGTCAGCCCATCATGAGTATGTTCCGTGACCGCCACAACCGCATGTGGCTTGGAACCAGAAGGGGTTTATACCTTTATCAGCCACGTCAAGATGTATTGCTGCGCTTTCTCCATAGCAACGAACCTTCAAGCTTATCCGGAAATTCCGTCTCTGCAATTTCTGAAGATGTTAAAGGCAATATTTGGGTGGGCACAAACAGCGGTTTGAGTGTCTTGAAATTGAATGGGAAAGAATTTATTAATTATCATCATGTACCATCAAACAAGAATTCTCTCAGCAGCAACATTGTGTATGCCATCGCTCCGGAACAGGATGGAAAGCTTTGGATTGGTACAGAAAATGGCTTAAATATCCTGGATCCTGCAACAGGAGACATTTCCAGGGTAGAACATGACGGTCGAAGCCGCTTCAGCTTGATTGGAAAATCGGTGAAGTCTATATTTATCGATAGGCAGGGGGTTTATTGGGTTGCAACGTTTCGTGGTGGTGTTAATAAGTACGACAAAAATCTTGCGTTTTTTAACCTCAGACAAAGTAACAGGTTTGACCCGGCGGGTCTCAGTGCTTCTGTTGTAACCTCTTTTGTTGAAGCGGGACGTAATCGTGTATATGTCGGAACGGATGGAGGAGGGCTCAACCTTTTCAACTCGGAGACAGGGGTCTTTCAACATATTTCATTGGGCGAGTTTGCTCCAAACGCATTGTCTATTCTGGCGATGGAAAAGAGGGGTTCTGAAGTTTGGATTGGAACATATTTGAATGGCTTATTTGTTTTCGATACTAAAACCGGAGAGTCAAGACACATAAAGTCTGGAGACGGACCGCATAACATCAGCGGAAGTGATATATTTTGCATGAAAGCCGACAGTCGCGGAAATGTCTGGATAGGTACAAACGGTCAGGGTGTAGATTGTTTTGATGGAGATCGCAAGAATTTTATTCATTTTAACAAACTTGGAATAGCCCGCCATAGAATTCAATTGAACGGATATATCAGAGCTATTGAGGAGGATCGGGAAGGGAATATATGGATCGGGTCTAACGGATCCGGAATCGCCGTTTACAACCCGTTGAACCAGTATACTAAATTGTTGAACAAAGGCAACACCGATCTTCCAACTGATAATATTAATTGTATAACTGCCGCTCGGGATGGCCGGGTATGGATAGGAAGTATGGCAGGTCTTAGCTGCTATGATCTCAACGCTAATAAAGTAGTGACCTTTTCCGAAGATGACGGCCTTTCAAATGGTGTTGTGTACAAGATCCTGGAGGATGAGAATGGCAAGGTCTGGGTGAGTACCAATAAAGGAATCAGTAGTTTTGATCCTGCTACAAAGCGTTTCAAAAACTATTCTTCATATAACGGTGTACAACGCAGCCCTTTTGTAATGGGTGCCGGACTGAGACTGTCAGACGGCCGGCTGTTTTTTGGTGGGACTGACGGGTTTAACTACTTCCATCCCAAAGATTTATATGCTAATAAGAGTGTTCCAAAAGTGGTGTTAACGGATCTGAAAATATCAAATCAAACCGTTAAGCCTTCAGAAGATTCGCCCGTCAAGGAAGATATATCGGTCGCCGAAGTGATCAACCTCGATTATAAACAGAACTTTTCACTAAGTTTCGTTGCGTTGAATTATACATCACCTCGCGAAAGCCGCTATTCTTATAAGCTTGAGAACTTTGATAAAGAATGGAATGTGGTCGGGCAGTCGAACACTGCGATATATACGAATCTGGATCCCGGGGAGTACGTGTTCTACGTAAAGGCAACGAGTGATACGGGAGAGTGGACCACGCCCGTGAAATCCATCAAAATAGTAGTTCACTCACCTTTCTGGCTAACATATTATGCGTACGCCTTCTATCTGTTAGTGATCGGTTCGGTTCTTGTCTACGTTCGCCGCATGGGGATCCGGAAACTAAAAGACCGGTTTGCTCGCGAGCAGGAACGAATCCGGGTCCAGCAGATGATAGAGCAGGAAAGACGCGAATCTGAGCGTCTCCGTGAATTCGACCAGCTGAAAATAAAATTCCTCACTAACCTGAGTCATGAGTTTCGCACCCCAATCTCTCTAATTGTAGGACCTGTAGAACAGTTGATACAGCAGGAGACGAACTCACCGCGGAATCAGCAATTACAAATGATCAAGCGTAACAGCCGCCGGTTGCTTAACCTTGTCAATCAGTTGCTCGACTTTCGTAACATCAAAGAAAAGGAACAGAAACTTCACGTCACCGAGCGAGACTTCGTTGCCTTTGTTCGTGAAGTCGCCGAATCTTTCAAGGATCTTGCAGACAGGAAGCGAATTAATTTCTCCTTCAGCAGTGAGGTTAGGTCTTATTTTACAACGTTTGATGCCAATAAAATTGAACGGATCTTTTTCAATCTGCTTTCTAATGCATTCAAATTTACCCTCGAGGGCGGAGAAATCTCGCTAAAGATCCGGGAGGGCGAAGGTTTGCATGTTAGCCTGTCAGACTCAGGGATAGGCATGAAAGAGGAAGAACAGGAGCGCATCTTTGAACGGTTTTTTCAGACAGAAACAGATGGTTCGGTTATCAATCAGGGAAGTGGCATCGGTTTGTCTATCGCAAAAGAGTTTGTTAAATTACATGGTGGAACCATCCAGGTGAATAGCGTTGCCGGCAAAGGCTCTATTTTTACGGTCCATTTACCGCTTAGCAAAATACCGGATACTTCGATTCCAGACGACGATATCGCCGAGGAAGGAACCTTAAACAATTCGATTTCGGAGACTGCCACAACTGCCACCACCCTTTTACCTACCATCCTTTTGGTTGAGGACAACGAAGATTTCAGATTTTATCTGAAAGATAACCTGAGTGTCTATTACCGCGTCGTGGAGGCTAGTAACGGCAAAGATGGCTGGCAAAAGGTCTTGTCGGCACACCCGCAACTGGTCGTTTCCGATATCAGCATGCCCCATGTTAGCGGAACGGAGCTGTGTAAAAAGATTAAAGCGGATAGGCGTACCAACCATATCCCGGTTATTTTGCTTACTGCTCTGACCGGAGAGGATAATCAGCTGATTGGTCTCGGAACAGGCGCCAGCGACTATATGACAAAACCCTTCAATTTTGAAATCCTGCATATCAAGATCCGCAACCTCCTGGCTCAAAATCAACAGCTAAAGAGCACTTACAGCAAGCAGGTGAAAATCATCACACCAGAGCCGGTTGTCGCGTCGGACAATGAAAAGTTTCTGGAGAAGATTCTGCAATATATCGAAGATAACCTGACGAGTCCTCAACTTTCCGTCGAAGAGTTAAGCAAGCATATGGGAATGAGCAGAGGGTCCCTATATTCGAAGGTTCTTGAAACGACAGCGGAAACTCCGGTGGAATTTATCCGCTCGGTAAAGCTGGATAAGGCTGCGGTGCTCCTCGAAAAGAGTGATATGAACGTTGGGCAAATATGTTACTCTGTAGGTTTCGCTACACCCAACTATTTCGCCAGAGCTTTTAAGGCAAAATTTGATATGCTGCCGTCTGAATATATTCTGCTTAAGCGGAGGCACAAAGCTGTCCACCTGGCTGAGAAGTAACCTTCAGCTGCAAGATTTATATATGACCCGGCTACTCCATTTAATTCGTTGCATTTCTTAAATTTATAATTATGAATAGACTCCTATTGAGCCTGCTTACTTTGCTACTGTTCGCCAATTACAGTTCAGTCGCACAACAGGCTAAAAACCCAATTATCCATGCAGATGTTCCCGACATTGCCCTGATCCGTGTCGGAGATACCTACTATATGAGCAGTACCACCATGCACATGAGTCCCGGCCTGCCAATCATGAAGTCGAAAGACCTGGTTAACTGGACCATGGTCAGCTATGCCTATGACAGACTGGTAGATAACGACGAGATGAACCTGAATAACGGAAAGTCAACTTATGGGAGAGGGTCATGGGCTAGCAGCATTCGACACCACAAGGGCACTTATTATGTCTCTACATTCGCCGCTACAAGCGGTAAAACCCATATCTACACGACTCAGGATATTGAAAGAGGTCCGTGGAAAGAGATTTCTTTCAGCCCCTCCCTGCATGATCATTCCCTGTTTTTTGATGATGACGGCAAAGCCTATATGATTTACGGAAACAAGGAACTGAAACTGGTGGAATTGAAAGACGATCTGTCAGGCATCAAAGGCGGAGGGGTAAATCAAGTTATTATTAAAGATTCCACTCAGCCAAGCCAGGCTGTCGGAAACAGTGGTTTAGGGGAGGGCTCCCAGCTCTTTAAGATAAACGGGAAGTACTACCTTTTCAACATTACCTGGCCCAGTGGCGGAATGCGGACTGTCGTGATACACCGGGCGGATAGGCTTACCGGTCCCTGGGAAGGAAAGGTCGCTTTGCAGGACCTGGGTGTTGCTCAGGGCGGCTTGATTGACAAACCCGATGGTACCTGGTACGCTTACCTTTTTCGCGACTTTGGAGCGGTAGGCCGCATTCCATATCTTGTCCCGGTGAAGTGGGAAGATGGTTGGCCCGTATTAGGGGTCAATGGTAAGGTTCCGGAAACGCTGGCTCTTCCGGCAAGCAAGGGACTCTCTCCTGGTATCGTCGCTAGCGACGAATTTAATAGAACGAAGAATGATCGGGCCCTTCCCCTGGTTTGGCAATGGAACCATAACCCTGAAAATAGCCTGTGGTCCGTAACCAAGCGTAAAGGGCATCTTAGACTCACTACAGGAAGAATTGACAGCAGCGTTCTGATGGCCCGCAATACGCTGACTCAACGTACTTTCGGACCGGAGTCTTCTGCTATAACAGCTCTTGACGTTTCCAATCTGAAAGACGGTGATTGCGCCGGACTCATACTGCTCCAAAAAGATTTTGGTTGGGTAGGAGTGAAATCAGAAAACGGAACCAAGTCAATTGTGATGGTTCAAGGAAAGGGTAGTAAGCCGACTGAATCTCAAAAAGTTTCCTTAACGCAAAACGTAGTTTATCTGAAAGCGGAGTGTGACTTCAAGCAAAGAGCAGATAAAGCCTGGTTTTATTACAGTCTCGATGGCAAGTCATGGACAGCTATTGGCTCTGCACTTCAAATGTCCTATACGATGCCCCACTTTATGGGATACCGGTTCGGACTCTTCAATTATGGCACCAAAACTACCGGAGGGTTTGCAGACTTTGATTATTTCCGGATAAGTGATAAAATATCCGGGCGTTAATAAGAAATAAAAAGACCCTGGTATCAGCTGATACCAGGGTCTTTTTATTTACCAGGTGCTAAGACAAATCCTCCCGAGGGTTGCATCTCAATCTCCAGCTCTCCGCCTTTTTTGATTTCAAGATCCTTAGTGTAAGGTTCCTTATTCTTATCGTCACCATATAGCCGTACCTTCTTTCCCGCTAGCATGGGCAGCTTGATCTTTTTCTTGAACACCTGCTTTTCTGCATTCGCACCGGCTATATACCAGTCATTTCCATGTCGTCGGGCTATAACACAATATTTACCAGGATACCCGTCAATGTAAATCGTCTCGTCCCATGTGGTGGGCACTTGCTTCATGAAATCAATTTCGAAAGCAGGAACATCCGTCAAATTATTCGGTGTAAGGGCAAACACCTGAACAGGATTCTGAAATAATACGGCTGTAGCAAGTTGAAAAGCATCAGTTGTTAAACGTTTATTTCTACCTTCATTGCTTTTAACCAGGTACTTATTGAGCAAGGTTCCGCCAAACTCCATACTTCCCACAGCATTCCTTATAAAAGGGTGTAAGGTTGCGTTATAGGCTTCCGCCTCGCGAACGTTCTGAACGAAAATAAGCATCTCAGACGCTACGACAGCTTCACTTCCTACGAAGTTAGGATACATTCTTTCCCAGCCCCTCGGCAAGGTAGCTCCATGAAAAATGATCATCAAACCATGGTCGTTTCCGTCAGACAGAATATCTTCATACAAACGCATAGTCTCCTGTTTGTCGCCTCCGAAGAAATCCACCTTCAGACCCTTAACGCCGACGTCCTGCAGCCACTTCATTTCCTTTTTCCTCGCGATTGCGGTGTTCATCTTATTTCGCGGTCCTTGCGGGGCATCATTAAACGAGCCGTTGGAGTTATACCAAAGAAATACATCCACCCCTTTAGCGTTCGCATATTTGATCAACTCCGCCATCTTCTCTTTGCCGATGTTGGCGTCCCAGAGTGCGTCTATAAGTATGTACTCATACTTAAGAGAAGCAGCCAGGTCAATGTATTTTACCTGATCCTCGTAGTTCATACTGGCATCCTGCCATACGATCCAGCTCCAGGTAGAACGTCCGAACTTGTACTTTTGAGACGGCTCATATAAAGGATCAACCACATCAAAAGGAATCGTTGTTTCAACGATCGGCTTTAAGTTCTCGCCAAGGGTGATCGTTCTCCATGGCGTAGCCCCGGGCAGGGCGATAGCAGCTCCCGAACTTCCGAATCCATTGTTCTCTTTCCTATCAGGATACTCAATAGTATAAACGCCATCTTTGGAATATTCGCTAAGGTGCGATGCACAGTATAAACTGCTTACGCCGGTCTCAGACAAGAGTACCCATCCGTCGTTAGCTAACCGGAAAAGTCCTGGAAAGACGTACCCTCTATCGTGCGGATTGCTCCTGATCATTGGAGCATCTGCCGCATAGGAGCTTTCATAACTTGGTGCCGTTCTCGCGAAACCGGTCATGGGACTCATCACCGGCGACAGGAATGTAGTAGTCGAGGACGGGAATTTAAATCCTGTACTTTCACTTTCTACAACACACGACATCCTTTCTCCCCAAGCGGGCAGTTCATACCGGAAAGCGACATCGTTATTGCTCACCTGAAATACAATACTGATTTGTTTCTTTTGTGCGTTCTCAAACGTACAGGTCAGGCTATTTGCGATGTATTCAATTTCCGATTGCTTTATTCTATCCTGACTGTACTTTTTATTGACAGAGCCTTCTTTCTTGGTCAAATACGTCATCCCGGAACTGAAGTCTCCCTCATTGGTTTTCAGACCGAGCGGCGATTGTTCAAGCATTACTTTTCCCCGGTAAGTGACAGCGTACATCGGTTTTCCGTCCCGGACATGTACCTGCAGCGTCAGAAGCTTATTCGGACTGGAAATTACGGCCTCCTGGGCCATAAGGGTTGAAAGCAGCAACCATTGGATTGCTGCGAGAATAAATACTTTCATTAATAGATATCTTATTATGAAACCGGTTGTCTGTATGGGTTTATTGTCTGAATTGTACCGTCTTCCTGATGAACGAGGGGGGTTACCTTTACCGAGCGAAGGTGAGTAACCCCGCTGGACAAGGATGAATCATGATAATACAAGTACCAATTGCCTTTGAATTCAACTATGGAATGGTGGGAAGTCCATCCTACAACAGGCGTAAGGATCACGCCCGAATATTTGAATGGCCCATACGGGTTGTCTCCTATGGCATAGCAGATCAGATGCGTATCGCCGGTCGAATAGGTGAAATAATATTTGCCATTGTGCTTATGCATCCAGGCGGCTTCAAAAAAACGGCGGCTATTGTCTCCTGCTAACAGCGCATTTCCGTCTTCATCCGTGATAACGAGCTCTTTGACAGGCTCCGCAAACTGCTTCATGTCGTCAGTAAGCAAGGCAACACGTGGTCCCAGGGCGACTTCATGCGCTTCAGGTTCCAGATACGCTGCATTATAGTGATTGTCACGGTAGTGCTGCAGCTGTCCGCCCCAAATTCCGCCGAAATACATGTAATACTTTCCGTCATCATCCTGGAAAACAGCGGGGTCAATAGAATAGCTGCCCTCAATGGCTTCCGGCTCGGCAACGAAAGGACCCGCTGGCGAACTGCTTGTCGCCACCCCAATCTGGAATAGGCTATCCGCTTTTTTTGCCGGGAAGTACAAATAATATGTTCCGTTTTTTTCTGCAGCATCAGGGGCCCACATCTGTCGTTCCGCCCAGGGCACATCCCTCACATGCAGGGCAAGACCATGATCGGTTACTTCGCCGTCCGGGCTATCCATAGAAAGCACATGATAGTCCTCCATAGCAAAGTGGCTTCCCAGATCATCAAAAGCCTCTCCCGCATCAATATCATGAGAAGGGTAGATGTAGATCTTTCCTTCAAAGACGTGGGCTGAGGGGTCTGCTGTATAAATATGCTTAACCAGAGGGCTGGAAATGGCTAACTTGTTTAATTCTACAAAATCAATATGGTCAATATTATCTTCAGGCATATCATTAATTTTAATTAGGAACTATGTTTAAATCACTTGGTCAGCCGCATATTGGGAACGCCGCGCCGCAAGATCCCTTTCTATCTCCAGCTCCGTTTCTTTACGGATCGGATACCAGAACAGCAAGGATGCCGCTGCCAGAAATATGCCGCCAGGAATAACACTCATCAGCAACCGGATTCCGGTCATAGCCGATTCCGGTTGGGCGGTTGCGTCCGGTATGTAGCCAAACACGCCCAGCAACCATGCTGAAAGCGCTCCGCCAACACTTAATCCTACTTTCAGACCAAATATCATGGCCGAAAATATGATGGCCGTAGCTCTTCTGTTATTTTTCCACTCACTGTAGTCGGCCACGTCTGCTATCATGGTCCACAACAAAGGAGTCGTAATGCCATAAAGGAAGCCAAATCCAATCTGGGCAACAAACACCGCGATCACGGCGGTTGTCGGCAAAAAGTTGATCGCAATTAAAGTGAACGCCGACGCTGCCAGAAACCAGCCGAAGACGTTTCGTTTACCAAACCTATCCGCAAGCGGCTTAGAAAAGGCAATACCCACGATCATCGAAATGGTACTCAATGCGCTGCTTAAACTCGCAACCGCATAAGGCGCATTATCTGATTTCGAGAATTCCACAAATGCTTCGGGCGTAAATATGGTACCCAACCAACCAATTATACCTTCAAAGCCGATAAGCTCCAGAAACTGTACCTGGCTGGCTTCTGAGAGGTAGTACTTAAAATAGAAAATGTTCATGCCGCCCCTTGTCGCAAGCGTAATGAATACCAATATCGTAAGAACCAGCATAATGATCCAGGGCTTGTTCTTCGAGAGGTCGGCCAGATCTTGTAAAATCGGCGTTTTCTGTTCTTTCGCCGGAACGACCCTTTCCTTCGTCGTGAAGAACGTGATAATGAAACAAATAACCCCCGTCACCGCAAACACCAACATCACCTTTTCGAAGCCATTCGCCTTATCCCCGTCGCCCAGGGATAGGGCCAACGGAAGCAGCAGTACCTGAATGATAAATTGCGCCACCATTACCGCGGTGAAGCGATAGGAAGCCAGGCTGTTCCGCTCTTTCATACTCCCCGTCAGTACACCGCTCAACGCTGAATAGGGCAGGTTATTGGCAGAGTAAACCAGCACCAGCAAGAAGTACGTGATAAAAGCATACGCGATTTTTCCGCTCTCATTAAAGTTGGGAGTAGAGAACGCAAGTAAAGAAATAACGCCGAAGGGAATAGCCGTCCACAATATCCACGGCCTGAACTTCCCCCAGCGCGTGTTGGTCCGGTCTGCAATTGCACCCATCGCCAGATTAAAAAAGGCCCCTACCACACCACCGATTAAAATCACCAGACTGGCAGCGGCAGGTGGTATCTTGTAAATATCCGTATAAAAGAAGGCAAGGAATGCCATCAGTGTTTGGAAAATAAGGTTGGCTGCAAGATCTCCCAGACTATAGCCGATTTTCTCTACTACAGATAGTTTCTGAAGTTCTGGAGGCAGTAGTTCATTCCTGGCTTTTTCAGAATTCGCGGTTTCGCTATTTGAGCTGTACATGGTTAGTTTGCTGGTTTGAAGATACGTCTTTTTTAATATTCATCAGCTGATGGAAAGCAGCCTTAGGCTTTAGTTCCCTGTCGAAAAGCAGAGGGTAATTGGTTCTTCCTCTTACCGGCCAGTCATTAAGCCATGAGTCGGCATCACTAACGCCCCATAACGTAACGCGTCCTATCTTATCTTTATGCTTCAGGAAAAGGCGGAACAGTGATTCGTAGCCCTTTGCCAGCTTGTTCTGAACGCTGTCAGGTAAGCCGCTAGCATAAGGGTTCATCTTAGCGTTATATTCCGCACGCGCGCCTACATCTGCTGTTGCAGACTCGAACGGATTTGGCAGCACGCTGATATCAAGCTCTGTGAACATCACGTCAATACCCAGTGCAGCAAATTCCAGAATAGAATCTTCAATATCTTTCATCGGAATATTATTCACATTCCAGTGACCCTGTATGCCTACACCGTCGATACGGACACCAGCCGCCTGGATTTGTTTAATCAGGCGGATAGCACCAGCTCGCTTTTTTGGTTGTTCTATGTTATAGTCGTTATAGTACAGCTTCGTTTGGGGTGAAACGGCCTGTGTCAGCCGGAATGCCTCGACGACGAAATCTTCGCCCATCTTATCTAAAAAGATCGATTTCCGCATCGTGCCGTCTTCATTTAAAGCCTCGTTCACCACATCCCATGAATAAACTTTGTCTTTGTACCGTGTGGCAACGGTGGTGATGTGATCTTTGAAAAAGTGCCTGACCGAATCAGCATCTTTCATTCGTCTAACGAAGCGCGGCAACTGGCTATGCCAGATCAGCGCATGGGCGTTGACAACCATGTTCCGTCGTTTTGCCTGATCAACCAGCTGGTCGGCCATTTCAAAATCATACCTTCCTTTTTCTGGTTGTAATACCTCCGCTTTCATGATGTTTTCGGGCGTAACCGCATTGAAATGCGCCACCTCAACTTCTGTTAACTGGGGGTTCGTTTCTTGAATCTGGTTCACGTTAACCGCCGTTCCAATCAGAAAATCGTCCTTGAAGGCATCCTTTAAAGTGGATAGTTGTTTGGTTTCCGATGTCTTGCTGATGCTGCTGCAATTGGTTAATAGCAGAGCCGCAAACGCCATCGTAAAAAGTACTGCTTTTTCTTTCACGTTGTCAGGTCTTAATGGTTGTAATTAAGGCCAAATTTAACAGACGTGCATCTGTAAAAAGGACACTTTTCATCCGTTTTATGGTACAAATGTTTAGTCAGGCTATCTGGAGTCTCCTGTATTTATACCAGCCGCGGTTTCTTTCAACGATTAGTCAGCAAGAAAAATCAGGCTAAACCTGCGTCCCGCATAAGGAGATCGTTACATTAGAGAAGATGTGCCGCAACGATGGTCGTCGTAAATGCTTTTGCACCATCCTCGTTTAAGTGAGCGCCATCGTAAAACATGTCATAAGCATCCGGTTTGAACAGCTCCAGATAGTTGTTCGCTTTCAGGTTGTATTTATTCAAGATGCTGTCTGCCGTTTTGAGGGCGTTATGCTTGTAAATCTTCATTCCGGGAGAGATCAAAACATGGAGCTTTATCTTGCGGGATTGTGTTTCTTTAACAAAATTCTCAAACGCGACTAATTTGGCGGCCGACTCCTTATAACGTTTGTTGTCAATACGCCTTGCCCTGCTGATCTTTGGCATCGCACCCACAAGTGGTTCGTATCCATTAAACTGCTTTTGTCCGATTTCCAGGTGGTGCTGTAAGATGGACAAGGGTAAAGAATTAACCCTGTAAAGGGCAGAGATATTTGCCAGCGAATATTCCTTTTTGCTCTCGGTATAGATCAAATCATGGATTTCTCTGTTTTTGTTGATATAAGGCATGAATACAGTCGTCAGCCGCTGGCCTTCGTCATCTTCATCTTCAAAATCATTCAGGTTCAGGTCCAGTATCACAACTTTGGGTATGTGATGGCTTAAAACCGCTTTCAAGAGCGTTTCGTAATACTTCATTTTCATCCCATCGCGACCAAGGTTATAGCATGACAGACCGGTCTGCTGGCCGATAAGTTCAGGTATATAATGATGGCTTGCCCTCGAGCTGCCAAAAATAAGAATGTCTTCACGGGTGTGCAGTACCCCGTGAGTGGTTACAGCTGAATCTCCCTGTTTTTCGGTGAAGAAATAATGTTCGATTAATTTTCCAAGCCCCCTGTCTGCCGCGATGAACAGAGCCAGCAGCAGAATCCCGTTTATCGATAATTGGTAGAATGCTTTCATGCCTAAAATTGAAAATAGATAAACTGCCCTCCGTTAAAGACCCCAAACAAGATGATGCACAATACAATGATAGTATACCCGGCATATCGCAGTGCCCGGTTGGGATGATTAAACACCTTGATGATATCAGAATAGTATTCAGAAATGTATTCCACGCCCAGTAGGAACAAAATCCAGATCAGGGAATAGGCGAAGCTTTCCGGGGTGCCAATAAACAACCCGCCAGGCTTAAAAGTGAAAATACTTTTGCAGATAGCAAATGCCTGGTGAACATCATTAGCCCTGAAGAATATCCAGGCGAAGCAGACCAGCGTAAAAGTGATCAGCGCATGAAAGGCACTGCTCAGGGGCCGATATCCCAGTATATTACGTTCGTTTAGATTCTTGAACGATACACTGAAGATCTGATAAATCCCGTGTAGCGCTCCCCAGATGATAAAGGTCCAGTTAGCACCATGCCAGAGACCGCTCACCATAAAGACAATAAACAGATTAAGGTACCATCTTAGCTGAGATACTTTATTTCCGCCCAGAGGAAAATAGAGGTAGTCCCTGAACCAGGTGGAGAGAGAGATGTGCCACCTGGACCAAAACTCTTTGATACTGGCCGCAAGGTAAGGACGCCTGAAATTAATCATCAGCCGGTAGCCCATCACCCTGGCACAGCCTATCGCGATGTCAGAATACCCGGAGAAGTCACAGTAGATCTGGAATGCGAAGAAGACAGTGGCAACGATAAGCGTTATTCCGCTGTGCTGATCGGAATTATTATAGACAGCATCCACATAGAGCGATAATCTATCTGCGATGACTACTTTTTTAAACAATCCCCAAATGATCTGCTTCAATCCTTCTACTACGTTCTCGTATTCCAGGTGCTTTTCTTCATGCAGTTGTGGAAGGATATTCTGAGGCCGTTCAATTGGTCCTGCTACTAACTGGGGATAAAACATCACATATAGCGAATAGATTCCAAAATGCCGTTCTGCTTTTTGATTACCACGATATACCTCAATGGTATAGCTCATTGCCTGAAATGTATGGAAAGAGAGTCCTATAGGTAGTAAGATATCCAGATACGGGATGTTGTTTGTATAGCCGGTATTTCCCAAAAAGAGGGATATATTTTCATTGAGGAAGTTGTAGTATTTAAAAATGGCGAGAACTCCGATATTGGCAATCAGGCTTAAAACCAAAAAGAATTTTCTTCTTCTGCCCTTATTATTCTCTATGAATATCCCGGCGAAATAGTCTACCACGATCGTAAATCCCAGGATTAAAATGTAGACCGGAACAAACGTCATATAGAAATAACAACTTGCCGCTAGCAGCAGCTTCCACCTGTGCTGATGAGGCAATAGAAAGAAGGCGGGTGTAACGACGATAAAGAAGAAGAGGAAATGCAATGAGTTAAAAAGCATAGTAGTTTCGGCTTCTAATGTTGACGGATGCCTTTATAAATGATTGGTTTATTTTTGGTCGGTTATTGTTGTTCGTATGATGACACTATCGCGAAATCATGGTTGAATTTACAGACCTTTAATCAGAAGTAAGTACACAACAAGCGAGAACCTCTCCCCAACCTTCTTCTCACTGTCCATGTGCTTGTGAAATAACCGGTATAGAAACACTGTCCCGACAGCTTGTGGTGACGTTGGTTGGAGCAATCATGCCCTGCTTAAGTACCGATATCTGAATGGAGCCTCATTTGCCGGTTGCCGTTCGGCAGGGGATCAGCCTTACCTGCGAGTGCGCGAACTTCCTGAACAAAGTTCTCCAGTATGTCGGTCTTCATGTTGGGATTTTGCACTCTGTTTCGGCAGGATTCCCTTAACACCTGAAGACATTTATTATACCTCTCCACATATTCCTCGTCCGGCATGTCTTTCAAAAAGTTATACAGCTGCTCCAAAGATGCAAATTCAGACATGTCGACGAAAGAATTTTTAGGAAATGTATCGTAGATAGCATTGCCGGCGCTACTATAAACAGGGAGGCATTCACCAGCAATCGCATGCCAGATTTTTTCTGTACAATAATAGGGGAAGGCCGTATTTTCTAAGCAAATGTTGAACTTATACTTTTTTAGCATATCGATCTTCCTTATCCACCATTTGTTTTCACCGCTGTCGTAACCGCTCTGTTCGATGATCTGAATGCCTTTAGGCCATCCTTTACCCATTATATCGGCCATCCCTTTGTCATAGAGAAATTGTGCAGCATCTTGTCTGGCTTCGTTCAGACTTATTTCTCCTTCCTGATAGATTATAGAAGCCTCCTCCGGATTGCGGTAGCCGTAGACACAAAGACACTTCTGGTTCTTTTTCTTCAGATCGTTTATCGTCATCAGTTTTGAGGGCGGATCATGTAAATTTATGCCAAGGTCATTATCGAAGTCGTAGTGATATGAACCCAGGAAATGAAGATTATGCATGAAAACATTGCCACTGTACGCATTCATTACCGTCTTTCCCTTACTTCTGAAGTTTTCAAACGTACGATCAAACGCGGGTTCATTCGTCCACACGATCTTCTTCTTAAAGAACAGCAAACTGTGCAGTAATTTGAAGCGGCGTGACAATTGACTCGGAGCCAATAAAATATCGGCCGCCAACAGGTTATTCGTGTACCCGATATCTTTACTTTTCAGATAGCTTACAGAGAATTCATCAGTAAGGTAATTCGATGGCCCCTTTGTTATCCAGCAGACTTTGATCATGTGCGACATTGTAGTTTTCAGGGCGAATATATTATTTAGGGTGTTACTAAGGTCTTTATGAGTATGTTACGCCGCTATTTTGTGAAGAATTGGTAAGTATTGTTACCGGGGCAGGCACAAAAAAAACCTCTAAGTAATAAAACTTAGAGGTTTAATCTTTCCGGATTTTATTCCCTGATGTCGGGGTGGCAGGATTCGAACCTACGACCTCCACATCCCAAATGTGGCGCGATACCGGGCTACGCTACACCCCGAATTTCAACTCTTTTGATCTTTAAATGATCTCTTTGTTGAGGGTCTGCAAAGATACTAACTTTGTTTTTTCTTGCAAATATATTTTAAAATATATTTTGCTGTTTAAAACGCTTTGTTTCTCTCTCAGCGGGAGCAAATGTAAGCGCTTTATTGGGTTTTCCAAAACATTTTAGCGCTAAAAACAGGTGTGTAACTCCTTTCGGGAATCAACATCAAGATAATGTGTTAATTACAATTCAAATATTTTTTAAAAAACTTCCGGAAGCGCTCTTTAGTCGTGATCAAAATAAGATATAAGGCTTCATACGAATTATGTAAAACCATCGGCACGCTCTGTTCGTAACTTTGTAGTGTAAGATAACAGGTATGAAGAATCAATCATCAGCAAGCAAATCAGTCGTCAGACAGACATTCCCCGTAACCGGGATGAGTTGTGCTTCCTGTGCGTCAAGCGTAGAATCGATCTTAAAGACAGCACCGGGAGTGCAGGATGCAGGAGTCAATTTCGCTAATGAAACCGCCTGGGCAGAATTTGATGACACGCAGACGAACCCTCTCGAACTTCAGAAGGCGGTTCGCTCCGTGGGTTATGATATTATCGTCAATGTAGAAGATCCGTCAAAAGTTCAGAGCGACCTGCAGCTGCAGCATTACAAGGAAATACGTCAGCGTACGATATGGGCCTCTGCTTTGGCCTTTCCGGTATTCCTTATAGGCATGTTCTTTATGGATATGCCCTATGCGAACTGGGTTTCTATGGTGCTGACCCTGCCGGTATTATGCTGGTTCGGTCGCTCTTTCTATATCAATGCCTGGAAGCAGGCACAGCATGGGAAGGCCAATATGGATACGCTGGTAGCCCTCAGCACCGGCATCGCCTATATTTTCAGCGTGTTTAATACAGTCTATCCGGAGTTCTGGCATAGCAGGGGAATACACCCGCACGTATATTTCGAAGCGGCCGCTGTCATTGTCGCTTTCATCCTCCTGGGCAAGCTGCTCGAAGAGAAAGCGAAGTCAAATACATCCTCCGCTATTAAAAAGCTGATGGGGCTGCAGCCAAACACGGTAAGGGTTCTTGAAAACGGACAAGAAAAGGAAGTGCCGATCGGCGATGTGCAAACAGGCAGCGTCATCGTCCTGCGTCCGGGTGAACGTATTCCAGTCGACGGCCTTATCCTGTCCGGAAGCTCTTATGTTGATGAGAGTATGATTACAGGAGAGCCGGTGCCTGTCAGGAAGGAGAAAGACGATAAGCTCTTTGCCGGAACGATCAATCAGAAGGGCAGTCTGCAGTTCGTGGCAGAAAAGGTCGGAAGTGAAACCCTGTTGGCACACATCATCAAGATGGTCGGCGAGGCTCAGGGCAGCAAGGCTCCTGTACAAAAGTTGGTCGATAAAGTGGCGGGGATATTTGTGCCGGTGGTCATCTCCATAGCGATCCTGACCTTTGTCGCCTGGATGATCTTTGGCGGAGAGGATGCCTTTACCCACGCCCTGCTCACCTCCATCACCGTGCTGGTGATCGCTTGCCCCTGTGCCCTGGGTCTTGCCACGCCTACGGCGATCATGGTAGGAGTAGGGAAAGGGGCGGAAAATAACGTCCTGATCAAAGATGCAGAAAGTCTGGAGCTTGGGCATAAAGTGAATGCGCTGGTCCTGGACAAAACCGGTACAATCACCGAAGGAAAGCCTCAGGTTACCGAAGTGGTCTGGAGCGCGCTCTCTGACATGGATAAAAAGCAGGTAAGTAATGTTCTATATAGCCTGGAGATGCACTCTGAACATCCCCTGGCAGAAGCCATTGTCGGACATCTAAAGGAAAAGGGAGCCACCGCCATTCCATACGACTCCTTTGAGAGCCTTACAGCAAGAGGCGTGCGGGCGACTTTTCTTGGAGAGGCATACTTTGCAGGAAACAGGCAACTGATTGATGAAAAACACATCCACCTGGATGTGTTTCTTGCCGACCGGGCAAGGGCGCTTCATGAAAAAGCGAATACGGTCATTTACTTCGCAGATGAAGACAATGTTCTGGCGTTAATTGCCGTCTCTGACAAAATCAAAGCCGGATCTAAAAACGCCGTCCGAACCTTGAAAGAGATGGGAATAGACGTCTATATGCTCACCGGGGACAACAAACAAACCGCCGCTGCGATAGCCGGAGAGGTTGGGATTTCCCGGTATAAGGCAGAAGTACTTCCTTCAGAAAAGGCCGACTTCGTTAAAGAACTTCAAAGGCAGGGTAAGGTGGTTGCCATGGTGGGCGACGGAATAAACGACTCCCATGCCCTGGCGCAGGCAGATGTAAGCATCGCTATGGGCAAGGGTTCGGATATAGCGATGGACGTGGCGAAGATAACACTCATTACTTCAGATCTGCAGTCTATCCCCAAGGCGCTGCGGCTATCCCGGAAAACCGTTCAAACCATCCACCAGAACCTGTTCTGGGCATTTATTTATAACATCATCGGGATTCCGCTTGCAGCCGGCGTGCTTTATGCGTATAACGGCTTCCTTTTGGACCCGATGATCGCAGGGGCGGCCATGGCTCTCAGTTCTGTTTCTGTCGTCAGCAATAGTCTTCGGCTCAAAACAACAAAGCTCTAAAGCAGCAAATACAAACAAATACGAAATCAATTTATTATAAATATCATGGAAACAACAAAGTTCAAAACCAATATCAAGTGTGATGCCTGCGTGGCAAAAGTAACCGATGCACTAAACAATGCAGTAGGAGACAGCAACTGGGAAGTTGACTTAAAGGATCCCCAACGGACATTGACCATCTCTGAAGCTGTTCCTGCGGAAAAAGTAGTAGCGGCTCTGGAGGCTGTAGGATACCAGGCGGAAAAAATCTAATGCAAAAAGGTCTTATAGGATCTTATCTTTTATGGTAAAACCCGGATAGAAGACTTGTTTATGCACTGTTTTCTGCGTTATTTTATATGGTAAATGTAAACTGTCGCATAAAACTGCAAGCTAATGAACCGGTCTTCTATTTTTTTTGCCTTAATGCTGCTTTTTCTTGCAAATATCTCCGCAGCAGCACCCGAAAACTCCTGGATCAGAATAAATCAGTTGGGTTACACCCCCGGAGGAGTCAAAGTAGCCGTTCTGGGATATAAAGGATCCCGTAACTTGAAGTTCTTTGAACTCATAGATGCCAAAGGAGGAAAGTCTGTACTCAAGCGAAAGACAGGTAAAAACTTCGGTGCTTATGGCCCCTTCAGTACGTCATTCCGTCTGGACTTCTCTGACTTTGACAGGTCTGGCACCTATTATATAAAAGTCGGCTCCGCACGTTCGCCAGAATTCAATATTTCTGAACAGGTGTATAAAGGAACTGCCGACTTCGCCCTCCGCTACATGCGCCAGCAGCGATGCGGCTTCAACCCCTACCTGAAAGACTCCTGCCATACACACGACGGCTACTCCCTATATGGTCCGATGCCTGAAAAAACGCCTGTCAACGTGGTTGGCGGCTGGCACGACGCATCCGATTATCTGCAATATTCTACCACATCGGCAAACGCTACCTATCACCTGCTTGCCGCATACCGCGATTTTCAGGACGTTTTTTCAGACCAGCATCAAAGCAACGGTTTGGAGGGCGGCAATGGGAGAGCTGATGTACTGGATGAAGCCAAATGGGGACTAGACTGGCTGATGAAGATGCACCCCCGGAGCGACTGGATGTTCAATCAGATTGCAGACGACCGCGACCATGCCGGTTACCGCCTGCCCAATCAAGACGCTGTCGACTACGGATATGGCAGAGGTAAAGGTCGCCCTGTCTATTTTATTACCGGAGATCTGCAGGGTTACAACAAATATAAAAACAGGGCTACAGGCACATCTTCCACCGCAGGAAAGTTTGCCAGTGCCTTCGCTCTGGGAGCTCAGCTCTTCGAAAAACAGGATAATGCCCTGGCACAGGAGCTGAAAAAAAAGTCACTCACCGCCTACCAGTATGGCCTGATCAAACCCGGGGTGTCGCAAACGGCGCCAGGTTCTGCTCCTTATTTCTACGAAGAAGACAACTGGGTAGACGACATGGAACTCGGTGCAGCAGCGGTTTTTCAGCTTACACAAGACGAAAAATATTTTCACCAGGCCCTCAACTATAGCGCACAGGAGAAAGTTACTCCCTGGATGGGCGCAGACACCGCCAGGCATTACCAATGGTACCCCTTTCATAACTTCGGCCACTACGAGCTGGCGGTAAAAAGCGATGCCGCAAACAAAGCGAAACTGATCAGTTACTACAAAGAGGGCATTGAAAAAGTATGGGCAAAATCGAAAGACAACGCTTTTTACCGCGGCATTCCCTTTATCTGGTGTTCCAATAACCTCACTACTGCTTTTGCGATCCAATGCGTTTTGTATCGCAGACTGAGCGGAGACAATTCCTATCTTCAACTTGAACAAGCGGCGTTCGACTGGCTCTTCGGACTCAATCCCTGGGGCACATCCATGGTTTATGGCCTGCCCACGCATGGCGATACTCCGGTAGATCCGCACTCTTCATTCACCGTGCTCCACAATTACCCGCTGGATGGCGGACTGGTAGACGGTCCCGTTTACGGAAGCATCTTCGGCAACCTACTCGGCATTAATATGAAAAAAGAAGATGAGTATGCCGAATTCCAGTCGCAGCTCGCGGTATATCATGATGACACAGGTGACTTTAGTACGAACGAACCCACTATGGATGGAACAGCTTCGCTGGTGTACCTCCTCGCAGCCAAAGAAAGCCAGTCCGGGGAGGTACTGAAGCCAAAAAAGTAATAATGGATGCCCATGGCGGCATCATACGCGGCGACCTGAGTAAGAA
>NZ_JAZQRL010000118.1:0-4565 GCF_045629565.1 Arcticibacter sp.
TTTATTCCATCTGCCGGAATAAAAGGTAACGCTCAATGATTTACGTAGTTGTAACCACCGGCCTCGTTATTAAATACAAACTAAATGGGTATATACCTCCAAACAATCCCCCCGAAATCAAGGTTTTATTAGCAAACAGATTTATAACCCAGGAAATTAAACCTTGCCCTTGTTTGCCGGTGAAGAAGAGCTGAGTTAATTAACAATTATCTTAACAAAAGTATTTATGAAAAACTACGTAGAAATGCCGACAAAAAGTCTGATTTGCTTCTCACACCTTAGATGGGATTTTGTATTTCAGCGTCCGCAACACCTATTAACCAGATTTGCTGAAAGCGCCAATGTGTACTATTTCGAGGAACCCGTTTTTGATGCAAAAGATGACGCGTATTTATCCTTGTCTCCAAGAAGCTCATCACTGACGGTCATTGTGCCTCACTTAAGGGAAGGTCTACCCGCTACAGCAGTCCATTCTACGCTGATGGCTTTACTCGATAAATTCTTTCAGAACACGGAACTACAAAACTGGACATTCTGGTATTACACACCTATGGCACTTTCATTTACGGATAAATACAAACCAAAAATGATTGTTTACGATTGCATGGACGAGCTTTCTGCCTTCAAATTTGCACCAGAGGAGCTCATTACCCTGGAACGTAAGCTTATGGCTAAAGCGGATATCGTATTTACAGGCGGACACTCCCTTTTTGAAGCGAAGAAACAGCAGCACTCCAATATTTATCCTTTTCCAAGCAGTATCGACAAAGCGCATTTTGCACAAGCAAGGAAACAAGTTGCCGAGCCAGCAGATCAAGCCGGTATAGTCGGCCCTAAAATCGGATTCTATGGCGTAATTGATGAACGATTTGACCTGGATCTAATCAGAAATATAGCAACGTTGAAACCAGAGTGGCAGATCATCCTAATTGGCCCTGTTGTTAAAATAGACGAAAGTACGCTTCCCCGCAATGAGAATATTCATTACCTCGGACAGAAATCGTACGCAGAGCTACCTGGCTATCTGTCTGGCTGGAATATGGCTTTAATTCCGTTCCAGTTAAATGAGTCTACTCGTTTTATCAGCCCAACCAAGACACCTGAATACCTTTCTGCCGGAATTCCAGTTGTTTCTACGCCAATTCGTGATGTTGTGAAGCCATATGGGATCAAAAAGCTCGTTCACATCGCGTCAACTTGCGAGGAGTTTATAGAAGCGATAGAAGCAGAGTTTACCAGGGAGAATGCAGCGGAGTGGCTTAAAGAAGTAGATGGATTCCTTAAAGACATCTCCTGGGATCAAACCTATATGACCATGTTAAAACACATTCAGGGTACGCTTAACAACGATAAGAAAATTTCTATCGCCAGTTAGTACAGCTAATCTTGTAAACGGGATATGTGAATATCCTACTTAAAACGCTGATGTTATGTTTATACCAATTATCGTCGGAATTGTGTTTATCGTGGCTATTGCGATAGCATATTCCGCTTACAAAAAGAAGCACAAGTAAATGGTGAACCTGCTGATCAAATATACCGAGCAGCAGCCTTCACGAAAATACAACTTTTGTAAACCGACAGGAAAACTGCGTGTTGTGTAAAAATAAACCGAAATAAAATTAATGTTATGAGTACGTCTAATCAAACACATGATCATCATGTAATTCAGGAATGGGTAGAGGAAAGGAAAGGAGTTCCCTCCAGAGTTAAGGGTACCGGTGAAGATGAAGATGATGGAGTTTTAAGAATACATTTCCCTGAATTTAGCAACAACAGTAATCTGGAAGAAATGGAGTGGGACGACTTCTTCGCGGACTTCGAAGCCAACAAACTTGATTTTTTGTATCAGGACAAGAAAGCGAACGGCGAGATCAGCACCTTTCATAAGTTCGTCGAGCGAAAATAGCTGCGCCGGTTTTCCGTAATCTGAATATGAGCCCTTTTTCGTAAGGGCTTTTTCATTTTTACGAACTGGTGATCTTCAATTTTTCGAGTGTACAAAAGATGAAGAAAAGGCCGCCTGGCGGCAGGAGTCGTAACGACATCCGACAGGCACCCTACCCACACCTTACCCGCACCTTACCCGGGCAAAGTCCCGCTTTGGTCCGGCTAAGATGCGGCTAATATTTGGATAATGCCGGCAGGAATTCCTACATTTTTATAACCCGGCACACACACGTTTCGGTATATTTGCAAGTACACCAATCACACCTCAATCTTGTTTTCTAAAAGTCAAGCATCCGCCATCAAACATTCTTTCTGGACAGCCTTCGGAAAATACATGAGTTTGCAACCTGGTCCATGGGGTGAAAAGATCAACTGGATCAACTACAAAACCGGTATGAGGCATCTGAACTTTAAAATGGAAGCCTTGCCCAGGGGAGCATACATTGCGATAGAGATCGCTCACCCGGATCCTGGTATCCAGGAATTAATGTTTGAACAATTTAAGGAGTTTAAGAACATTTTGAACGGCTATTTGGATGAAGACTGGGAATGGACTTTACATGGACAAGATGAGAACTACAAAGTGGTTAGTACCATCCGAAAGACACTTCCGGATGTTAGTATTTACAAGCAGGAAGATTGGCCGAAGCTGATCTCCTTCTTTAAACCAAGGATAATTGCACTTGATGCATTCTGGAACGATGTGCGGGACGGGTTTCAGCTTTTTAAATAGGCATACTTTGGGGTCTAAAGATGACCCTCAAAATTCGGCGGCTGGCTTATTGGGTAAATGTCGGATTTGCAATACATTTTCTTAGAAGTACTAACCCCTGGTGGCTACAATCGCTATGATCCTTCAGCTGAATATATGCTTCAAGTATATGCAGAAATGTCCAATTCATAAGGTAAATGTGTGTTTCTGGCTGCGATAATTGCTCGTGATCAGCAAGATGGGAATGTCAAACAGCAAAAATTTCTCAAGGTTTCAGGACGGTTATTCACATAAATAGATGCATTTTCTCACTGATAACCACGAAGTTACACGAACACGAAATTTTTTCTTTTATTAAATGTACTTGCGCTAAATTCACTTCAACAAAGCCAACAAGGATTTAACTAATAGATACAGGCCCAGCAGAGTAAAATGTCGTGACTGACAAAGGGCGAAGCCATGTAAAAAGATAAAGCCGCTCCTCTGACCGACAAATATCACCTCGGTTTTCTTCTATCAAATACTAAGCCAAACACTATATTTTTCTAACTTTTCCTATATGAACGCGCTCTACAAGCCACTAGGCATCATTGCATTTAGTCTTTTGATGTTATCCTGCACTTCATATAAGAAGTCCATTTATTTTCAGGATGTAAACCGGTCGGTTCCTTCAAAGGAACGGATCCAAAATTTCAGCCCGATCACGATCCAACCCGAAGATATCTTAGGCATAAGCATTAGTAGCCTCAATCCGGAATCTTCTGCCGTTTTTAACTTTACCTCAAATTCAGTAAACGGAACAAATGAAAATTATGGCGGCTATCTGGTTGATCAGAAAGGAGACATCCAGCTTCCGATTATCGGGAGCATAAACGTAGCTAACCTGACGACCTCGCAAATTCGTGACGAAATCAGGCTCCGGCTAATGCCGTATCTGAAAGAACCTGTCGTCATCGCAAAGCTGATCAATTTCAAGATCTCCATTCTGGGCGATGTGAGCCATCCCGGCCTCTTTAAAGTGCAAAGTGAAAAGCTCTCCATCCCTGAAGCGTTAAGCCTTGCCGGTGACCTGAATATCACAGCCTTGAGGAGACTAATGATCATCAGGGAAACCAATGGCGAACGCGAGTACATCACTGTTGACCTAAGAAAGAAAAGCTTGTTTAACTCTCCATATTATTATTTAAAAAACAACGACGTCATCTATGCGGAGGCCGGTAAAAGCAAGTTCGCAGGGTTGGATCAAACCTATCAGAGAATAGGATTGCTGCTGTCCATTGTCTCTGTAGCCGGTATCTTTCTAACCCGGTAATACAAAGATCATCTATAAACCGCTAACGCTCAAACAAACCTTATGGAAGCCAAATGGTATGCCGTGTACACCAAGTCACGTTGGGAGAAAAAAGTTGCAGATCAATTTAACAAAGCCAATATTGAAAACTACTGCCCGCTGAACCGGGTAGTGAAACAATGGAGTGATCGAAAAAAAGTTGTAGAAGAACCACTGTTTACTTCCTACGTTTTTGTGAAAATCACAGAACGTCAGATGACACAAGTGAGAATGATCATGGGGGTCGTAAATTTCGTCTATTGGCTGGGTAAGCCAGCGGTAATTTTGCCCGCCGAAATTCAGACTATTCAGGAGTTTTTGATGGACTATTTTAATGTAAAATTGGAATCTGTACCGCTACATGTGCGGGATACGGTGCGAATATTAAACGGACCCTTTACAGAGATGCAGGGGAATGTCATTTCGGTGAAGAAAAAATCGGTGAGGGTGTTGCTTCCTTCCCTTCGGTTTTTCATGACTGCCGAGGTCGAGATTGAGAATGTCGCCAAAGTTTAAATATTGCTCAGAGGAAAGATCATTTTAGATTGATATGGATCCGAAAACACCATTAAT
>NZ_JAZQRL010000119.1:0-4799 GCF_045629565.1 Arcticibacter sp.
CTACTCAACAGAAATATGCGAATTATTGGCGATTTTAGGCAAATTATAAAAACAAAAAACCCTACAATTCGCAGGGTTTTGGTTGCTTTTGATAAATTTAATCAGCGGAGAGAGAGGGAGTGAAACAAACCGAATTAAACAATTGACAATCAAATATTTAAACGAAATAAATCACACTAACTCACCAACTACTCACTCATCTAAATCTGGGATAAACTGCAAACTTTTTAACAGTAAAAATAACAAATTTCTGATTAAAAGCCGATATTCAAAGCTATGTTTTTAATCAATGAGAAGAACACTGTGTCGCTGGGCTCAATTTGATATAGCAAAAAACATTCAAGCTGCTTAGCAAATCGAACATACTAGATACTACTTCTTTCTGGTGGACCGTTTATTAACCAGAATCCTTTATTTTTGAGTTGGCGATACATTGACAGATTCGTGGATGAATTTGCTAACGTTTAGCCAGAATACTATCGATATCAGATTTGATTCCCAGGTAGTTCGTTTGAATCCTATCTTCAGATATCTGCCTGATCACCGGAATCATCCTATACGCGTCTATTTCTTTTTTTAAAGATGTATGATCATTTAAAATCTCAGCATGGAATGCTTTCAGTTCTATCTTTTTACCCGGATCATCAGCAACCATTCCTACAAATTCTCCAGAGCTTAAAGCCGCGATTTTAGAAGCCGGCACTGCCGCTTCAAGCTGTTTGGAACGGCTGATAGAAGTATCACCACTGTTGATAGAAAGGCTCTCCCGGTCTTGCATGATTCGTCCTATCCTATCGGATAATTGTTTGGCCGTATCTCCTGTCACCTGTCCGGAAATCACATTTCCCACGATTCCCATAATGACATCTGCCTGCTCCTTTCCGTAATCTTTTCTCAACTGGCTGAGGTCTTGTATACCTAAGGTGGTTGCCACTTTATTACTCCTCGCTGTAGCAATCAGGCTGTCTACGCCATTCAAATAAATCGTTGGAAATTCATCAAATATCAAACTACTTTTCAACTTGTCCTTCTGATTGACAAGCTTGATTAATCTGTTCACATAAAGTGACAAGACTGCGCCGTAAATCTGAATCTTCTGCGGATTATTCCCCATACAGACCAACTTGGGTTTCACCGGATCATTGATATCCAGGGTAAAGTCATTTCCCGATAGCACATAATATAACTGTGGGCTGGACAACCTGGCCATCGCTACTTTTGCAGATGCAATCTGTCCCTCCAGCTGCTCCATTGCATCATTCTTATAAGCGTTGATAAATGGGTTAATGAGCACTTCTATTTCTTTTTCTGTCAGCAAAAGGCTGAATAACTCCTTATAATCCACCTGCATCAGTTCGATCACGTGTGGTAATGTGCAGTACTTTCCATCCTGATATTTTTTAAGAACCAAATGATGGCAGTTACAAAGTTGATGGCCGATTCCACGAAGAAATCCCCCTGTTTTTTGATCCACTCCCGGTTGAGTCCGATAAGGATGGTTCTTGCAGATTCTGCTGCATCTGTAATATCAGTCATCCCTTTTGCGTCCAGCGGATTGCACCGATGGGTACGGGTCAGGTCATCGAAATTGATCACATAAAATTCGGGTTCAATTGCATACCGGTGTTTATTTTTCAGCCAGTGATTATATACAATTACAGAAAGATCAGCAAACTTGAAGTCATAGACA
The DNA here is from genome assembly GCF_045629565.1 of Arcticibacter sp. Taxonomy (GTDB): domain Bacteria; phylum Bacteroidota; class Bacteroidia; order Sphingobacteriales; family Sphingobacteriaceae; genus Arcticibacter. Next base: position 1,691 of record NZ_JAZQRL010000119.1, read on the forward strand.
AACATGGAAAAACCTTTCTGAATGTGCTGGGTAATCACATGCCTGATGACGAAGTAACTCTTCCCGGAACCAGGTGTACCCAATACGAGCAGTCCCCTAAAACCATTGATGATATTGATCCAGCTCTTGCGAATCTTTCCTTTCAGCTTATATTGGGCAGGAAGATTCACAGAATATTCGTTCTCCAGCAACCGCTCTTCCTGCGGAAAAGTCTCCTGGCCACTATTGAAAATATCTCCTTCCAGTTTCTCCCGTATGATACGCGTAAGTAAAGTCCCGCCACTGATCACCAGCAGAAATCCAAGGGAGGTGACCGCCATATAAAGCATCAGATAGATAGCTATAAAAGGCCTTCCCACAAGAAAGAAATAAGATACGAAATAAAAAACAAGACCCAAGAAAAGATAGCTAAGCGCCGTTTTATCGCTAAGCTTTTCGTCCTTCTTTCCTTTTGCTCCCATCAGGGATATCAATAAGAATCCTAACGCTATCCATTTGGATTTGTGAAAAGAACTAAAGAGACCAGTCGATGATATATGATTCAGAAGGCGATTCGTAAAACCGCTCGTCCAGTTCCAATAATCAAATATTGCATAGCAGTAATGATAAAAGTGCAATAATAGAATAGTGATTGCGATAAACCTGGTCATGTCCAGGATCTTCCGCATTGCCTGTTCGTTCTCTCCGGTTTGTATAGCCATAATGATAGAATATTAGGTGTTGATTTTTCTTCTTTTTTTTCTCTTTCTGCCCGACATCTTTAACTGGAAAGGAAGCGGCTCATAAGTTTCTTCTGCCTGGGTAAGCAGGTGTACCAACGATGCGTCTGGTGATGGAACATTACTCGAGTCCCGAAAGGAAGCAGTGTCAAACCTGGAATGATTAGCTTCAATACCCCTGTTTACCTGTGCGTGATTTATTATTTCACATACAGCCTTTGCACTGTATGCTTTTCCTAAAGCACTACCTTTGAAGACACATTTACTTCGATGATCAATATAGGTTAACCCGAAAATCACACCATCCGCATTGGCCCTTGTTACTAGTTGAACATTGGATTTCCTCAACAGAAATACAAGCTGCTGCATAGATTTTGGATGATTCTTAAGCACCAGGTCTATCGCTTCTTTTAGCTGCTGCTTTCCATTATTCCTGCGTACTCTATTCTTTTCGAACTGCAGCTGCAGGTATTTTAGCCCTGGATTAAAATGGATCCTGCTTGCTTTAACGGGGACTCCTACTCGTGTTCCACCTTTGTCGGTAAGCTGGTAATACAGCCCACTGTGCTGGTAAACCCTGGAGTTCTCCTTACCCCGATCGGCCATCACATGGTAGTTATTCAAAACCGCGTTAAGCTCGGGGATAGAAGTGTAAGCGTAGCGGTTTAAGACGTATTCCAGTACATTAGTGATCGCTCTCTTTGTTGGTGTCTTTCCATATTCTGCTACGTCGTTGAGGATGGGTTTCACTTTATAAATGTCCTTTTTCTGATCTTCTGCCTTCACGAGGCCATAATTCTTTTCCAGCAACTGGCGGGCAGGTTCACTTTTATTCCTGCCGATGTTTTGGGTATCGATACGACTTCCATCAGGCCTGATTTTCGTAGTCACGATGTGGATGTGTGGATGCGCAGCATCATCATGGCGATAGACCAAAAAAGGCTGCTCAGCAAAGCCAATGGCTGCCATGTAATCTCTTGAAAGCTCAGCCAGTTGATCCATTGTAAGCTGCTCACCCGGCGCAAAGTTCAGGGAGATATGGATACTGTTGCGCTTCACATTTTCATTCAGCCTGGCTTGGTTCAGCAACCTATTGAGCTTCTGATTGGCTCCTAAATCCTCCACTTCCATGGGATAATTTTCCGCAAGGATACATTGCGCTACACCCTGGCTCACCTTCTGTTCATTGTAATTAAAAATGCGGTGCAGGGAGCTTCCTGATTTAATTATCGCAACCATTCCTCTCCCAGTTTTAGCATTACCAAACGAATCTCTTCGATCTTGGAAAATAACAATTTCCGAAGCTCTTCATGACGACACAGCCACTCATCAAACTGGGTCAGATGGTCCAGCGTATGGAGTTTGTGAACCGCCTGGTTAAAGTTATTCGCTATTCCGTTCAAGTCTTTTTTCAGGCTGATGAGCTCATTCATTAGCTCGTCCAGCGAGCTGTTTCTATAGGTAGCAACTATAGGTTTTCCTAACAAAATCTTCCTGGCATAGTCGCTCATCTTTCGCTGTGTAGTTTTAGAAAACGCCAGCCTGATGCTGGATAATTCATCCTCTGTCAACCTCAAATGCAGCCACTTTTCACGATTTATTTTGTCATTAGGCATCTGTTTTCTCCTTGTTTATTTACGCATCTACGCCCACGACTTCGGAGTGAGGGCGCTTCTATAAAAAATCGATTGTGATACAATCGGACATCTTGCCGATTGTAGGAACAGGGCAATCTCGCTTCTTCGGACTCTACTCATCTTAAGCGGCGGCTTATTTTACAGTGAGGTCGTTCCTTTAAGTGGACGGCCCACTCGTTCACATCTTTAAAGTTGCTATACCCTTTGCTCCGATCTTCATACAATGGTGAAATACTTAAGGCCTTTTGGGTAGTCTCCATCCCTGCCTTATCCCGATCCAGATAAAGGGAGATCTTTTTGTAATCCTCCATGATATATCTGGCTCTCTCAAAGAACCCGATTCCATTGAGCACCAGAAAGTCGATAGCTTGATGTTCTCTATCCTTTACACTTAAGAATGCGAGGAAGTCCATAAACCCTTCAAAGACAGAGATAGTCTCGCCTCCATTTTTAAAGACGCTAATATCTTTTGGGGCGCTGCTGTATTTGTAAAAGGGATTACGAATTTCGTAGCCACCGGACAGATTAGAGAAGCCTATTCCGAAATAGTCCCGCTGCTCGAACCTATATTTCAGCTGGACACAATACTGTTGCACAAGTTTCGTGGCGATGGCCCTTTGGTTTAAATAGTTGAGTAAGGCAGGACTGGTTAGCGGCAATACTGAAGTTATCTTTAACTTAGCACCTTCTACCTTTACTGAAAGCTGGTTCGGCTGCTGAAGAGGCATTGGAAAGTAACCGTTACTACTAAGA
>NZ_JAZQRL010000120.1:0-7701 GCF_045629565.1 Arcticibacter sp.
GCACTGGACACGGAGTCTGAAAAACTTGTTCAGGAAGCACTCAACAACCTGATGAAGAACAGGACCTCTATCGTCATTGCGCACCGCCTGAGTACCATACAGCATGCGGATACAATTGTTGTGATTGATAAAGGTGAAATTTTGGAGACCGGAACTCATACGGAGCTGATCAACAAAAACGGGATGTATAAGAGATTAATCAATATGCAGACTTTTGCAGAGTAGCATTAGTTGCTGCTCTCTCTCCAGATAAATTTAAGATGAGAAAACAGAGAGCGTCTTCTGGTATAGAATAGTACACGATAGTGTGCGATCATAAAGAAGAACAGGCCAAACGAAAACGACTTTGATGCACTGTCTATATACTTCGCCAAAAGCTTTTCCAGGAATAAACGAATATCCACCGGTGTCCCCGGATGGCTTCTGAACAATTCGTAATGATGGATTCTCAATAACTTAGATGCGACCGCATCCTGCTGGGTAATACTTCTGCCATGTATCCTGTACAACACCAGCTCTTCCGCACTGAAATTGATCCTTCCTGTGCATGCAGCCGTATAGGCCAGCCACCAGTCATAGTAGAAATCTGCAGGCAATGGGGGTACCATCCCGAGCAGTTCTCTTCTAAACAAACAGGCATGACCGGAAACGCAGTTATTTAGCAGTAACAATTTACCGCAGAACCCGGATACAAACCGATGTGTGCTTAACCTGGATTTCCCAAGCTGATTTCCATCTGCATCAATCAGCCCGGAATTATGGTAGCTCAGCAAATTCTCCCCAATCCTGGCGACCATCTTACTTATCTTCTCGGGCATCCAGACATCATCCTGATCAGATATAGCGATAAATGCCCCGGAACAAAGGCTTATTGCTTTGCTGAAATTGGCATTAAAGCCGAGGTTTTTCGCATTACAATACAACTTGACTCTCGGATCCTGTTCCAAAAACTGCTTTACTATGAAGATTGTGTCGTCGGATGAGCCGTCATCAACGACAATGATCTCTATATTTTTATAAGACTGGGCAACAATCGAGGACAACTGCTGCTCCAGATAAGCTGCTCCATTGTAAGTACAAAGTGCAACAGAAACCAGCTCAGACTCTAACATCATCATCTTCTTTTTTTAATCCCGTTTACCATCCTTGTCACAAATAGGGTAAGAAAATTTCCATGCAGCCACCTCAACTTTGATCCCGAAAGAAAGAAAACTGCCGAAGGGCTTTGTATCCATCGGTTTCGAAAAAAGCGATTGTACTTCCTATTGAATTCAATGCAGGATTGTTTAAAGACTTCGTCCCGGTTTCCATAACTTTTATGCGTCAGGTTGAAGTCAATAACGTATGCTGAATAGCCATTTAACTCCGCATGTAAACACAAGTCTGTTGCATACAGATGAAAACTTGAGAGGTCAGCCGACGCGGAAAGTGATGCACTTTTCTTCAAAACGAGGAAATTCTCATCGAGTGCAGAGACTTTCAGCGGAAACTTCCCTTTGCTTTTAAATACATTATCCGGGTAAGAAATATGGTATACAATATGATTGGGGCCGGCCGCTCCTGCATTTCCACAGATCGCCCAGTTTGGATCGAGTTCATCCAGTGCTGCAAGTTTTCTGCGTAAGTCATCGCTGTTATCTTTGTCAACCAATATATCCTGATGACACAAAATAACATACTTGCCTTTTGCATGCGACAAAAACCAGTTGATCCCGGTGTAAGCATCTGTATTGTTCCCTTTCGAATTGTCTATGTAAAGAAATTCACACTCCTGTTCTGTAAAGCCTGCCGCAAGAAATGAAATAACCATTTCGTGGTACTCTTCAACTCTGGTGGTAAGCGTACATATGGAATAGGTAAAGGCTGGAGCGAAATTACTGTTTATCTGTTTTAAGAAATTGAGTTCCATTGTACGATGGCTTTATTGAATGTTAATACGAATTCTGGAAGTCTATTTACCAACTCTAATGATCGGCTGCCCGGCAATGGACGCATTTATCGTCTCCATAACATCTTCCAGCGTGATGGATGAAGCATATTTTGCTTGAAGTGCATTCAGCTTGCTCTTGGATGCGCGGATTCGACTCCCTTTGCTCAAGTAGTCCCGGTAACTTTCCAAAATCCAGAACTTACCGATCATCAACTTGGCCAATACCTCTACAGTCCAGATGTAGGCCGGCAAAATTGTCAACCGTGCCCCACTCAGATGAATTTGCTGAAAAATGAACCTGTTTCTAAAATAGATGGTATTGACAAACCTGGACTTGATGTTTTTCCGGATGCTTCCACTTACCTGATGGTAGCATACTGAAGAATGATCATAGTAACACTTCCAGCCCAGTAGCCATGCCCGGGTACTTAAATCAGAGTCCTCTGAACTGAACGGGGAGAAAATTTCATCAAATCCGCCCAACTCCTTTAGCTTTTTGGTGTCCACAAGAGCATTCGCTCCAGAAAGATACGCTGTATAAGAAAGTTCGTCGGGATTTTGCTTGTAATAGAAGCGGTTTGCTTTGATCCGGCAGCCACTGTAGTACAGTATTCTTGCCGCATCTTCTATCCGTTTCCCATCCTTACTCATGATTCTTCCCATTACACCGAAGGTGTCGCTGAACTGGAAATACTTCCATTGGCTGTCGAAGTAGTCCGGTGTTAACTGCACATCAGAATTAAGCAAAAATGTCAATTCCATTGTAGCCGCGGCTATCCCATGGTTACAGGTTGCAGAAAATCCCTTATTTTGTTTGTTGATCAACAGTTTGACGCCAGGGTATTGAGTGCTTATAAATTTCACACTATCATCCCTGGAACAATCATCAACAATAATCAATTCATAAGTTACACCACCGCTTTTCAAGGCTTTAATTACAGAGGGCAAGTACATTTCTAATAATTTCTTTCCATTGTAATTGGGTATAACTACTGAAACAGTTTTTTTCATCGGGTAAAAATACTTAGAATATATATTCCTTTTGCTATCATCAGCTTAGAGACGAAAGTTTAGTTCACGATCCGGAACTGGCTCCAACCAGCAAATACTGATTTTTGAACATTAACGGCATGGGTCTTTAATCTGCTACATACAACTGCCAAATCGGCTAGAAAAAAAGCCTGGGGATGTAGCGTTTTCGGAAAAAACCAGTTTGGTATGGTAGATGCAGTAGTAAACAGATCTATCAATACAAATTGAATGAATAATAATAAGATTGCAGAGAAGATTGAGGAGGGTAGTACCACGCTTCCAGGCAAGACAATTCTTGTCATCGACGCCTGTCTTCCACAATATGATAAAGATTCTGGTTCAAATCGGATGCTGCATCTGCTCAGGATGTTTAAGCGCCTGGGTTACCAGGTTATATTTTTCCCCGATAACGGCAAGGCGAATGAACCATATTTTACCTTATTGAATGGACTCGGCATTGAGGTTATCTATAGAACGGGTAGATCAGGAACATGGAAGAACGCACTGAAGCAATGCCTGACCCGCGTAGATATCTGCTGGCTAAGCCGTCCCGATCTAAATGAGAAATACAGCTACATTTTTAATATCAATCCAAAGATCAAATGGATCTATGATTCCCTGGACCTACACTATGTCCGGCTGGGCCGCGAAGCAAACCTTCTAGAAGATGCGCACAAGAGAATGAAGGTGCAGAAGCAGGCAAATACTTTTGAAAAGCTGGAAATGTCGCTGGCCAAAACAGCAGATGTAACCATCGCCATAACCGCAACGGAGGAAGAGGAACTGAACAGGCGCGGGGCCAGAAATGTTAAAGTAGTACCGAATATACATGTTTCACAAGCAGGCAGCAACACGTTCGCGCAGCGGGAAGGAATTATGTTTATCGGTGGATTTGCACATCTACCGAATGTGGATGCGGTAATCTGGCTCATAAATGAGATCATGCCCGTCGTGTGGCAGGCCTTACCAGGAACAAAAGTGTATCTCGTCGGGAGCAACCCACCACCGGAGGTTGCCGCTCTTGCCAATGAGCTTGTTATCGTGACCGGCTATATAAATGATGTTAGCTCCTATTTCAACAACTCCCGGCTCTTCGTTGCGCCACTTCGCTATGGTGCAGGGATGAAAGGTAAGATCGGGCAGGCACTGGAATATGCACTTCCAATCGTAAGTACCAAGATCGGAACGGAAGGCATGAATCTCCAAAATGGGATTCATGTCCTCGAAGCAAACACGGTCGGAGCACTTCAGCAAAGTATCCTGGATCTCTATACCAATGAAGAACTTTGGGAAAAACTTCAGGGCAATGCGCTGTCTGCACTGAAGCCACTTTTATATGACCACCAGGAAGAGAACGTAAAAGAGATCCTGAGTTCACTCTACAAACCGTACAAGGTAACCATCATCACAGTTGTACAAAACGCAGAAGCAACACTACAGGATTTGATTGATAGCGTTGCCAAGTATAAGACACCAGAAGTTCAATTCTTGGTGTGGGACGGCCAAAGTACCGATCGTACCCTGCAAATACTGGAACAAAACAGCAATGTCGTTGATCATTATGTGAGTTTACCGGATTCAGGAATCTATGATGCCGTCAATAAGGCCATCCAACTCGCTAACGGTGAATTTTACCTCTTTATGGGCGCCGATGATCTGCTCTCGGAAGGTTTCAGGCAAATGCTTCCCATCCTCAAAGACGTCAAAACAATCTATTACGGCGGTGTGTATAAGGATAGCACCCGTGTATCAAAACCGTATTCTGCATACCAGCTTACAAAGGAGCATATTTGCCATCAGGCGATCATATACCCGCGGGCGGTATTTGAAAAATATACGTACGACACCAGATATCAGGTATTTGCCGACTATCTCCTAAATTTGCAGTGCTGGACTGATCCGGACTTTAAACAGCATTACGAAGACCTGATCATAGCCAAATTCAGTGCCGGTGGCTTTTCCGATATCCACCAGGACGTAAACTTCGCCAGAGACAAGGAAGCCTTGTTCAAGCAGCTCCTGAGCCCCTGGGACTATCTCCGTTATCTCAGACGCAAGTTGGGCTATGGCGGATTGCTATCGGAAGTGCTCGGCGGTTTAAAGCCCTATACCCTTCCAAAAAAAGATTCTGAACGGCTTAGCATCATGTTTGTAAATGAGGATTTCACTACTAACCATCAGGCCATTAATCCGCATAGGACTTATGAGATGATTGAAATGCTTTGCCGCCTGGATTATGAGGTTAGTTTTCTGACACCATATCCGTATTTTCAGAAATTTCAACTCGAAAAACTTCAAACTCTGGGCGTGAAGTTCATAGAGGCGAGCCTGTCACCGTCTAGCCTTGAGCCCTTTCTCGATCAGGTGGAAATAATTTGGTTCCTTGGCTATCAGAACAACCCGCGCTTGGTAAAAAGCATCAAGAAAAAAAGACACATAAAAAGCATATTTGATGTGAGCGGACTACCAACGCCCGAGGAAAGGACCCTTGTTTTGGCTAAGCAATCGCACGTGACAATCACAGAAACACCGGAATGGAAGGCACAGCTGGTCAATCGGAATTTATTTCACGTCTACCAACCCGACATGGCGTCACTGAAAACAATGTTTAACCACCTCAGATAATGCACGACGAACAACTTTCTAAACCGGACCAACCAATAAGGAAAGGGATATCAGTTTTGGTCTGTACCTTCAATGGCTCAAAGAGGCTTCCCCGAACCATTGAACATCTTGCCCAGCAATCCGTTAGAACGGATGTAAAATGGGAGATTATAGTTGTTGATAATGCTTCTACCGACGACACCATTGACGTCGTAAATAAAGAATGGGCAAAATTTCAACCTGTAAATACGAGTCTATCTGTCATCAGCGAACCTAAGGCAGGACGGGTCTATGCCTTAGCGACCGGCGCCAGATCGTGCAAATATGAATATCTAATTAGTTGCGATGACGACAACTGGTTGTCGAGAGACTATGTTCAAAAAACATATGACCTTTTAGAAAGTGACCACCGAATTGGCGCTGTTGGCGGACAATCCTTCGCCGTTTCAAGTTCCGGTATACTACCGGATTGGTTCGACGCGTATAAAGAAGGATACGCAGTTGGTCAACAAGGTGAAGCAAGCGGCGATGTTACCTCAAGAGGATATCTTTTTGGCGCAGGGTTAGGAACAAGAACTAAATTATACAGGGACATATATGCCAATTTCCCCTCACTTCTTGTTGGGCGACAGGGAGAAAAGCTCTCTTCTGGTGAGGACAGTGAATACTGTCAGCGACTGATATTGAAGGGTTACACACTGGTGTATGATAACCACCTTACGTTCAAGCACTACATACCAGAGGAGAGACTTCAAACCGCTTACAGGGACAGTCTTTTTGCGGGGTTTAAGGAAGCAGACCAGATCTTGTTTGACTATTACTTTACAAATAAATTGAGGCAGAAACTTGCAAACAATATCAGCAGTAAGATTCGCCTGTTAATCATTTCCCCATTACGATTATTGTTTGCCAAGTCAGAAGCCAAGCGTAGAGCACAACTTAGAATATTACGGTATTTGCTCAACCTTAAATCTGATGATGACCCCGTCTTTGACGCCATACGGCAATTCGAAAGAATGGAATCTAATTAATCTCTTAATTTAGACGCTTTGAATAATAATTAGAAAGCACATCAAATGTCATTAGTTTCCATCATCGTACCGAATTTCAATCATTCAAAATACCTCGATCAAAGATTGGAGAGCATCCTGGCTCAGACATTTCAGGACTTTGAAATAATCCTGCTAGATGATCAATCCACGGATGGTAGCAGAGAAATATTGAAAAAGTATGCCAGACACCCGAAAGTGACTCATGCTGTTTTTAATGAAAACAACACCGGCAGCCCTTTTTTGCAATGGGAAAAGGGAATTGCACTAGCAAGCGGCGCCTACATCTGGATTGCTGAGAGTGACGACTGGTGCGAACCATCTCTTTTAGAGACCTTAGTGGAACCTTTAATGAAAGATAAAGACTGTGTGATCAGTTACTGTCAATCGATCTGTGTAAATGATCGGAATGACGTAAATTTTCAATCTATGCACAGGCAGCTTTCAGAAACAGTAGAGGGTGAAACTTTCATTAAAGAGTACCTTTCTGTACCTGTCAGGATATTCAACGCAAGCATGGTCGTCTGGAGAAAGGAGAAATATCAATATATCCCCAATGAGTTTACATCCTTTAAGTTCACCGGAGACTGGTTCTTCTGGATATACCTTGCACAACAGGGTAATGTTCACATCAGTGGAAAAGTGCTCAACTACTTCAGAAAACATGACGGAGATGTTAGTGGTAAGGCATATAAATCAGGTCTGAACTTCATCGAAGAATTAAGAATCATCAACCAGATTTACATAGATGGGCTGATCTCCGAAAAAGCATATTACAAAGCATATAAGAAGAAATATGTTGAATATTGGTTTGTCAGAAACCAGATAGACCCTGCAAATAAAACTAAGGTTGAAGCATTGTTCAGCAATTCCCTGTCCACTAAAACCAGTCTGACCAGACTAATCCCAGTCGCCATCTGGAAACAACTTCGGCGGCGATAAAACAAAAAATCCTTACCTGAATAAATCAGGTAAGGATTATATCACTTGAAAGGCCTGCCTAAGCGGCCTTAAGATTACAACTTTCTTTTTACTTCTACCTGCTCGTATGCTTCTACGATATCGCCAACCTCAATGTTATTGAAG
>NZ_JAZQRL010000121.1:0-19207 GCF_045629565.1 Arcticibacter sp.
AAGATCTATTAATTCACCTTGCGCAAGCGTTTGCTCTACTACAGGAAATTCAAAGTTGCAATAACTACATATCCGCGCACTGACTGATATAATGCTCTCGCATGATGGGCAGCACTTACAGGATGCTGCGCCCTCTTTATCTGACTTATTTTTAACCTTATTCCATAATTCTGAATAAGGCCTATCCTCAAAATATAAGCCGTGCTGCTTCCAGTTTGTCCCATAATCAAGAACGGTAAACATATCTTTGCCTGGGTATATTCGAGATCCACGACCTATCTCCTGTTGATAGACCGAAGTCGATAATGTTTTATGCATCAGAACAACCATATCAATAGGCGGGTAATCCCACCCTTTACTTAAAGATTTTATCGTTACCAGCACATTACACATATGTAATACGGTAAATTTTGCCAGTTCGTAATCTCCATGTTCAACCTGTGAGTGATAACGGCAGGAGTTAAAACCTTCTGCTAGAAGTTTGTCGTTTAAAGATTCCGCTTGTTTTATAGAAGCGACAAATATTACGGCCTTTTTAAATGGGAATTTCCTGAGATCATCGAATAGCCCATCGTAAACCTTTTGAGCACCAAACACAACTTCGTTTGATTTTTCGGTTACTTCACCATTGCGGATTTGCAATAGGCTTGTATCTGCGGGAGCACGCATTTTATGTCGGTAATTGGTCAAGTATCCGTGCTGAATCAGCCAATCAACTTGAGGCCCCTCAACCAGATCATTATAATAGATAGGTAGATGCTTGTGTAATGTGCCATATGGAGTTGCTGTACAACCGATTCGGAATGCGTCTGGCAGATAGTCTATTAGTTTAGTTGAAGTGGAAATATGGCACTCATCGACCAGTATAATAAGGTTTGAATTTAATTCCTGTAGCTGAGCAATTATTGCAGGTCGTTTCAGTATCGTCTGAATCATGCCTACAAAGCAATTGCCTGGAGTGATGGTTAATTCTTTGACGTTACTATTTATCTCAATGCCATTGCATTCCTTAACAAGCTGATTGTATATCTTTCTTGCGTCAGATAAGACCAATACGGTTTTACCTTTTGATAGCGACCTACTAACGATCATATCAATCATAATAGACTTACCTGCGCCCGTAGGGGCATGTAGTATAACGGCCTTATTCTTTGATAAGGATAGGCTTGTTCTATTAACAATGTCGATCTGATACGGTCTAGGCGTCTTAATCATTTGGCTTATAAATTATTAATACAATACACCCCCACACAGAATTTAAGTTGGTAGCCTAGCAGCAGCGATTTTGCTGATTAAGAATGTGCAGGGGTGTAATGTTAAATGTCTTTATCGGCTACCAACCGCATTACAATAATACACAATTTTTATTACTTATATTACTATTAGTTATAAAAAAGATCGCACGAAAAAAGGAATTAATACATAATCACCCTGATTTTCAACCGGTGTTCAGTAGCTAAATCAATCATGTTTTTGGTGCCTCGGCTTTTACCATCCCAAAACGCAATCAGTCCGTCTGCGTATTCAGCCATTTGCTTGTTACGTTTTGGACCTGCTGATTTGCCGTGTGTTTTCCAGTCGGCAGGAAAACGGGTTAGTTTACAATGGCGGATAGATGTAGCGTAATACTCACCCAGGTAGTCAGCTCCATGTTTACCCCATAAAGGATCGTTTGTTACCTGAGCACCTGAAACAATCTCTACATCTTCACCGAAGCTATACAGGATCTTATCGCATTTTTCAATGAGGAGATTCAGGTGCTTGAAGTCTCGGCCTCCAGCTATGATGCATTTAAACATCTTCATTAAAATTATCAATCACTACAATAGTGCCGATGGTAGCGTCACGCCTGATGTCCTCCATGTAATACGGAAAATTACCAATCGCCGTTTCACCAGTCATACCGAACTCAGCCATTGAGTCTCTAAAATCCTGGAACAATCCATTATGAAACCTCGTGGGGATGGGATGCGTATTGAAATATGAGTTGTGCTCATTCATGAATGCTATTGCTTCAATCATTATCTGACATTCCTCAAAGTTTTCATTTCGTTCGTGCTCATTTAAAAGCATTAAGAGCGGTACTTTCCCGTAGTTAAATATAGCAGATTCGTACCTAGTACGCTTCAATGTTGCTATGTGTTGTTTCATGCCCCTCACCACTTCACCACCTTATTCTCTCTCCTGTTCAAATAAGTAGATTCAACCTGCTCTTTAGATTTACCTGGAGGAAGGAGGACGTACATCTTTAACGATTCTATGTACACTCGGGTGAGCGTAGACTCATCAACCTGCTTGATCTTTACAGTGCGTTCCTGGCGGATTGCTTTTGGTTTGGCAACCTTTACCCGCGGCGTCTTTTGTTTAACAGGGCGTGGTGGTTTAACCTTAATGGGTTCAGGTAATTTAACTTTCACCGGCTTAGGTTCACTTGACTGAGGCACGTACTCTTTACCCTGTGCCTCACGGTTTTTCTTGTATTTTTCACGTGCCCGTCTGCATCGTTCCTCTTTAGTCATTTCTCCGTTCTTTGGACCTCTTGGATTATAAGTCCTGCCTGCCGCCTCTGCCATTTTTCTGTTTCTTTCTATGCTGTACGCACGCATTGTGGCTTTTCGTTCTTCTGTTATAGGCATGATACTACTTTTACGAGATTATTAATTAGTTCCTTCATTACATTTACAGTCATCGAGTTACCCGCCTGCTTATAAAGCTGACTATCGCTATTAACTTCTTTGCACCTATAAAAATGATCATCTGGGAACCCTTGTAAGCGGAAGCACTCAAGGGGTGTTAATCTGCGGATGCGTTGTTGATCAATTGTTTTTTGCTCGTGTCCACCACCTTGCTTTGCGGTTACTGTTGGCGAAATACCCGCGCTGTCGTAAACACGAGATCTCATTTCGTTATTACCAGGTAGATTGCAGGCTACGATCAAATGATCATTAGTAAGTGAGGTCTGCAAACAATTCATCACTTCAGACGGAGCGAACCTAATTTCTTTACCCCTAAATGAGTTTGTTCCGGTTGCTCTACGCTCCGCTTTAGCTTCTTCCGTTCTCACTTCCTTGGAAACAAGTACTTTTGGACTATTGTTGTTCCCAGAAGAAAGACATTGAGAAATTCCGGAAACATCAAATACTCGTCCATCTTGACTACTATTAAGCTTACCTACTTCCTTAATATAATTGTCATCAACACCCATCTTAAATACACGAGCGGTCACACATGATGCAATTTCAGTATCAGTATTAGTTATCGGCTCGAACTTAAACCCGTTACCTTTTGCCTTTTGAGTTTCTGTATGAGTATTAAACCCCGCAAGCATCCTATCACTCAAATAATACTTTTCATCTACTTCAGGTTCTAAAATATCTTTCAGTCGTTTGGTTAACCTGAATCCAGGAGGGAAGCGGAAAGTATTTGGCAGGTCATTACGTACACCAATAAGAAACACACGTTCCCGGTTTTGAGGTACGCCAAAATCTTTACTGTTCAACACTTCAAAGTGTAGGTTGTACATCAGGCTATCTTCGTGTGTAAATAGAAAGTTTTGCAGGTTCATTGATTGGCCAAGCAATTGTATCCAGTTTTGGAACGTTTTACCCCCATTATCACTTAACAGACCTTTCACGTTTTCAATAATGAATGCTTTTGGTTGTCTGTTCTTTACGTACCTGTGAAAGTCGTAAAACAGCAATCCGCGCTTATCCAGTTCGCCTAGCCGTTTTCCAGCTAAACTAAACGCCTGACATGGGATGCCGGCAACAACCATATCAGCGTATAAGCTTTCATCTTCGTAGTCGTATTCTGTCATATCCTGAAGCATCTGATTAGGAGAAAAGTTGGCGAGGTATGAACGTGAAGCATGTTTATCTTTCTCACAGGCAAATACATTCTCGTGCGGGACACATAGTTCCTTCAATGCCTGCTCAGGTGAGCCGATCCCGGAACAAAAGGTTGCAAATTTCAACATACCTCAGCCTCCTTGAACATACTTAACACTTCCTTATGGGATTTGATCAGGGTCATTCCTAAATCAGCCAACGATTGTACCGTATCAGCGGGATACGATACTGTCTCAACCTGAAATGAATACTTTACTTTAATACTTGTTGGCGTGATGCCTATTACCGTTCCTAAACGGCTGTCTTCGTCTGCGATAATATCGCCTGGGTGTGGTTGGTTGGTCATTGTTATGATGCTAAATCAAATAGTGATAATACAGATTCCTTTTCCTCGATACAGGCCTTATGATTAGCCTCATTGATCTTAAAATAACTTTCCTTAAGTTCTATGCTTATGGACTTTCGGTTCATTTTAAGGGCACAGAATCCCTCTGAGCCAATACCGCCGAAAGGGCTTAATACAGTTTCGCCCTCATTTGAGTATAAATGTAGTATACGCTCTATTGTGTCAAGTTGTAAAGGGCATATATGCTTTTCGTCATTTCCATCACGACCGGACCGGTATTGTAGTGTACGGCTATAATTAATGTCATACCATACTGGAGACGCGTATTTCTGCCAAAGGTCAACGGGTAAGTAATCACTTTTGCTTGCGTCCTTATCCTGGTGGGTAATTGGCGTTTGATTTTCTCCTTCATTACGGAAAAACAAAATGTAATCTGGAATACCTACGCGTGTCATTACGCTGTCTTTCTTGATCGTCTTGTGGAGTAATCCTAATGCTTTAGTTCGTTGCATTTCAGTAACTGGATTTTTCCAAATAGTAACCCGGCTATGATAAATAAAACCTTGTTCCTGGAACCAATCGGTTATCATGCCGCTAAAATCACGAAGCCCAATAAAACCCTCTTTACCTTTTTGAACTGGCAGATCCATGCAGTGAACGGCACAAATGCGCCCAGGTTTAAGTGTTCTTTTTAGCTCTGGGATCAGGTATTTAAAATGTTCCTCAAACTGTTTATAGTCTGAAACATTCCCCATATCTTCTTCTTTATCAGAATATACATACAACTCGGCAAATGGCGGAGAAAATACCACTATGTCTGCGCAATTATCTTTCAGCTTGGCGGTTTCTTGAACGCAATCGCCGTTTATAACGTGGTATTGGTCTGTTTTTACTTCTTTATTTTTAATCATAACTTTTGATTTGTTGGCCTTGTAATCAGCCTGACTTGAATACTTTGTCATTTCGTGGATCATTTCAAGATGCCGGGCTTGTTTTTCTAAAATGGTTTGCCTTACGTTTATCTGACTTTCTGGTATTAGTATATGTACGGTTACTTTGTTCTTTTGTCCAAACCGGTAGCACCGGCGAACGGCCTGATAAAATGCCTCAAACTTGAAGTCGTAAGACATAAATACCATTTCATTGCATTGTTGGTAGTTCATTCCAAATGATGCGATACTGGTTTTTGTTACCAGGGTATTAAATTCCTCTTTTGCAAATCCGTTTAAATGTTTCGCTTTATATTCCGGCGAATCCGAACCCTGAACGTTTACAGCATCATCAAGTAATTTCACTATACTATCAGTTTCATTGTTCTTCAATCCCCATACGATACATTGACCCTTTGCCGCTTCCGCCAATTCGACCGCTTTTAAAAGCCTAGCATCGAACGATCTATTTAAATCCTTATGGATATCAGTTGAACTTACCGCAACGTCTGTAAAAAGCGTATTGGTATTATTTTCGACCGGTATGAGATGCTCGATATACTCTATTTCAGGTAACGTATACCCATCGGCATTAAAGCCAAGTGTAGCAGGGTTGTCGATAGCTATTGACCAGGTGCAAACATACTTCCAGAACACGTCCTTTGCATGTTTTCTTAGTCTCCATTTTGATGTCTCGCCACCATCATGCACGAAGAACATTGCTAGCATTTCCAGGTAGGTCATTGCGCCTAAAAATTCACTATGCTGGCCTAACTCCATGTGGTCGTTCGGCGAAGGTGTCGCGGTACACGCTAACTTATACGGAGTACCTTTAAACGTCTCGATTATAAGGTTCGACAACTTTCCATCCCTACCTTTAAGTATAGAGCTTTCATCAAGGACAACTCCGGAATACACCGATACGTCTATGTTGTGCAGTTGTTCGTAGTTGTTAATATCGAAGCTATCAGGGTTGATCCCGAACTTTACTGATTCAAGTCTCGTCTGCTCGACAACTGCAAGCGGCGCCAGGATTAGAACTTTATTACCTGTAAAGTTATACACTTGCTCGGCCCACGCTAACTGCATCAGGGTTTTACCCAGACCACAATCTGCAAACACAGCGAAACGACCTTTTGATAGCGCAGTCTTTACTGTAAATCGCTGGAAGTCGAAAAGGTTGCTATTCAGTTTACTTTCGTCTACTTCAAATCCAGACTCAATAAAAGTCTTTCGTTTTGATTCTAAAAACTTGTTGTATTCATTCATAAATGGTCGGGCTTTTAGCAGTTAACCCCTGCTCCGTATTATAGTAGCAGGGTGTTGTTGGGGGTGTGGTGGTATCTATCTCTTAATTCCAAAATCAGACTTCCTGATCTTACACATTTTACCAGTTAAGGGTTCATGAAATACAATGCCCTCAACGTCATTGTTTTCCAGGTATAATTTAATTCTATCAAAGGTTATCTCCGCTTCTTGAGATAAGGCAATCACGTCTTTACCATGAGCAATAAGATAATGATTGCTTAGCTTTTCGGGATTGCCCTGTATTTTAGGACCACACAACTCGTATGTTCCGTCGTGTAATCCAGGCGCGTAGTCAAAAGCTTCAAAGTGCCATTTACTGCCATTGTCAAGCCTGTCGCACTTAATCCAATGAGGCCAATGACCTGTGATCTCGTCTGGTTCCTGACACGGGATTGCATTTTCTGGTACAACTTTACCTTTCTTCACATCATAGCGCTTGTAAAGTTCGCCGTTGATAATAGCGCATGCTGTACCATCCCATTTACGGGTTATCTTTACTCCAGGGTTAAACACCCATAAGTTTTCTTCATTAAACTCATTAACGACTCTACCTAAATCATTAGGGTCTTTCTTAAATAATGTGCTTATCTTCTTCATATTTAATTGGTTTTTACGCCACAAATCCCCCTATATTTCTATAGGAGGTGTTGCGTATTGGGTTGAGGCTAGAAGGGTAAATCTCCAGAGTCGCCAGCAGGTACATTTAAATCTACAGGTGGCGCATATTGAGCTGCTTCCGAACCCTGCGCACTCACATCGAGTTTCCAAACTATCATTGAGTTGAAGTAACTAGTTTTGCCCGCCTTATCCGTCCACGGTCTACCGCGGAGGTTGAAGTGTACATCTACTGTATCTCCTACTTTTACTTTATCAAACAGGCTGGTTTTATCCTGCATTGATTCAAACTTAATGTATTCAGGATATGTGGGATTTTCCGCATATTCAATGATCAAATCTCGCTTCTTGAAAGTTTCCGAGACCTGTTGTGTAGCACCAATTTCGTGCACTTTTCCTACTATATTCATGTTCATTCCGGGTACCATTGCCGGCGTGGTTAAGGTTATTTAATATTTAATGCTTTGTTGATTGCGGTATTTGCCCGGCATATTGTATTATTAATTGAAGTGCTTACGGGCTCATCTTGAATATCTTCAACTAATTCCCTAAGTAATGATAGCAACTCTGGAGCAGAGGCTATTAGAATTGAATTTGCCATAGCCTCCTCAAAACTATTACCCGAGATACTATTTGATATTTTAGTTTGACTCGGCATACTTACAATCTCTGTAAATCCAGATACAAACCACTCGCCTTTTGTTCCTTTAAATTCTTCCATTATTTTCAATTATAAAGCCCCGTTTGTTGTGGTAGTCGTAGGTACCAGAACGCCCGAGGCAGTTTTAATTATTTGCATCAGCTACGACCCTGATTGGAGATATAAATATACTTATAAATATTCTCAATCAACTCATTTTGAGAATTTATTTACCGCAAATCCCATCTTTTTTCAAGTATTTGCTCGTGATTGGGTGGGGGTTTGGGTAGGTGGTCTGCTATCCGAGTGGCTGCAATGTACTTTCCGTTACATGTGTCGATGTACCATTTCTTGTTAACCTTTCGGATATGAAGAGGTAGGTTTGAGAGGTCAGGTGTTAATTGCTTGCCCATGATCTTTAAAGTTTAAATTGGCATACTGACCGAAATACTTTAAGGCGGCCTTATCGTACGCCTTAGCTGCCTCAACTTCATCTTGAAACAGCCCTACTTGTATTCTCTTTCCTTCAAAACCTACTTGAGCAAGCCATGCCGTGTAAATAACTTTTCCATTCCTTCTCTGTACTCGTTTACTGACGCCTTTGAAAACTGAGGTTTTTAGTTTGCTTGTCTTAGTTCCATTCCTCATATTCTCGGCATGGCAGCAAGCCCGAAGATTAGCCTTCTGGTTATTCAGTGTGTCATGGTCTTTATGATCGATGAATGTTTTAGAATTCCATTCATTCATAACTAAACGATGCATGAAAATCGTTCTTCTCGGCTTCACCGATCTGTCAGTGCGTACAGCGTAAAAGAACCCATTGTTGTTTTTAGTATACCACTTGTATTTACTTAAATACTCATAGTCGCTATCATCAACGATAGCGACCTTACCTTGTGTCAATGTTATTTCCTTTGCCATATCAAAAACTAATTACAATACTACTTTTATCGTAAACCGTACTGACTTTCGTCACTTCGTTACCGTCACTATCAAATATCACATCCTTTGATTTCGTGGCAACCTTTACAAGCTCTTTTCGCTGTTTTAGCTTTTCTTCAAGTTCAGCAACAACATGATCCTCTGAATATTGTAGCTTCTCTGATCCGTTTTTAGGCGTGAACGTTACACCATTCCAACTATCTGCCGCGTTCAAGTTTAAACGATCCCTGAATACCTTTTCTGCGCTGTCAATTACTTGCTTTAGCCTTACTATGTTGGACAAAACTTGCAGGGGGTCTTTCTCCCCCCGATCGAATATGTCATTTGCTAAGTTTACACCTGTCTGGGTAGCCTCTTTCTTCGAGAAACTAGCGTGGTAGGTTAAACCGGTTAAGTTTTCCAATTCCATAATTAAGCAGCTTGCTCCGATTTGATAAACGATTCTTTCATTTCAGCGACGAGGTCTTTAAATTCAACCTGTTTGTCTTTAGGCATTTTTTTATAGGTAGCCTTTAATTCCTCTGTGTTGCCGCATGCTCGTAGATCAGCTTCGTAGTCAGGCTGAACAACGGTTAACACTTCATGTTGCGTGTCGATAGTTTCAGGAATATCGCTTGGCATTTCGTCAGCGGTGTAAGGCATACCGGCAAGTTCATCAGAGAAACACAATCTGAAAGCCTGTGAGATCGCAACCTTTTTTGTCATGAAAGATGCTTTTTGCCAGAATTGAGTAGGCTTCCCCTCACGTGTTTTCTGAACGCATTCAGTATACAAAGCCTCCCATACAAAGGGATGAGTACGATCCTTGCGGTAAATAGTAACTGTTGCCTTTAGATCACTACCCTCAACAGTTCCGCTAGTTGTTGCAGACCATCCGTCTAACTGACCACTACGCTCAGCACGTTTGATGTAAACTTCGTAGCCAGTTATGATACTCATTGTATCTCCGTACTTAGAAACATGAAGTTCACGCTTAAATGGATTCAATCCGAATGCCTTTGCAATGTTTAGGTAAGTACTCTTTTCACCTTCGCTTAACTTTTTAGTAAGTCCCAGGTTATCCAAATATCCAATTAATTCAGCGTCACCTACTTGGTTAGTTGCCACTTGATTGTTTGCTGTTGTTGCTAATTTGTTTTCCATGATTTATTTATTTATAATTTTCGCTACTTTATTAATTGTGGTCATTATTATATCTAGTCCTTCCTTTATATCCGCACCCATTACCTGAGCATCTGGATCTTCAAAGTCAGGAACGTTTAGTTTTGCGTGTCTAAGGGTTAAGATCAGACCGTTCACTTTGTCCTTGTCGGATTGGTTAAGTTTGTCCATCTCTAATCAATATCTCCAATGCCTGACAGTATACTTCCTCCATTGCTAACTGATCGTCTACTGCTTCCAGTTCAGCTTTGTGTTTTGCCTGCGCTTCTGCTATTACTTTACGTTCTACGTATACTTTACCTACTGCGGTACGCGATACTATTTTATCGATCCAGGTCGCCATTATAGTAGCCAGATTAAGAGTAATACAGCGAGGGCAACAAAGTACCATTGAACGAATGGGAAGTGCTTGCTTACTGGTTGGTGTGCCGTTGCAAGTAGATCATCATACTTCAACTGTGCCTCATCCTTTTCAGTCTGGTCGTTTGTAGCGTTCCAGATGTTCTGTGACTGCTTGATATCTTCCATATCTAAGGTGTCAAATTCGCGTGGGTTATACATGGGTTGGTTCCTCCATTTCTCTCGACAACATCATTAGACCTTTGATATTTGAAATTGCTTCACTTAGTTGCAATTCGGTTTCTGCGGAGCGGTATTTTTCTAATGCCAGACTCCAATATTTTTTAAGCTCTTCCATGATTTTAATAAGTTAATTGGATACACTTGATGCAGTTGATTGCACTTTTTAAGTTGACGATTTCCATTTTCAACTCTTTTATTTCAATGATGTTTGGTGATAGTTTAATGATTAGGTTTAGGGCTGCAATTCTGTTTTTGATCGGCTTGATATCGTATGCTGAGGCGTTCATGTTATGGTTTTTTGAAGTAATCGGAATTAATAAAATCGTCAATATCTTGTCTTTTGAAAAGCAATGTTCCAGCTCGTTTACTGCATCCTAAGTCATGCTTATGGAGGAGCACCCAGTTTTCGCTTTTCTTTATATACTCACATACTTGACGCGTAGTTAGATATGTGGTTTTGTAGTTCTTTAGTTCTGCGCTTGTTTTCACGAAAAGGCCGTGCATAACCTCCAGCTTATTTAGTAAAGCTTCCATCGTGGGCTTGTCAACTATACTAACTCCCTCCATGATTCCTCCTTTCTAATTTTAGCCAGCATATCAACCAGCCTTTGAGTTACTGAATTTTGTTTATTAATGTCTGCCTTGAGTTCGGCATCTGATCCGAATGTTGCGGTATAGGCACCGGATGTTGTCGCTATGGTCATA
Organism: Arcticibacter sp.; assembly: GCF_045629565.1. Lineage (GTDB taxonomy): Bacteria > Bacteroidota > Bacteroidia > Sphingobacteriales > Sphingobacteriaceae > Arcticibacter. The sequence goes on from NZ_JAZQRL010000121.1 coordinate 11,077, forward strand.
GCTTTTTTGGGGGACCTTTTTATTAGGTCGATGAGTGCCATTTGCCGGCATAGATCTTTTTCGATCTGTTCAATGTTAAGCTGCATGGTGTAGCTCCTTTCTATCCTCGATGATGTAGTCTGGCAACTCATCATCAGTAACTTCTGAGATCATGTTTTCAACATCTTCGGTTTCCCAATATGATGCGATCTCAATAGCCATTTCCTTTGGTGTGTAGTCGTCGCAGTCAAGACCGGATCTACGGCTTAAATCATTATTATACTCTTCAATGCTATCTGCTAGATCGCTTTCTGAAAAGGGGAACTGGTAGCGGGCACCATCGATTTCTACAATCTGTAGCCCGTCTTTAAAGGTAATGATGTTTCTCATGGCGGTTCTCATTTTTCTCTGATTACTGTTAATGCGTCCTTAATTTGTTTGGTGGTAGTTGAATACTCACGCTCAGGATATTCAATCTTAATATCACTGCTGATTATAGGCCGTATAGACTTATGATACTTAATTGGAAATGGCAGCTTCTGTCCGACCTCCATTGCTATAATCATCTTCTTGAATGACACCCCTGGTGTCGGTACCGCGAATTCTGTACTCATTATATTGGTTTTAATTTTTACTTAGTATGTGGGACATCCAGTACGCTGTCATTTCTGCCTTTGACCTTAATCCTGTTTTTCTTCTTATGCTTACCGAGTGATTCACCACAGTTCGTATGCTGATGTGCAGTTTATCTGCGATGATCTTATCAGGATATGTGATGTGGTTTAGGATTTCTCATTCTCTTTGTGTCAGTGTTGGTTCTTTAGGATGGCAGTGTGTGAATCCTGGTTTTCCGATTACTTGTGGCTCGTGGTTTTTCGGTTTCATGGTGTTTGGTAGTTAGTTACTATACGTGGTTGATTGTTTATATTGTATCTTTGTTTTATTGTGTACAACAAATATAGATAGAGAATTTATCTATTGCAATAGAAAAATAGATTTATTTTCTATTTATTTGTAACTAATTGATTTACAGGCAGAAAAAAATACCAGATGACCGTTAGCGATAGAATTAAAATCTACATTAATTATTTAGGAATAGATACCAGGTCTTTTGAAGTAAAAGCTGGTTTATCAAATGGATTCGTAAATAAGATCGGACATAGCCTTAGGCAGAAGTCTATAGCTCAAATTAAAGAAGCATACCCAGAACTAAATATAAATTGGATTTTAACGGGAGCCGGAGAAATGTTATTGAATTCAGACAAACCTAGATTAGAAGCTATACCATTACGCCTTGCTGACCCATATGGCCTCGAAGCTACAGGTGAAAAAATATACGAACTAAATGATGGTAGTTTAATGATGGAAGTACCTGTCGTACCTATAAAAGCGCAAGCGGGTTATATTCACAATTACAATTACCCAGAATTTTACGAAGAAATGGATACTATCCCTGTAATGATTTCTAAAAAAGCATTTAGCACCTATATGGCTTTTGAGGTGAAGGGGGATAGCATGGTCAACCTTTCTACCTTTGAATTAGCTGATAAAAGTATTTTCCCAGGGCGTGTCGCTGTTGGTAGGTTATTAGATAAATCTAAATGGAGGTCTAAACTTCATATGCATACTTATGATAGTTGGATAATTGTACACAGAACGGAGGGGATAGTTTGTAAGGAAATAATAGATCATGATGTAGAAAAAGGATTGATCACTATACATTCTCTTAACCCAGAATACAAAGATGAAGTCTGGAGCCTAGAGGATATTGACCAAATATTTAGTATAGTTAAAGTAGACCAAAATAAACGATAACCATGAAAAAACAACTACTAACATTAATAGCGATAACATTCACTACTGTTGCAATAGCACAGAAAACTGATACCGTTTTATTCAAGGGCGTGAAGCAGATAATCGTAAAAAACAGCTTATCGTCTTCTGAAAATTACAAGCTTGCCGGACAGATGATGATCGACCAGGGATTTAGCATCGGTTCAAAAGACCCGGAATTTAATCAAATTTCTACTGAGCCCATTAAGGTTAACGGGAATGGATCTGTATACATAATGTCTATTTACGTTACAACCAAAGACAATGAAGTAAAGATAACAGGTAAAACTAAGAGCCTGTCAACCCTTAAACTAGTATCATGGCAGGAGTCGAAAGATGCATTCGAATCCGTTACATATAAGAAATCAAACGTACTGAGTCAAAACGCATACGATAAACTGGTTCCGTTTGCGAAATCACTTAAGCCATCATCGATATTATATTCTGAATAAAATAAACACAACTACCTATAAATCAGCATTAATACGCGTTTTCGGCTACACATACATAACTAATAGTAATAATAGGTACATTAGCAAGAACCGATAATAATTTATAGAACAATTACCCTATAATTAACCAATATAGAATGAATACTGAAGAACCAACAAAGTTGGTAATGGAACATCTATGCTCCAATTTACCAAACCTAACATTTATTCGCGGAGGGCCTGATTATATTCCCGATCTGGAAGTAATTGAGGTCTGGCCAAGCCAGCGAATGGTGATGGGATTAGATAAGTTATACTTCGGATTCCTTCGAATAAGGATCTACCAGACCTATATGCAACCTTTACAGGAGATTGCAGAAGCCATTGATCGTGTTATGGACTGTGCTGTACTGGATCAATACAACTTTATTAAGTCAGGATTACTGAAATTCGACCAATCCGGTACTGTAAAAATCGGAATACTGACATACGAATACAAATTCAACCAACCAATTAAATAGCAAAATGACATGATTGAGAAGAAAGAAGAATGGGAATTAGTAGCTGACCCACGGATAAACGAAAGATTTAAAGCTTTCAGACTAGAATACATTTCCAAGCAGGGTTTTAAGGCAGCGGAACTACTAGGTATTAGTGCCACGCACTTATCAAGTATAGAAACTAAAAAGCGGCAAGTTTCTAGTAAAATTATAACCACCTTGATGGAAAAGTATAAACTAAATCCTGAATGGCTCCTTAGTGGATACGGATATCAAAGAAGGGAAGAAGAATACATGCCAAATACTCTAAGAAAAAGGGGAGAAAATTTAGTGGAGACGATAGATAGGTTGGTGGCAACTTACCGAACATACGAATGGAATCAAACCAGGCTTGATACTAAAGTAACGAAATTAACAAAGAGAGTTGAGGAGCTAGAGAGGCAACTAGCCGAAATCCGTACACCAGATGTACACCAGGAATAAAAAACGCGCCGTAACTTGTTGTTAATCAGCGCGTTCTAAGACTCTTGTGGTGTTCCCGAAGGGATTCGAGAGCTTGTTTTCAGTTGTGGGAAGTATTGGTTTCACGATGCCGTACAGTACTATTCGCATATGACAAACCACTATTTTCAACAACATCCCTTATATTTGTGGACACCATTTGCACACCAATATGAGTATCAATCTTAAAATGTTTCTGTACACCTCTAAAGTCTATGCAGATGGTACTAGTCCTGTGATTATTCAATATACTATAAATGGAGTTAGAAAAAAGAAAGTGATACATAATTGCCTTGAGAAAGACTGGGATGTCAAAACATGTAGGGTGAAAGCCAAGGTTATAAACTCAGCTTACACAAATAACTATCTAACCGAGGAATACATTAAAGCAGAACGGAACCTGTTTGGCGTACGTAGCGGAAATATTACAATAGAAAGTATATTTGAAGCAAGCACAGTGCCGACACTCGATCAGGCGTTCGACTATGAGTTGACCAGGTTGGTAGATGAAATGAAAACAGGACCATATAAAAAGGTTCATGGTTTTAAGCTTGAGTTCGAGGACCTGTCAAAGATTAGGGTTAGCGATATTGATGTACCCTGGTTGAAGTCTCTCTGTAAATTAATGGCTGCATCGGGAAATAAAACATCAACCATTCAAAAGAAGATGCGGACAATAAGAAGCATAGCTAATCGGTATACTGATAAAAAGTTTAGTGAGGAAATAATGAAATTCAGTGTAAAATCTGAAAGACCTGTAAAGCAGAAATTAACATCCTTAGAGATAAATATTATTGAGACTCTGCCACTAAAACAAGACACTAAGCTTGCTGCTGTTCGAGATATGTTTCTGTTACAAGTATATCTTAGGGGTATTCGTATTGGGGACATACTCCAAGCTTACAGTAGTCAGTTTAAAAATGGGCGCTTTATATATGCCGACGATAAGACAGGGCAAAACTATTCTATAAAACTTATACCTCGAGCGATTATAATCGTTAATAGATACATGGATCGTTTTGAACGGCTGTTTCCTCTTTTTTCTTGGACTGACAAAAAAGAACTTAGTGCATTTGAAAACAAGTCAAGACGTTTGAAGGTTAAGGAATCAAGAACCGTGACTGTGAACTACAACTTAAAGCGTCTTGCCAAACTTGCCGGAATAGACAAACCCCTATCTTCTCACATTGCTCGTCACACTTATGCACGTATGGCAATTGACAAGATCAATAACCCTATGATTACAATGGAGCTATTAGGACACTCATCACTTGCTATGCATCAGACTTATTTAAATGATATTCGCAAAGACGATGAATTAGACAAAGCAAATGATGACATATTTGAGTAACCATGCAACATCAACAATTCACTATAACCCACCAGGGCAACGAGATCTTTGTAACCGCCTTATTCCATGAGGAGGGTAACGACCTGGTTTATGACTGCTATTCAGGTGACGTACTGCTTGGAACGCTCTACCCAGAGATCAGCGAGGACTATCCGGCTGTAGACTGGAAGAGCGAGGATATGTCTGCTGACCTTGTGCAGCTTATTGGTGATGCTATCGAAAAACAGGACCTATGAACCCCCGGATTAGCTTACCCCTGGCATACGGCGACGAAACGAAAACGCTGGAGATCGAATGGATGCCCGGAGGCGGTGGCTGCTGGTCTGTATTGGTTGATCGGTACAACTACGGTAAGGTATGCTGGCAGGGTGGGGAATGGAGGCCGCACATCAATGATCCTGATTTCACCACCGTTGATATTCAGATGATCGTTGAGTTTATTAACGAGCAGATGCCGGACGGTCCTCCTTATGGGTTGTTGTAGGGTAGTTCCTGACCTGTAATGCCATGATAAAAGTTCTGAAGTTGATGAACATACTTGATACTATCTCCCAGATATATACCCTCCAATTCCATGTAAATATGCCCGTAAGATGATCGCGTATACAATTTTATAGCGCCTACATTCAAGGAATGCTCCCATCCAAACTGGTCATATTCTTTAAATCCGAACTTCAATAGCCATTCTTCGGTTAGTGGGATTGGCGACATATCTTTTAATTCCCAAGTTAATGGGTGTCCGTCAATCAATCCCCAAGGCGTTTCGTATTTATGGACATTCATTCCGGCCTTGCAGTGACCTTCACAAGCATGCTCTATTAGGTCAATTCTAAATGGAGATTGGTCTGTACGTGTTACGTTAACATAATTTCCTAATCGTAATTCTTGTGCTTTCATAATCTTTTTTAAAATAAGTTTGGTTTAATCCCTCTACCCGTTGCATACTTGCTTAAGTAGTTTATTTAAGGGGGTCGGGAGTGATTTCTCCGGCCTCTTTTTTATTTAAGCGTGATCTCTCTCAAGTAGTCTCGTATTTCCGGCAAATTCAGTAACTCGGTTTTTTTAATCGGTGTCTCTAAGAATTGATTTAAGAACTCCCTTATAGCATCCGCGCACGCTTTAGCCCCTTCGTAGTCCTCTCTGTAAACGCAATCAGATACTTGCGGTAAAAACGTTCGAGCATATTCAAAGGGGCATTTACCCGTGTAGCACCAAGGCCTATGTTCCAGGTTCCACCTGACAAACTTCTTTATCTCGTTGTAGTGTTTTTTATCAAATGGCATATTGCTATTCCTCAAATAAGTTTAATTGTTCGTTCTCCGGGTTCTTCTCGGCATACAGCCTATCTGCTTCATCTAATTCCATGATGAATAGCTGATCTGGGGTTAGGGCAGCGGAATCCATTTGTATCCTGGATTTAACGTGCCTAACACTATGCTGTCTACGAATAGAAGATCTTTTTCATTCCCATAGTCGATTATGATCGTTTGCCCTATTTCTGGCTCTCTATCCTTTAGGCACACCCACTCCGGCTTACTTTGCTCTTGCATCCAGCTTGCTCCTTTAATAAACGATCTACGTGCAGTATCAGCTAATACTCTTGTTACGTCTGTTTTTTCTTCGTCTGGGTCTTCTTGCCCCCATTGTTTCGCAGCCTCTCTGATCTGCTCGTCTGTTATATTCATCTTATTGATTGATTTTAAGTAAGAGTACCCATGTTCCGGTGTTGGCTTCGGCTTGCTGCCATTTTACTATAGCTGCCTTTCTATCTTTTTCAGAATCAAAATGAATAGCTTTTGAACTTGGATTAACCCAGCATATTGGATTAACGCTGTAGACCTCATTCGCCTTTAGGAAAGCAGATAGCGCATCTTTACCACTGAAATATGCAGTCCTGTTGTTTGGCGCCGGTAGTTCAACTGATAATCCGTAACCATCTTTGTTTCTGAATAACGAGCGACAAACCTCTTCCGGTATGTCTGATGGCTTTCCGAGTAATTCCAACTGTCCATCTGGGAGATTGTAGATGTGTCTAGTTGTACCGATCTTGTAGTGCAAATTATTATCTCCTGACGTTACACTGAATTTACACGCCCACTCCGGCAAGTTCACCGCAAGGATCACCGTTCCTGGCTTTGGGATTAATTGTTTAATTTGGCTCATGGTAGGCTTTAATTAAAAGGTTCAATTCATCAACATCAGCTTGAGTTTCTTTATTAAATTGAAGTCTTTGTTTTTTAATGTTGAATAATATTTCGCTCACCCCCATACCTCCACGTTCATTTAACCGAGTCAACGATTGACCGTGATTAAGTTGAGCCTGTTCTTCGTTTAGCATAGACCAAGGGATTGAGGTAGGGTAATTCTTTAATTCCTTATTCCAGTTTGTTAATACCTTGAATTGCTTCCCCATCGGTTGTTCTTTGCTGTTATCTGTACTCATGGTTTTACTATTTTTAATCCTGATGTTAATACCTTTATTGAATGAAAGTCCCATAAGTAATTAAATACCCCCGGCATCACAGTCGGGATTACTTTTTTATTAAAAGTCACTTCCCATTTAGAACCATATTCACTTTCTACCTTAATGCTTTTTAAGTGGGTGGAATTGACTTTACAGTCTGGCATGTGGCTTTTGGCAAAGTTTATAACTTGAATATCTGTGCTGTTATCCATTGGTGGCCTCCTTCTCTTGTTGCTCACTGTATTTACCGAACAAAGTGATCAATACAACTAAGTCAGATAAAGCGTAAGCATTCGGGACGTGCATGCTATCATTCAAGCACTCAATAGAAACATGTACAGCTTCCGGTTCGCTTATGTCAACATTTATTATGTTGAATGTGTCATCAAACGAGATGCACCATACATCCAACCCAATAGGCTTGAAACCCAACATTCTTAAATCTTCTTTTGTAATTTTTCCTATACCTGTCATCATTGCTTTGTTAATAATTTAATGATTGAATTTCTTCATAAAGATCTTTTCCTTTGTCGTGAGGAAAACCTGACAAGGCTGCTTCTGTTGCTTCTTTGATAGCCAGCAGATAGCCTGCTTTAAAATCTTCTTTAGCTGATTCTTCACCTCCTAACGGTAATTGATGCCTGGATTGTTTGATATAGGCATCAGCTTTTTCTTCTAATGACATAACCTTACGCTTTAATTGTTATACCATAAGTCATACCTTGAAATTTGTATTCACCTACAAATTCACCGTTAATGACTCTGCCTTTTGCTATTACATCTGTAACACCATCTACGTGTTTTACTTTTCTGGTTTCCATTTGTTTTACTTGTTTGATTGTTGGGGGTTAAGGCGATCCATTATTGACTGTGCTGCCCTTTTACTTTTTGTTTTAGAATTAGATCGTGTCGCGAGCCATTTAGCATAATACGGGTCATTTTCAGCTATCCATGATATAAGCCTACCCTTATACTTTCCAAATTGCGACCTCTGTAAATCATGCTTTTTCATAATCTTATCTTGTTTTGCCCTCTAAGGATGTAGAAGGGAGGGGGTTAATAGTTAATTGCC
>NZ_JAZQRL010000122.1:0-13216 GCF_045629565.1 Arcticibacter sp.
CCATGGAAGAATTAGGAAGATTCGGTAAGCCGGGATATGAGAATATCTATGAGGAGAGTTTTAAGAAACGCCCGAAGCAACTGGCGGCGAAGCCGGATTGCCGAAATCTTTCGGAGTATGTGTAGTAGATTCTAAATACAAGAATACATATTAATTGAAATTTAAGGAAGGTTAATAGATTTTAGCTCCTGTAACTCCAGATCAGAAACAGCTAAATCGAATCGGGAAAGCGGGCGTTCATTTAAGATACGCCCGCTTGAGATAAGTTGCTAAAATGAAGCCCGTAATGAAATTATTAAGTTCCTGCCAGCCGAAACGATTCCTGATGAATATGGACGATATCTTCTGTCTGTGACGTTCTCCATACCGGTATTAACCATTAAATTGTTTGTTAGCTGATACAGAACTTTAAAGTTCAAAGTAAGAAACGATGGCGTGTACGGATTGCCGTCAGCATCAATTGCATACATGTAGGTTTTCTCTCGCTCGGAGGGGGCAAGATTTGCGAAACTCACTTCTCCGCTGTATTGGGCATAGATGTCTGCCTTGAACTTGCTCCAGGTGTAGGTAAGATGCGATGTCCCGAACCAGGGGGCAGTATGGCGTAAAGGTGCTTGGTCTCCATTATCCAGTTCTTCTTTGCCTTTTTGATAGTTAAATCGGGAATTCAGTCCAAATCCGGCGCGCAGCTTGATTTCGACCCCTGCCTGGACACCGAAGACGTAGGCATAAGCCGCGTTTTGAATCGCCTGAACCTGACTTTCTTCACCATCATAAATGATCGTACCCGCCCCGTTCAAGGTAAAGTCCCTGCGGACCAGAGCGTCCTGCAAATAGGTATAATATCCGGTTGCGTCTATTTTGACCCTATCACCGAAAGTTTTTGCTACGCCCGCGTCTATGTTGTAGGCATATTCAGATTTAAGGCCGGGATTTGGTACAACCACAGAACCAGGTGTTGACTCGAACACTTTCCCGATATCATCAATGTTTGGTGAACGGAAGCCGGTAGCCAGATTCGTAGTGATTTGCCAGGAAAGAGCCGGGTTGTAGACTAAACCGGCACTCGCAGTTAGAGCACCCTGATTTACTTGGGCATTTGTAAATGGAAACGGTAAAAAATCGTCATTAAACTCAGCGTCTAATTTGAAGTGGTTATACCTGGCTCCAAATTGTAGATGGAGTTTTTTGGAAGTTTTGTGCTTATACGTGATAAAAGCAGCATATGAGCCCCAGCTCGAATCGTCAGGATAACGTGAAACGCTGTTTTCCGCTGTGCCGTCTGTGATGTTTTGCCTGCTTCCGTAAGAATTGACCTGGTTATAGATAATTTCTGCGCCATAGGTGATCGTGTTTTTCTCATCGATTGATTTTTCAAAATCGATATTTAACGCGAATGCATTCACTTTTTCAATGTTATTGGTCCGGAACGCGTTACTGAAATTTCGGTCATGCCGGCTTTCTTTGAAGAACTGGTGAGATAAACCGATCCGCATATTGTCGTACAGCCTGTGTTGTTCTGTATTGGTTACGCTGAAGTTATTCATCAGCCATTCCTGAGGCCCGTAATACCATTCCGACGAACGCAAATTCCCGTTTCTGTACCTGAGCAGGTTATCGTATCTCGGGTTGTCTGAACTTGCAGAATAATGGATGCCGTAATTGAAAGTCCAGTTTTCGTTTGGTATAAACCTGATTTTCTCCATCAGGTTAATTTGATTAAATGCTGTCGGAACCTGCTTTTCAGGGTCGCCATTGGTAACGCGCGTATCGATGCCGTTAATCACCTCTGCATATTCGGGTCGTAAATACTCCGCCGGTCCATGTGATCCCATTTTCAGATCACCATAGTCGCTGTAGGTGACGCTCGTTACAAAACCCCATTTTTTTAATCCGATATTGAAGTCAACATGACCGGTTTTTTCTGAGTTCGCAGTAGAATATCTGGTAAGGGCGTTACCGGTGAAAATGACCTCGCCTGAACCAGAGTTGTTTGCGCTCAATGTGCTGAAGTTCATTACCCCGCCAATCGCGTCGCTTCCGTACATTACCGATCCGGGTCCGAACAGCACCTCAACGTTTTCTGTCGCGAGTGCATCCATGGAAATGACGTTCTGTAAGTTCCCGCTTCTGAAAATGGCGTTATTCATCCTTACTCCATCCACCGTCAGCAGAACACGGTTAGTTGCAAAGCCTCTTATCATCGGGCTTCCGCCGCTCATCTGGCTTTTTTGGATATATACCTCTCCGGATTGCCCTAATAGGTCGGCCGTAGTTTGCGGATTCTGAAAGACGATCTCGGTCTTAGTTATAGTACTGATCTTATTGGGAACATCCCGCTTCGATTGGTTCCATCTGGAAGCAGAAATAACCACGTCATCCAATGAAAATTCGCTCTCGTCCAGATAGACGAGAAACTGTTGTTCCGCGACCTGGCTACCGGTCAGCTTTAAAGTTCTATAGCCGGGACTATGAATGCTGATTGATTTCCGGTCAATGTCTGCGATTGTAACCTGACCTCTTGCGTCAGCAGATATGGCCTTTTCCGAATTGCTTACTCTGATCAATGCCGTTGTTACCGGCTGCCTGGTCAGTTTATCTTTTATCGTTAATACCTGCGCTTCTAATGATAGTGAAATCAGCGCGAACAGGCATGTGGTGAATAATCTCATGTGTATTGGTTTTACTTACGGTTTGGATGTAGTTATCCTGTATTCTGCATGAAATGCAAAATTCAAGTAGTAATTTAATCTGCAGACATGGCAAGTTTTGGTGGAGGGCTGGGGGGAGTAAAGGACAGATCTGAATTTTTTTTAATACGGATGCTATTTACCGTAACAGCGTCTTTGACCGGCAGAATCAAGGTGAGTTCAGTTGTATGTATAAACAGAAGCTTTAAGAAAGCTTTCATTATGTCGTCAGGATTTTTACCCTCTTGCGACGATGTTCGTCGTTTTTCTTCTTCAAATGCTTTTTCTAAGGCTGTTTCATCCTTGTCCCAAACACACCAATACCAGGTTGTGTCTTGATGTCTTTCAGATTTGACAACATCAAACATATTTCCTTTAAACTTGAATTCATTTTCTTCGGTTTGTTCAAATAGCCCGGGGTTTAGCTTTTCGCTAAGGGGGATCTTAAGCAACACCAGTCGACTTTCATTTATCCCATCCTCCATGTACGTCCTGATGTTCTTATGAATAGTGCTCTGTCGTAGCTTAAATAAGAAGTATGTACCTGTAACCGGCAGCGAAAATATCACGAGAAAAAATGCCGGTGCTAGTCTTCTCGTAATATCGAAAGCAGTTACATTCATGTAAGACGTATTTGAACTTAAAAATTGCGAAATATCTAATCGCTAAGTGACTTTTTTGTTAAAAATACCTATAAAAGCTTTTTGATTTACCATTTATTCATGGTATTTCCGCCTATAATGAGAATTTATTCAAGTGAGTTCTGTAAAAACTGGTTATTTCAGATGTTTTTGTTTGAATGGGTTAAAAAATAGCCTGTTTTCCTTGTTATTTTACTTCTATTTCATACAAGAGCAGGAATATTTATTGAATACTCAAAAGTGTTCGGTAAATATTAAAAAAAACACAAAATTGCAAGTAAATAAGTATCCGATATTTTCAAAGTTTCTATCCGTCTCTAATGACTTTGAAAAATACAGAGGAGAAGAGCTCCCGAGGTTGAAGATGTTCCTGGCTTAAGCATAAGCTCTTATGAAATTGAATCGTAACAAACTTGACGTATAAATATGGAAAAACTTACCAAACCCTTAATGCTCTTTTTGCTGTGTTCGCTGGCATTTCTTAACAGTGTTAAAGCTCAGGAACGAACGGTATCCGGCGTAGTTACCGCCAAGGATGATGGAGCAACACTGCCGGGTGTTAGTGTTATTTGGAAAGGCTCAAAGATCGGTACGATAACGGGCCTCGACGGATCTTTCAAGATCAAAGTAGCTTCCAATAGTGCTGTGCTCTTGTTTTCATATATCGGTTTTACCACCGTTGAGGTGGCTGTAGGTAGCCAAAGTAATTTAACAGTGAAACTTGCTGCTTCTTCAAATGTGATGAACGAGGTGGTAATCACAGGTTATGGCTCCCAGAACAGAAAAACAATCACGAGTGCCCAGACATCTGTCAGGGCAGAAGAGATTGAAAACGTTCCGGCCTCCAGCTCAGATCAGCTATTGCAGGGTAGAGCGTCAGGTGTTCAGGTGTCATCGAACTCCGGCACACCGGGTGGGGGTGTTTCTGTCCGCATCCGTGGTACATCATCTATCAATGCGTCCAGCGAACCCCTTTATGTTATCGATGGTATTCCTGTTCAGTCAAGTAATCTGTCGGGGCTCGCTGTTGGGGGAGGGACGACGAACCCGATGGCTGATATCAACCCTGCGGATATCTTGTCGATGGAAATTCTTAAAGACGCTTCTGCTACAGCGATTTACGGGGCACGTGCGGCAAACGGGGTCGTCTTAATCACAACAAAGAGGGGATCGAATAAAAAGGCAACAATAAGCATCGGAACCTACTACGGTAACCAGGAGATCAGCAAAACTCCGCCCATAACAAACGGCACTCAGTTTGAAACGTTGATGAACGAGGTTTTCGCCAACGCCTGGACAGATCGATATGGCTCTATTGACGCCACCAATCCGTCAGGAGTGGGTTACGTACCTAACTATGCTGACCCGGCGGGTACCTTGAATACCAACTGGTACGATCCGATACTTCGGGTAGGCGCGCTTAGGAATGTTGATCTTTCCATCAGTGGTGGAAGTGAACGCGTCCAGTACATGATCTCCGGAAATGACTTTCTACAGGAAGGGGTTTTGAAGAGGTCAGACTTTAAACGGAATACCGGACGGGTGAATCTCGACTTTACACCCATACAGAAGTTGAAGATGGGTACCAGTGTTCTCTATTCACACAATTCAAGAGGCAGGCTGAGAAATGACGATAATATCTCAGGAGGTCTCGAGGGTACTTATTTCTACCCACCAAACATGCCAATCTACAATGCGGATGGATCATACTTTAAAATAGCCACCTTCGAAAATCCGCTTGCAGCTATTAACGAAAGCTCAATTTCCATGTTAACTAACCGCTTTTTGGGTACGGTATACGGGGAATACGAGTTTTTTCCCGGCCTGCGCCTAAGGTCTTCCTACAGCTTTGACTATAGTAACGCTGAAGAAAGCGTGTTTGATAATTCTAAAACCAACAATGGTTCCGCGGTAAACGGAAGTGCGCAGGCGCTGTCCACCAATAATACAAACTGGATCCAGGAAAACATTTTAAGTTATCAGTTCCGATTGGAAAAAAGTTCGTTCAATGTTCTGATAGGAAATTCTACTCAGCGTTCCCAAACTGACTTCTCTTCTATCACCGGAACAGGCTTTCCTTCTGATGCATTTACCCAGATTACTTCTGCTGCTACCCTCAGGGCCGGAAGCTCAACCAGTACATCTTACGGTTTATCAGGTATATTCTCCCGCATAAACTACGACTATAATAAGAAATATCTGATAACAGCCAACATCAGACGCGATGGTTCATCAAGATTCGGCAAGGATAACCGGTGGGGAACATTCCCTTCGGTTGGCTTGGGATGGGTTCTTTCTGAAGAAAACTTTATGAAAGATTCCAGGGTATTTAGCACCCTGAAATTCAGGGCTAGCTATGGTATTACCGGAAACCAAAGCGGTATCACAGACTTTCAGTCAAGAGGTCTGTGGTCTTCAGGAGCCTATGTCGACGCACCCGGCATAGCTCCTTTACAAATGGTTAATCCAAACCTGAAATGGGAAACCACAAACCAGACAGATATAGGTATTGATTTCGCCATTCTTAACGACAAGGTTAACGTCACGGCAGATTATTACCACAAAAAAACCAAAGATCTTCTCTTAGCTGTATCCATTCCGAGAACATCCGGCTTTGACACCTACACACAGAACTTTGGTGAGATGGAGAATAAAGGATTTGAGATTGGCATAACCGCCGACATTATCGAAAGTGAAAAAGGCTTCAACTGGAACGCTAATTTCAATATCGCAACGAATAAAAACAAGATACTGAAACTCGCCGCTCCTTTCAATGTGTACAACCGCGATTTGTATCGTTACGAAGAGGGTGCTGAGATGTACTCGTTCTATCTGCACCCGCAAACGGGCGTTGACCCACAGACAGGAAATATTCAGTTTGAAGACGTGAACGGCGACGGAGAGTTTGATTCCAACAACGACCGTCGTATCGTTGGTACCGCAAACCCTGATTTCTTCGGAGGTATTACCAATAGTATGAATTTCAAAGGAATAGATCTGTCGTTCTTCTTCCAATACTCTTATGGTAACGACCAGTTAAACTGGAACCGTTTTTTCCAGGAGCATGGCGGCACACGCAGTACAAACTTTACGCTGAGCCAGCTCGACAGGTGGACCGCGCCCGGTCAGAATACGATGATTCCGCGTATGACATCTCAAAACTATGCATCCGATCTTCGCCCGTCCCGTTTCCTGGAAGATGGTTCTTACATGAGGTTAAAGAACATAACCCTCGGATATAAATTGCCAGCCAGCCTGGCTAAGAAACTGAGAATGTCCTCGGCGAGAATATATGTGTCAGGTCAGAATCTCTGGACGATTACCGATTACACCGGTTTAGATCCTGAATTAACAGGAACAGCATCAAACGCGCTAACGCAGGGGATAGAGTTTTACACCATGCCGCAACCAAAAACCTATATGGCGGGCATAAATGTGAGTTTCTAATTTCTCTTAAACCATTGCAGTCATGAAACATGATATAACATTTCCAGCACACAAAAATAGTTGCAATATGAAGCGAACTGCTTTTAAGCTAAACAACCATTTCTTCAAAGCCTCTTTCTTGGGCTTGACTATCCTGCTCGGTAGCTGTACGAAAGTACTAGACCAGGAACCGAAAAACGAAGTCGAAACAGATATCGTATTGGCGGATGCAAAGGGTGCGGCAGCTGCAGTAACGGGCTTGTACAACCAGTTGCAGGACGGTAGTTATTACGGAAGGAACTTTCAGATAATCAGCGATGTTTCATCCGAACAGGCACAAAGTATCGGTACCTGGGATTTTTACCGTGAAATGGATACCTATCAACTCTCCACCGGGAACACTGAAGTTGGTAATTTTTACTCCCGAGGGTTTAAAACGATTTATGTCGCGAATACCATCCTGGATCAGGTTCCCGGAATCTCAGGGATCGCTGATGCCAGTAAGAACACGATGCTCGGTCAGGCATACTTTGTAAGGGCGCTGGCTTATTTTGATCTGGTCAGGGTTTTCGGGGGTATACCGGGAGTAGTAGGAACTTTAGGTATGCCCATGGTAACAGCTGTCTCCGAGCCGGGTGTGATAGATAGCCCCCCGCGTGCTTCCTTGACGGATACCTATAATCAGATTGAGGCAGACTTACTTCAGTCCCTTACTTTGCTTCCTGAAGCAAATACCCTGCCTGCTGTCAGTGCCAGATTCACGGCAACCAAAGCGGGTGCAAGAGCATTGTTGTCAAGATTATATTTGTATCTGGGTAGATATCAAGACGTAATAACTTATTCAGACCTCGTGATCAATGACCCCTTTTACGCGCTTAATCCTAGTTATGCCGACATATTCGCAAGCAAAGGTACTTCAGAATCCATATTTGAACTGAACTACGGATCGGTAGACCGCAGTGGAATGCGTAACTGGTATTATCCAACATCTGCCGGTGGTCGGGGTGACCTCGCTTCACACAGCAGCTTCGTACAGCAAGCAAAAGCAGATGCAAATGACGACAGAGGCAAAATGTTTGCCATGACCACGCCTACCAGTGGGTTATACTATCCCACCAAATACGGTAAAGCCGGCGACATCGATAATTTCCATATCCTCCGGATATCGGAGATGTTTCTCAACCGGGCCGAAGCCAAAGCACGAATTGGTGTTGATCTCGAAGGGGCGCTTGCTGATATGAACATCGTCAGAACAAGGGCTAAAGCTGCAGCGCTTAATCCACTGGGTCAGCAAGCTATCCTCACAGCTATCTGGGATGAGCAGCAATTGGAATTCGCGTATGAAGGGCATAGCTATTTCGATATTATCCGAAGTGGCAGAGCGCTAACGAGCTTCGTCAACATGCCGAGGCTTAATTCCCCGAATTCGATTACCCTGACGGAAATTGATAGGGTGGTATTCCCGATCCCCCTGTTCGAAGTCAATGCAAACCCCAATATCGAACAAAACGAAGCTTATAAATAATACCTATTTCAGCCTAAAACAATTTATATGAACAAAAAGAAAATCATACAGGCTATTGCCATGCTGGGAGTATCTTTCGGCATCTCAACGCTTCAGTTACAGGCGCAGCAGATCGATGCTTCTGTACAGGACAACATGTTTAAAGGGATGACCTGGCGTAATATAGGTCCTAACCGGGGTGGGCGCTCTTTAGCCGCAGCCGGCAGTTCCAAACGCAAGCTTGAGTACTATTTCGGAGCTGTAGGTGGCGGTCTATGGAAAACCGTTGATGGCGGTTTTAACTGGAAACCCGTTACAGACCAACAGATCAGCAGTTCATCAGTCGGTGCAATCGGCATCTCTGAAACGAACCCTGATATTGTTTATATCGGGATGGGTGAAACCGAATTCAGGGGAAATATTATGCAGGGCGATGGTGTTTATAAATCTTCAGACGGCGGTAAAACCTGGAAAAGTGTTGGGTTAACCAATACTCAGTCGATATCACGGGTCAGGGTTCATCCTACCAATCCTGACATCGTATATGTTTCGGCGCTTGGTCATGCCTTCGGAAAGAATGAAGAACGGGGTGTATTCAAAACCACTGATGGCGGAACTACCTGGAAAAAGGTCTTATACAAAGGTGATGCTGCCGGTGCAGCAGATCTGGTTATAGACCCGAATAACCCGGAAACGGTCTATGCCTCCATCTGGCAGGTGTACAGAACCCCCTACAAGATGTGGGGCGGCGGAGGTGAATCCGGCCTGTTCAAAACTACAGATGGTGGAGCAACGTGGACAGAGTTAACCAAAAAGCCGGGAATGCCGGTAGGAACGGTTGGTAAGATCGGTGTGGTGGTATCTCCTGCGGATTCCAAACGCGTCTGGGCTATCGTGGAGTCAGACAAAGGCGGTCTTTATCGTTCTGACGATGCGGGAATGAGCTGGAAGTTGGTGAACGACGAAAGGAAACTGCGTCAGCGTGCCTTTTACTATTCGCGTATAGTAGCGGATCCAAAAGATAAAGACGTGATCTACGGGTTGAATGTAGGGTTCTTTAAGTCGAAAGATGGCGGTGTGACCTTCGATCAGACCATTACCGTGCCTCATGGTGATAACCATGATCTTTGGATTGATCCGCAGGATCCTATGAGGATGGTACAAGCAAATGACGGTGGCGGTACGGTATCAACAAACGGAGGCCTTGCCTGGACAGATGAAGATTTCCCGACGGCCCAGTTATACCATATTACGGTGACAACTGATTTCCCTTACCACGTTGCCGGTGCTCAGCAGGATAATTCAACGATCGCAGTTCCCAGTGAAGGTTGGGGACACATGATCACCAAAAGCAATTCGACCAAACGCGGATTAGGATACGCCTACGCCGTGGGTGGTGGCGAAAGCGGTTACATCGCCCAGGACCCGAAGAATCCTGATATATTCTACGCAGGGAGTCAGGGTGCTTTGTTGACACGTATCAACCGGGCTACAGGCCAGACCCGGGATGTGCAGGTTTATCCGCGTTTCTTCTCAGGAGAGGAAGCCAAGACCTTGCCTGAACGCTGGCAGTGGACATTTCCTATTGTTTTTTCTCCAATCGACCCTAACCGCTTGTATACCTGTTCGCAGCACGTGTGGATGACGACGAACGAAGGACAAAGCTGGGAAAAGATAAGTCCGGATTTGACTTATGCGGACACAGCCACCCTGGGTACCAGCGGCGGTGTCATAACCAGGGACATGAATGGTCCGGAGATTTACGCCACAGTGTTCGCGCTGGCACCTTCATACCATGATGTAAATACCATCTGGGCAGGATCTGACGACGGTAAGATTCATATCACCACAGACCACGGTAAAAACTGGGTTGATATTACACCGAAGGACCTGCCAAAAGATTCACGTGTTTCAATTATCGACGCATCCCGACATAAAGCAGGCACCGCTTATGTAGCAGTGAAAAGATATCAGATGGACGACAGAACTCCCTACATCTTTAAAACAGATGATTATGGTAAAACCTGGAAAAAGATCATCAGCGGAATACGCGGCGACGATTATGTGCATACTGTTCGCGAAGACCTGGTTCGCCCCGGATTGCTGTATGCCGGAACGGAGCATGGCGTTTATGTATCCTTCAACGACGGAGATTCGTGGCAATCCTTACGCTTAAATCTCCCAGACACACAAATAGCGGATCTTATCGTAACCGAAAAAGATGTGGTTATTGGTACGCACGGCCGGTCGATCTATGTTTTGGACGATGTGGCACCGATAAGGGAATACAAGCCCGAGATCGCCAATGCGGATGTGCATCTTTTCCAGCCCTACTATGCGGTAAGAAGAGTCCAGAACGGGGTTTTTCAATATTACCTGGGTAAAGATGAAGAAAAGCTTAAAATAGAAATTATCAGTCCAGAGGGAAAATTAGTGCGGTCTTTCGATGGCATAAAAGCAAAGCCGAAGACAGGCGATGATTCAAGCGACGAAGAAGGGTATGTAGCCAGCACACAGGGTTCGCCGACGATGGCCAAGGGGCTTAACGAATTTGAGTGGGACCTGCGGTACGCTCCGGCCACCTCCTTTGAGGGTATGATTATCTGGGGAGCGCGCCCTAAAATGGGGCCGTTGGCGCCTCCGGGAATGTACCAGATAAAATTAACTGCAGGCGGTAAGACTATGTCACAACCATTCGAAATTCGCCTGGACCCACGTCTGAAAGGTGTAACGGTAGGCGATGTTCAGGAGCAGTTTAAGCTTGCGCTTGAATTACGCGACAAAACATCCAAAGCGAACGAAGCTGTTATTAAGATCCGCGATATCAAACAAAAGATGCAAAAAGCGAAAGCAAGCGATCCCAAAATCCTGGCCCAGCTTAGCGAGATAGAGGAAAACCTGTATCAGGTAAAAAATCAAAGCTCGCAGGATCCCCTGAACTTCCCTATAAAGTTAAACAACCGTTTTGCATCCTTATGGAGAAGCGTCGAGACGGGAGATGCAAAGCCCACCGACGGTTCATACAAGGTTTCGAAGGAGCTTACCCTTGAACTGGAAAAGCACATTGCAGACCTTAACAAGCTGATGAAAGATAAAAAGGTGGCAAAATTTGCCGGTCGCACGGTGCTATAGTCCTTTAACCCACGAGAGGTCTCATATTTACGAATAACTATTAAATGAAAAGAAATAGCTTTATTACAGTAATTGGTATTATAGCAAGTGTTTGCAGCGCTTCAGTAAATCATGTAGCTGCCCAGATCACGAGCCCGGATACTTCATTGAAATACTTTAACGGCATGAAGTATAGAAATGTAGGTCCGGCCCGTGGCGGGCGGTCATTAGCGATCGCAGGCTCGGCAAGCAGAAAAAACGAGTACTATTTCGGTGCCGTTGGCGGAGGGCTATGGAAAACTACAGACGGTGGCTTGACATGGAAGCCTGTTACCGATGGGCAGCTTAAAAGCTCCTCGGTCGGTGCTATCGGTATATCTGCTTCAAATCCCGACATTATTTACATCGGGATGGGCGAATCGGAATTCAGAGGTAATATCATGCAGGGCGACGGTATCTACAAATCTGTGGACGCCGGAAAAACCTGGAAAAACGTCGGCTTAACAAATACGCAAACCGTATCGAGAGTTCGGGTTCATCCAACCAACCCGGATGTTGTTTACGTTTCGGTGCTGGGTCATGCTTTTGGGCCGAATGAAGAAAGAGGTGTGTTCAAAACAACAGATGGAGGTGCGACCTGGAAGAAGGTGCTCTATAAGAGCGATAAAGCAGGAGCGGCCGACTTAATTTTAGATCCCAATAACCCGGAAGTAATTTATGCGTCGATCTGGGAGGTGTACCGTACGCCATGGAAAATGTGGGGCGGGGGCGGAGCCTCTGGGTTATTTAAGTCAGCCGACGGCGGAAATACCTGGACGGAGCTGACCCGGAAGCCGGGAATGCCAAAGGCACCTGTGGGCAAAATAGGGGTGACCGTATCGCCCGTAGATTCCAAAAGGGTCTGGGCGGTTGTGGAAGCGCATGACGGAGGTGTTTTCAGGTCTGACGATGCTGGTATGACCTGGAAACAAACCAACGCAGACCGTAAGCTCATTCAGCGTGCGTTCTACTACAACCGGATTTATGCTGATCCGAAAGATAGAGAAGGCGTTTATGTGCTGAACGTGGGGTTTTTCAAGTCGAGTGACGGAGGCGTTAAGTTTAATAAATCCATAAAAGTTCCCCATGGCGACAACCACGATCTGTGGATCGACCCCGCCGATCCGATGCGGATGGCTCAGGCGAACGACGGGGGAGGAACGATCTCCCTGAATGGCGGACAAACCTGGACAGATGAGGATTTTCCGACTGCGCAGTTGTATCACATCATGGCTACCAACGATTTTCCATACCAGGTTGCGGGGGCGCAGCAAGATAATTCTACGATCGTTGTCCCCAGTGAAGGCTGGAACCACATGGTTGCACGAACAAACTCCAACAAGAATATTCCCTATTCATATGCAGTAGGAGGAGGAGAAAGTGGCTATATCGCTCAGGATCCGAAGAACCCGGATATTTTCTATGCAGGCAGCTATTCCAATATGCTGACACGTATCAATCGTGTAACCGGCGAAAGACGTGAGGTAGAACCCTATCCGCGTTATTTTATGGGTGAAGCGGCTAAGACGCTTCCCGAGCGGGTGCATTGGACCTTTCCGATAGTGTTTTCGCCGGTAGATTCTAATCGCCTGTATGTATGTTCCCAGCACGTTTGGGTAACCAGCAATGAAGGGCAGACCTGGGAGAAGATCAGTCCTGACCTGACCTACGCCGATACCACTACAATGGGAGAAAGCGGAGGTGTAATTACCAGGGATATGAGCGGTCCCGAGTTGTATTCCACAGTGTATGCGCTGGCTCCTTCCTTTCATGATGTGAACACCATCTGGGCCGGTTCTGATGAC
>NZ_JAZQRL010000123.1:0-56301 GCF_045629565.1 Arcticibacter sp.
TGGCCCTGACATTAAGTTGTTTGCGAAGCCCTCCTTCACCGTAAAGATCATACTTTCGAACCCACTCTAATATCATACCCTCGCGGATGTGACGCTGGCGGGAAAGGCACAGGATTGGCTTCCCGGTCTTTACTTGAGAAATTATCTCCAGCTTCTCTTCAAACGTGTGTTTTGCCATAAATGATAAACCCCAAAAGTTGTTGTCCAACTTTTGGGGGTCACTTCAAGTTTTATGATACACCCTCTTTCACATATTGACAAGAAAAATTTATTTAATGAATAGCAACTCGCTCAGTTTAGGAAGCGGCCAGATGCTATCCGCAACGATCTTCTCCAGCTTGTTCACATGGTAACGGATAGGGTCGAAGTACGATTTGACGTTCTCATCATAAGCGATCGCCTTTTCGCGTGTATCTTCAATCACATTGGCTTTCTTTCGCTCGTTAATCATTATAGTAGTGTTCGACTTGATAAAGTTTACATGGTAAGAGATCTTCTTAATGATTTCCAATTGCGCGGCATAAGATTCTTCGTCCAAACCAAGGTCTTTGAGACCCTTAACATTATCGATCAGCGTAGTCTGATAGCTTACGGCAGCCGGGATGATTACGTTGTTCACCATCTCACCCATTACTCTAGCTTCAATCTGAAGCTTCTTAAAGAAACTTTCCAGCAGGATTTCATGTCTTGCATGACTCTCACGCTGTGTATAGACACCGGCTTCTTCAAAAAGACGAGTGGTTTTCTCCGTAACCAGGACATCTAAAGCTTTAGGAGTAGTTTTTATGTTAGAAAGGCCTCTCTTTTCTGCTTCTGCAGCCCACTCATCGCTGTAACCGTTACCTTCAAAACGAATCGCTTTAGATTCCTTGATATAACGCTTAATGACAGTCATCAGCGCAACATCTTTCTTCTCGCCTTTTTTAAGCAATTTATCTACCTCTACTTTGAACTTGCCAAGTTGCTCAGCAACGATAGTGTTCAAAATAGTCATCGGATTAGCTGAATTTGCCATAGAACCTACTGCACGTAGCTCAAACTTATTACCTGTGAAGGCGAAAGGAGAGGTACGGTTACGGTCAGTATTGTCCAGCAATATCTGAGGAACCTTAGGGATATGCGTCCACAATGCAGGCTCTTGTTTCATTTTGCTCGTTACACGGGAAGTTTCAATCTCGTCAAGCACTTCGTTTAGCTGAGTGCCCAGGAAAATGGAGATGATTGCCGGAGGAGCCTCGTTAGCTCCAAGACGGTGGTCGTTACTAACCGAAGCGATAGAAGCGCGGAGTAAGTCAGCATGCTCATAAACCGCTCTGATGGTATTCACAAAAAATGTAAGGAACATCAGGTTGTTCTTTGGCGTTTTTCCAGGAGCAAGCAGGTTTTTACCCGTGTTGGTAATTAGCGACCAGTTATTGTGCTTACCTGAGCCATTTACTCCAGCAAACGGTTTTTCATGTAGTAACACTTTGAAATGATGACGACGGGCAACCTTATCCATTAAGTCCATTAACAGCTGATTGTGATCGATTGCCAGGTTCATTTCCTCGTATAATGGCGCACACTCGAACTGCGAAGGCGCAACCTCGTTATGACGGGTTTTTAAAGGAATGCCGAGTTTTAGCGATTCGGTTTCGAAATCCTGCATAAAAGCAAGTACACGCTCAGGAATGGATCCGAAATAATGATCTTCCAGCTGCTGATTTTTAGCGGACATGTGACCGAACAGCGCTCTTCCGGTTGTATATAGATCCGGGCGCGCATTGAACAACGACAGGTCAACCAGGAAATATTCCTGCTCAATACCCAAAGAAACAGAAACCTTTTCAATGCCCTTATCGAAGTATTGAGCAACGGATACAGCGGCTCTGTCAAGAGCAGAAATGGCTTTTAACAAAGGAGCCTTATAATCTAATGACTCACCTGTATAAGAGATGAAAACCGTTGGAATACAAAGCGTCTTGCCCATGATGAACGCAGGAGAAGAAGGATCCCACGCCGTATAGCCTCTCGCTTCGAAAGTTGTGCGGATACCACCGTTAGGGAAGCTGGAAGCATCAGGTTCCTGCTGTGCTAAAGCTTCACCAGAGAATTTCTCAATTCCAAAACCGTCGCCGGTTGGTTCAAAGAAAGAATCATGTTTTTCAGCCGTAGTTCCAGTCAGTGGTTGAAACCAATGCGTATAGTGTGTTACACCAACGCTCATCGCCCAGGCTTTCATTGCAGAAGCAACTTGTTCTGCAACCTCGCGATCAATTCTTTCCCCGTTAATGATGGAGTTATCAACGCTTGCAAAAGCATCTTTAGAAAGATACTCTTTCATTTTACGTTTGTCAAAAACGAGTGAAGCGAAGTAATCCGAAATTTTAGGAGATGGAGAAGTGACCTCAGGAACAGTCCTGGTTAGAACGGCATTTAATGCCTGGAATCTAAGACTTGACATGATTTAATGTTGTTTTTTAAAAATATTTAAATAAAATATTCGTGTTGGGCTCAAATATTTATATAATCTAGCTAAAAAGCTAATAAAATTTTAAATTAATGATGTTGTATGACAAAAGGTGCGCCCACACCAGATTTCTTAGTGCTTATCGTTGATTGGTAAAGAAATCGGGTCGCAATATCAACCGATAAGTAGTAAAGTTTTAGAAAAGATCAGTTTGGCAGGAGAACACCCTTCGCTTCTAATTCGGTTGCTCATCCCGGGAGCGCTCATGATCCTTTTTTTCCGGACTGGAAGATTTAAAAGGGAGTATGTTTTTTAATACATTCCGGCAGGAAAAGGGTCTCGATCTGACGCCGGTTCAAGGACAATTACCACTTAATCTAATTAGAGCTTCTGCAAAAGTACCGGTATGGCTTTACAGAAATTCTTACATTTGGAGATCTGCCCTTGCTGGCAAGTTCACCTTATACAGATGAAGAACATCTTCCGCTTTAAACAGTTTAGCGTCGATCAATCCGGTTGCGGCATGAAAATCAACACAGACGGAGTCTTGTTAGGGGCTTTAGCCGGAGGGCGGGAACCGGAAAGGATTCTGGATATAGGAGGGGGGACGGGAGTTATTTCGCTTATGCTGGCCCAACGCTTTCCACAATCCAGAGTTGACGCTGTTGAAATTGATCCCTCTGCAGCAGAGACAGCGCGGCGGAACTTTGCGACCTCCCCATTCGCCGATCGACTGCGGCTGATAGACGGTTCTTTTCAGGACTATGGTGAGCGTCGGGATTTGGCAGCGTACAACTTGATCGTGAGTAATCCGCCTTTTTTTCTAAACGCCCTAAAAAATCCTGACCACCAGAAGAAGCTGGCCAGGCATGCAGAAGAGGGGTTCTTCCAGGAGTTGATGCAGTTTGCACAGAAACACCTCCGTTGGGAGGGGGAACTTTGGTTAATTTTACCGACAGAAGCAGCCCTCAAAACCAGGGACTTTGCTGCCGGTGAGGGGTTTCATCTCACAGCATGTATTGAAGTCAGATCCTTTGCAGGTGATCTGCCGCACCGTGAGATCCTCGTTTTTTCCAGGCAGCATAAAAAAAAAGATACGGCTTCGCTAATTATTTACGAGGCTCCAAAAATATATTCAGAAGCATATAAAGACCTGCTTCGTGACTTCTTAATCATTTTTTAGATACATAATATGAAACGGATCGGACTACTTTCAGATACTCATGGGTTTCTGGATGATGCGGTTTTTAAACATTTCGATCAGTGTGACGAAATCTGGCATGCGGGGGATTTTGGCAACATTGAGCTTGCTGATAAACTGGCTGCTTTTAAGCCACTTCGGGGTGTTTACGGGAATATCGATGGCCAGGATGTTAGGATTTGTCACCCTCTGGATCTGCGTTTCATGTGTGAGGGGGTGGATGTCTGGATGACGCACATTGGTGGGTATCCGGGAAAATATGACGCAAGGATCCGCACAGAATTATACAATAATCCTCCCAAACTTTTCATCAGCGGGCACTCGCATATCCTAAAAGTTATCTTTGATAAAAAGATCGGTACTTTACACTTAAATCCCGGTGCAGCGGGAAAACAAGGTTGGCATAAAGTGCGTTCTATGTTAAGATTCAGCGTTTCTGAGGAAAATATTCATAACTTAGAGATCATTGAATTAGGAAATAGATAATGTATAAAATACACTAAGTATGTCGGTAGTTAAAACGTTAGGCCAGTTTATTATTGAAAAACAAAAAGACTTTCCCTATGCAAAGGGTGAGCTGTCCCGTCTGTTGAGGGATATTGGTATCGCCTCCAAAATTGTGAATCGTGAGGTAAATAAAGCAGGTCTGGTAGACATTCTTGGTGAAGTAGGAACACAAAACAGCCACGGCGAGTCGCAGAAAAAGCTTGACGTGTTCGCCAATGAGCAGTTCATATCTGCGCTTACAGTGGGCGGAGAGTGCTGTATTGTTGTTTCGGAAGAAAATGATGAACCCATTTACATCAATTCGGAGATATCTCCCAATGCCAAGTACATTGTCGCAATTGACCCTTTAGACGGCTCATCCAATATCGATGTTAACGTTTCGGTAGGTACTATTTTTTCCATTTACCGCAGACTATCTACAGATGGGCCTGCCCAGTTGAAAGATGCCCTTCAAAACGGTACAGAGCAGGTTGCTGCCGGTTATGTGGTATACGGATCGTCAACGATGTTAGTATACACCACAGGAAAGGGTGTTAACGGCTTTACACTCGATCCTTCTATAGGCGAGTTTTGTCTTTCACATCCGGATATGAGCATGCCAAAAGACGGCTATATCTATTCATTAAACGAAGGAAACTACGTTCATTTTCCTCAAGGGGTGAAGAAGTACCTTAAATATTGCCAGGAAGAGGATGCTTCTACAAACAGGCCATACTCTTCGCGCTATATTGGTTCAATGGTTGCCGATCTACACCGTAATCTGCTGAAAGGCGGTATATTTATCTATCCGAGTACGGCGAGTGCGCCAAACGGAAAGTTGCGCCTGGTATATGAGTGCAATCCGATGGCTTTTATCATCGAGCAGGCAGGAGGAAGGGCCACCAATGGTTTCAAGCGCATCCTGGACACCGAAGTGGAATCGCTTCATCAACGGTCTCCTATATTCCTGGGATCAGAGAATATGGTACTTAAAGTGGAAGAGTTTATGCGGGAACATTGCCCGGAACTTGCTCCGAGAGAAGTCGAAAGTTCAGAATTATAATGCCTCTGCCTCGAAAAAGGTGTCTATTAATAATTTATCTTTTTGTTGAGCCGCTGCGACCGCTAAACGGTCGCAGCGTTCATTTTCCGGGTGTCCGGCATGACCTTTCACCCATTGAAAGCGTACTTTATGCTGTTTGTAGATCTGTAGGAAGCGTATCCACAGATCTTTGTTTTTTTTACCTGCAAAACCTTTGCTCATCCAGCCGAAAACCCATTTCTTTTCTACGGCATCGACAACATACTTGGAGTCGGAGTAGATGACGACGTCTTGTCCGGGCTTGGTCAGTGCTTCGAGTCCCACGATGACCGCCATAAGCTCCATCCTGTTGTTGGTGGTTTTCCTGAAGCCTGCCGACAGTTCCTTGTAGTGGGGGCCCGACCTTAACACCACACCGTATCCTCCCGGACCAGGGTTACCACTTGAAGCACCATCAGTAAAGATCTCGATCATTTTGCAGCGGGGTTTTAGAGCTGGCAAAAATAGCAAGATAAAGGAGAATAGTAGGGGAGGAGAAGGTGCATAAAAACAATTGTGTTCAGAATTAGGGAGTTAATGAAATAGTAAATTTAAAATTTGCATAATGTAATTTTTGAGTTATTTTTGCAGCATAATAAAGCACGGTGGTTTTAGCTCAGTCGGTTAGAGCGCCTGATTGTGGTTCAGGAGGTCGTGGGTTCGAGCCCCATATTCCACCCAAAAGTAAAAAGCCCTTTTTGGAAACAGAAAGGGCTTTTTTTATTCATCTCCATTATTCTTTTCATTAGAGTCCTCATAAATCTGTCGCTGGAAATCATTTTCAAACTCTGTCATTTTCTCTTTAGAAGGGGACGGGTACCGGCTGTAAGCAGTCAACAGAAAGTTTACCGAAGCAATAGGATTAGGCGAACGGGAACAAAGCCAGTTGGGAGGGTAAATAGCATTCATCCCCTGGTTTTGGTAGAGGCAGGCAGATTTAAAAACAAAAACCCCCTCGATGGGAGGGGGCAGTAGTCTGTACCAAGTAATCTTCCGAAGAATTATCTATATATACGTGTTGAATCTCAGAAGGATACAATAGATGTTAAAACACGTATTTGCCGTAGCTCCATCAGGTATTTGATGGGCAAATTGGATGAAATGGCCTTGTATCTATTCGTCGTCGTCACCGATAGGACATGGAGCAACTTCCGATGCCCGGTCTGCATTGTCGACCAGGATTTTTGCACGATGCACAATAATCACGTATTAACTCCCTACATAACAGGTATATGCCACATCGCCAAAACTTTAACTTTGGAACGTCATTTACTAAACCCTATTAATGCTCTCATCGCCCGGCTCTTATCAAGTTGGGCACTTTTTTCCCTGCCCGTTTCCCGTGATCACTAACTTGGAAAGATAGGACCGGAACCAGGTTGGAGTTCGATCCGCTGAAGATCCAGGTATATAGAGCTGCGTTTCCCAATAGTCTTTTATAAAATAATTTACAAAGTAATAGGGGTAAAGCAGGAGTTCGTTGTATTGAATAAGAACAATTCGATATGCATGAAATTTTTTAAACTGTTTTATCTGGCACTGCTGTTCCCCGGCGTTTTTACTACAGCATATGCCCAAAGGAAAGTTACGATCAGTGGTTATGTAAAGGATGCTGTCAGCGGAGAAAGTCTTGCCGGTGCACTTATCCTGGTGCCGGAAACCGGCATCAAGGCTTCAGCTAATAACTATGGATTTTATTCTTTATCACTTCATGCTGGCGATTATAGGGTGAGGTATTCGTATATGGGATACCAGCAGGAGGAACGTGCGGTTTCACTCAGGAGAGATACAGCGTTGAGTGTAAATCTAAGGCCAGCATCTAATATGATGGACGAAGTCGTGGTAAATTTTTCGTCTAAAAATGATCATGTTGGCAAACCTGTGAGTGTCGCTCCACTTACCATGGTGAAGGTAAAACAGCTGCCTGCTTTTTTGGGTGAAGCGGACTTGATCCGCTCATTCCAGTTGCTTCCGGGAGTAAGTACTGTTGGCGACGGAGCATCCGGATTTAATGTAAGGGGCGGAGGTGTGGATCAAAATCTGGTTCTTATTGATGAGGCGCCACTTTATTTTACATCCCATTTATTTAATCTTTTTTCTGTAGCCAATCCGGATGCCATTAAGGATGCCGCTCTTTATAAGACGGAGATGCCTGCACGATTTGGCGGCCGCTTGTCTTCGGTTTTGGATATCCGTATGAAGGATGGTAATAATCAAGACTGGAACTTTGCAGGGGGGCTGGGCCTTATTGCAAGCAGATTCACTGCTGAAGGACCCCTGAAAAAAGACAAAAGTTCAATGATTATTAGTGCAAGGCGTTCCTATACCGATGTACTTACTAAGCAGTCATCAGATCCCGCTATCAAAGATAATTCCATTTATTTTTATGATTTGAGTGCCAAGCTGAACTTCACCCTGTCAAAAAAGGATCGACTATTTGTTTCTGGCTATTTCGGTAAGGATCATATTGAGGCAGCAAAGAGTTTTCTGTTACAATGGGCTAATGGTACGGGAACGGTACGATGGAATCATATCTTCAATCCACGGTTGTTTTCTAATACCAGCGCAATGTATTCTGGTTACAAATATCGTCTGGGTGCTTATCAGGATCCGGCGACCAGCTTCACCTGGGATGCTTCTATTATTGATTATAGCTTAAAGAACGCTTATACCTGGTACCCAAGCTCGCGCAATACCATTTATTTCGGTGCTGAAGTTGCCTTACATGACTTTATGCCAGGAGGGGCTAAACCCTCCAACGATAATTCTATATTCAACTATACCGAAATCCCCGGACAGCGGGCTGCCGAGTACAACGTGTACTGGGATCATGAGATTGCATTGTCTGATGCAATTTCGATGGAATACGGATTGAGATATTCATCATTTCAAAGTCTTGGAAAAGGAGAAACTGTCATCAGTGATTATGTGGGACCTATCGGCGAACGAAAAGAACCCGTGAACCAGCGAACATTCAGTGACTGGCAATCTATAAAGTGGTATCACAGTTTACAGCCGAGAGTTTCTGTCAAGGTTCAAACCGGTGAGGATGCTTCGGTAAAGGCTTCGTTTAGCCGGACTGCCCAGAATCTTCATCTGGTGTCTAATACTATTTCTTCAAGTCCTTTGGATATTTGGACACCAAGTTCTTATAACGTCAAACCGGAGATTGCAGATCAGGGTTCAATTGGATATTTTAAGAACTTTAAAGATAACCGGTATGAAGCATCGGTTGAACTTTATTATCGGAAGCTTCATAATCAGATAGATTTCATAGACGGGGCTGAAACCCTGCTTAATGAAGATCTGCCGGGAGATATGCTGTTTGGCAGCGGCAGGGCCTTCGGCTCTGAATTTTATCTTAAGAAGAATGCCGGAAGGCTGAATGGCTGGGCAAGTTATACGCTCAGCAGGACGGAAAGAAAAATTAACGGAATCAATAACGATCTTTATTTTCCAGCGAAGTATGACAAAACACATTCGCTTGTGCTTGTGGCGGTTTATGAGTTAAAGCCACGGATTGTTCTTTCGGGAACTTATAATTTTGCTTCCGGAATACCGGCAACATTACCCGATGGCCGTTTTGAGTTTGATAATTTTCCTGTTCAGTATAACTCAGCAAATTTTAGGAATAACTATCGAATTCCCTCGTATCACCGTCTTGATCTTTCGGCTACTTTTAAAAGGAAACCGGTTCCGGGAAGGAAGTTTACCAGTGAATGGGTAGTTTCTTTATTTAATGCCCTGAATCGCCGGAACGCCTTCTCCCTGTATCTCCGTCAGAACGAAAACCATCCTACCCAGCTTGAGACAGTCCGCTTCTCCATGTTTGGCTCTGTAATTCCCTCTGTTACCTGGAACTTTAAATTTTAATGATCATGAAAAGACATCCATTTATACTGCTGTTTTCATTCTTCACTTTCTTGTTTTCTGCATGTGAAGACACCGTTGATATTCAAGTGAACAAAGGCACATCAGCACTGGTTGTTGAAGGCTGGCTTACCAATCGCCCAGAACACCATTATGTGAGATTATATTTAACCACTACGCTTAACGGCGCTGATGAGTTTGAACCGGTAAGCAACGCATCACTTGTATTAACAGATGATGCCGGAAATGCTGAACAACTTCATGAGGTCGGTTCCGGAAGGTATGAAATATCAACTATGAAGGGTGTTGAGGGTTATACTTATACGCTGAGGATTCAGACTTCAGACGGAAATTATGAGGTAGAATCTAAAATGCCCCGCCTTTCTATGGCTCCGGATTCTCTTACTTTTAAGTATGAGGAAGAATCTATCGTTTATGAAGAGTCTGGTTTTTATCCTTATATCCACGGACAGGAACTGGAAGGTGAAGATGATTTCATACAGGTTAAACTTTTTAAGAACACTCAATATCTGAACAGTGTAAATGATATTAACATTTTCCCTGATAAGTTTGTCGACGGGAATTATATATCAATGGGCCTGGCTATTGATGGTGCATTCTCCGAGGGCGATACCATTAGGGCTGAGGTTTGGTCGCTCACAGAGAGTGCTTATAATTTTTGGACCGACATTCGCACGCAACTGCAAAATGGCGGCATTTTTGCCTCCCCACTAACGAATACCCGTACCAATGTGAGAAAATTGACAGCGGATTCTAAGAATGTGGTTGGCTACTTTGGCACGTCGTTGGTGAAAACTGTCGAGAGAAGAGTAGAATAGGTATTACGTCAACCGTTCTTAAAAGTCAGGGTTTGAAAGCCTTCATCAGGTGGATTTCTTGGTTGTGAAGTATTGTGTCGAATAGCATTTCTCCATCTTAGCCCTTGCTGTAGTGTAAAGGCGGGGATAAAAGTATTTGTCTTTTAAGAAATCAAAACATTCTTATGCAGTAAGTTGTCCTTTATAAGGAACGTAAATAATTGATATTATTTGACTTATCCCGATGGAAGACTTGATAGCAGAACTAAGAACACTATTGAATGGAGGGGGAGCCCATGTCAGTTTTAAAGAAGCCACTTCGGGCATCCCGTTTAAGATGCTCGGTGAAGCTCCGCATGGCCTGCCGTATAGTATTTGGCAGTTGGTAGAGCATATCAGGATAGCACAATGGGATATGTTGGAGTTTAGCCGGGATGCGGGGCATACATCCCCTGAGTGGCCCAAGGGATATTGGCCGTCGGAGAGCGCTCCTTCTGATGAACCTGCCTGGCTAAGAACTTTGGAAAAGATCGGAGATGACTTAGAAGCTTTTATGACATTATTAGAAACAGAGGATCTATACAAACCCTTTCCCTACGGCAATGGTCAAAATATCTTAAGGGAGGCCCTCCAGATCGCTGATCATAACGCCTACCACATTGCTGAGATTGTAATGATCCGACGCCTGTTGGGCATATGGAAGTGACGCGGTTCAACCATTAAAATAAAAATCATGTTGAAGGATTCAAAAGCATTTAGTTCATTTTCAGTAAATGATCTTCAGCGCGCGAGGGAATTTTATCAAACTATCCTGAATTTGAACGTAAAGGATGGGGCTATGGGGACTCTGGAATTACATATTCCTGATTCATCACCTGTTTTGATTTATCCAAAACCGAATCATGAGCCCGCTAGTTTTACGGTACTTAACTTTCCGGTCGAAGATGTTGATACAGCCGTCGATCAACTGGTCAAAAAAGGAGTTCAGTTTGAACATTACGATGATGAGGGTATCAGAACCGATTCAAAAGGGATTTTTCGTGATGAAGGACCGGTCATCGCCTGGTTTAAGGATCCGGCAGGTAATATTTTATCAGTGATTCAGGCAGATTAATCAGATGTTTGGAAGACATCGAAGCTTCGACGTCGGATCAGGGTCTAAACAATAAGTTGTCAAAGTCGTTTTATCTGAATGGAAAACTTTTCAATTAAGGTCAACTATGCGGAGGAGTTGCATCAGTTTGAAGTGGGCGAATATCCGCACTATGATGATGAACGATGCAAATACCGGGTTTATAAAAATGGCAACTACGTAGCCAGCTTTGAGCCTGACAGACAGAATTATTTACATGTCTGTCAGAACGTGGCCGGACTGGACGAGGAGTTGTTGGATTTGTTGGCTGACCATATCGAATCACGGATTCCTCATGCCAGGAATAAGCGCCTGGACGAAAATGATTTAGAAAACTAGAGGATGAGTTTTACCTGTGTTTAGTTATTGTTGAAATTCAGCTAAAAGCTTTTGGATTTCCGCTAAGGGGTCTTTAAAATGTTTTTTGTTTTCGGCACGAATGGCGGCGGTGCAGCAAAGGAGTGATATAACGAAAATGAGCAATGCACTTACAGGATAAGCGACCACACCGCCCGGAACGTAAATTCTGAAAACCATCCAGGTCATTATCGCCGTACTCAGGAGTACCAGAAAGATTTCATATCTTCTCTTAAATTTATAGAAGCCATACAGAAGATGCTGATGCGTTTGTATGTACTCTCGAATGGGAAGGCCAGAAGTATGCTGGTCGCCAGATCGAAGGCGTGCCATATGCTTGAACTTTTTTAATAATACGATGGTAAAGGGTATATACATTAATATGCAAAGAACCCCGACGACCATTAGAAATGAATCACTCCAGTGTTTAATGATGACGTGGGAGAGGTAGGCGTATACGATTATTTGAAGGGTGAATGACGACCAGA
This sequence comes from Arcticibacter sp., assembly GCF_045629565.1. Lineage (GTDB taxonomy): Bacteria > Bacteroidota > Bacteroidia > Sphingobacteriales > Sphingobacteriaceae > Arcticibacter. Next base: position 11,883 of record NZ_JAZQRL010000123.1, read on the forward strand.
AATATTGCATATTTATTTTCATTTGCTTATTAGCTCTCTGTCTTAATATGATATGCAACGAAGTTTTATCTAAGCGAGAGGTATAGCGGGCAGCGGAACTGTCTTGCATCCAGCTTTTTTTAAGTTCTTCCATGTTCCTACAAGATATGTTGTTTAAATTTCCTCAGTTCATTCTTAATCCGCACGAGCCGGACACTAATGTTTGATTTTGAGAGACCTGTAATTCCGGAGATCTCGTCGTATTGAAGATCTTCCAGATATAGTAGGACTATAGACTTATTCAATGGAGACAACTTCTCCAGTAATCTATAAAGCATAGTTATATCCCACTCTCGCTCAGTGACCGGATCATCGGCTATTTGATTATGTGCTTCGGAGATGGATTCACTCTTGGTTCGTTTGCTCCTTTTTAAATTAGTCAAGGCTGTGTTAAGACATACTTTATACATCCACGTTGAAAACTTGGCGTTCCCTTGAAAGGAAGGATAGCCTTTCCAGAGCTGATACAACATTTCCTGTATCACATCCTCACGATCCTGGCTATCGTTGAAGTAGATGTTACAGACCTTATGTGCGATGCCCATATTTTGGTTGATCTGCTCGATAAATGCGTCTTCCAGTTTATCTTCCATTTGGACCTTATCTTATTTTAACAATTAGTACCAACAGGATGTAAAAAGCTACATTAAAAAAATAAGTAGTTGTATATCTTTCAATGAAGTTAAGGATCTGGATAATATGCGCGAAGCAAAGTATGTTGATTATTTAACAATAAATTACAGAACAAAACTTAGATGCGCTGGTAGTATAACAAAGTAGTCCCAACTAAAAGACATGTTATGAGTATCAGCCTGAACTTTAGGAGAATGGTCATGTTTGCTGGTTTTATACCAGTACTAATTTCATGTTCAGAAAAGAAGGGTAGTCACGCAGATCCATCAACACCAGGAGCAACGACATCGCCAGTAGAAATAAATCCTCCAAATGCAAATTATAAACCTGCGTTTGAGGGGCAGACACGAATAAATGGTATAAAAACCCAGACTGCTTATAAAGCGACTGTTATTACATCGTCTCTGGCCAGCCCATGGGGAATTGCCTCATTACCAGATGGACGGTTTTTAATAACTGAGAAGGCCGGACGCATGCGAATTGTTCATTCTTCGGGAAGCGTAAGTGAACCTATATCCGGTGTGCCGCAAGTTAATGCTTCCGGGCAAGGTGGCTTGTTGGGATTATGCCTCGATCCGGACTTTGTATCTAACAGGATGGTCTACTGGTCGTTTTCAGAACCAGGTAATCTCACTGCCATCGCTAAGGCGAAATTATCGGCTGATGAACGTGCATTTGAGAACGTGACTGTTATTTATCGTGCAACACCGGCTTATGGAGGATCAAATCATTATGGTGGCAGGGTGGTTTTCGATCGTAACGGAAACCTTTTAGCTAGTACTGGTGAACGTTCTGATATGACTACGCGGGTACAAGCACAATCAGTCAGTTCAGGATTAGGCAAGATCGTCAGGATAACTAAAGATGGACAGCCAGTTGCGGGAAACCCCTTCCTGGGGCAGGCGGGAGCGCGCCCCGAATTATATTCTATCGGGCACAGAAACCCTCAGGGTCTGGCATTTCACCCTGTAACGGGCGACCTATGGGAGAGTGAGCATGGTCCTAAGGGAGGTGACGAGCTTAACCGGGTTCAGGAGGGCGCCAATTATGGCTGGCCTACCATCACTTATGGAATTGAGTATAGTGGCCAGAGGGTAGGTGAAGGTATTCAACAAATGGAGGGTATGACGCAACCTGTTTACTACTGGGATCCTGTTGTATCGCCCAGTGGCATGACATTTTACAGCGGCGATCGTATTCCAGAGTGGAGAAATAACCTATTTATCGGAGCTTTAAGTGGAATGCACATCATTCGTCTGGTGATTGAAGATAATAAGGTTACAGCGGAAGAGAGACTGCTAACCGATGAAAATCAGAGGTTTCGTGATATTACACAGGGTGCCGACGGCGCCCTGTATGCAGTTACTGATCAAGGAAGGTTATATAGAATTGACAAGGAATAGGCCGCCAAGCAAGCTGAATTAGTTGAATCAATAGCCATTTGTAAAGAGAATTTCTGTTACCGCATCAGTTAATTTTGGTTCACTGAGGTATTAAGAAATGATCCGTAAATATTCACTTAGCGTTTTAATAGTATTTTGTTTTATAGCTTGTAGTCTTAGGATTGGTAAGGCTCAAACCGGACAGCCCTTTGTTTTGGATATGGTTCACCATAACCCTGGAGAGCCGTTAACCAAGACGGCTTTCAGTGATCCTGAGTATTTAAGATCTTACGGATATAATGGTATTGTTGTTAATGACTTCACGTTTGCACATGCTGCTTTAACTTATGATAGCCTAAACCGTGATATCTTCCCGGCCGGAAGTAAAGAAAGGGCGTGGGTGATGTCTGCGGCAGAGCGGGTCAGGCAGAATATATCCAGAGCAAAGAAAGCTGGCTTGCAGGTATATTATTTCACTGACATGGTTGTTGTTCCAAAGAAGCTCGCGGAAATATATCGGGATGAGATTGTTGACGGAGACGGAAAAATAACTTTCGATCGGCCTAAAACAATTGAAATTCATAAGGTCATGTTGGCCGAGCTGTTCGAAAAGTTTCCGGATTTGGATGGATTGGTGATTCGTACAGGTGAGACCTATCTGAATAATGTTCCTTATCATACGGGTAATAACCCCATTACCAGGGGCGTTGAAAGCCATGTCAAACTGATTGATTTTTTGAAAGACGAGGTAGCCATCAAGCGCAATAAGAAAGTGTTTTATCGGACGTGGCTATCGGCTGGTATGCACGAAAAGCCAGAAGTTTATCTATCAGTAACCAACCAAATTAGTCCTCACCCTAACCTGATATTTTCGATCAAACATACGAAAGGAGATTTTCACCGGACATTCGATTTTAATCCTACGCTTACCCTGGGTAAGCATCCTCAAATTGTGGAAGTCCAATGCCAGCGGGAGTACGAAGGAAAGGGTGCCTATCCCAATTATATCGCTGAGGGCGTGATAAACGGATTTGAGGAGTTTGCATCAAACACCCCACAGACCGGATACAAGGGGCTTGCAGAGATTAAGAGTCATCCGAATGTAAGGGGGGTGTGGACCTGGAGCAGGGGCGGCGGCTGGGTTGGTCCTTTTATTACGAATGAATTCTGGCCGCGGCTGAACGCATTTGTTATCAGCCGGTGGATGAAGAGTCCGGGTGCTTCTGAAGAACAGATTTTTGACCAGTTTATGGTCGAGAACGGGGTGTCTAAAAAAAGCAGGAAAGTGTTCAGGGAGTTATGCCTTTTATCTGCAAAGGCCGTGTTGAGAGGCCATAATAGTGCCTCGCTTGAATGGAACGGCAGATGGGTCTGGTGGACCAGGGACGAGTTTCTTAGCGGAACAGATGGCCCCATCTTGAGCTCTGCGTTTGAGAAACTTTATTCCAGCTCTTTACTTGACGATGCGGTGGAAGAGAAGTACCAAGCCTTGAAGCTATGGTTGGAAATAGAAGCATTAAGCCTGAAGATAAAAATCGCATCAAAAGAAGACGAGAGATACATCCGGACCTCTTCACGATATGGTCGTTTATTACACGAGATCATTGCTGAAGGCTGGAATGTGATGGCTCTGGGCTTTGAAGGGGATAAGACAGGCCAATATGACATTGCTAAAATTAAAGGTTCCATACAGCGGTATGACCGGGCATGGGAATCATACAGGAAACTGAAGCGTTCAGATCCGGCCGCTGCCACTCTATATCGGCCATACCAGTTTGTTTTCAGAGCGAGTGGTTATCATTCGACTGCTGGACTGGATGCCTCAGTAAATAAATACCGGCAAATCAATTTAGACTAACATTTTATGAGATCATTATCGAATAAGCTTTTACTGGCCTTTTTTTTATCAGTCAGCGTTTTACAGGCCAATAGTCAAACGATGGATGAAATGTGGGACAGCAGGTCTTCTGATCAGGAGCATCCGAACATAGGCTGGTTCAAAGATGCAAAATTTGGGATGTTTATTCATTGGGGTTTATACTCCAAGCTTGCAGGAGAGTGGAAGGGCAAGCGTTATTACGGAAGCGGGGAGTGGATTATGAACCAGGCTAGAATTCCGATTGCGGCATACAGTAAGGAAGCGGCAACGTTTAATCCGACCAATTTTGATGCGGAGAAGTGGGCTCAGCTTGCCGAAGACGCAGGGATTAAGTATATGGTGATTACAGCTAAGCATCATGAAGGATTCTCCATGTTTGACTCGAAGGTTACAGACTTCGATATTGTTGACGCAACGCCATATAAAAAGGATCCGATGAAGGCTTTAGCGCAGTCTACACGCAAACGAGGGATTCAATTCGGCTTTTATTATTCGCAATTTCAGGACTGGTATGAACCTAACGGTGGTAAGAATACCTGGGATTTTGACGAAAGCAAGAAAGATTATCAGCAATATTATAACAACAAGGCGATTCCGCAGCTTAAGGAGCTGATGACTAACTATGGTCCCCTTGGGATTGTATGGTTTGATACGCCGGGCGGGCTAACAAAGGAACAAACAAACGATTTTATTAAGGGACTTCGTAAGCTGCAGCCAAACAGTCTGTTTAGCAGTAGAGTGGGTCACGGTCTGGGCGACTACCGGGATTATGGTGATTCGGAGATTCCGGCGACACCTATTAAGGGAGCCTGGGAATCTATTTACACGCATAATGATTCCTGGGGGTACATTAAACATGATATGAACTTCAAAACTCCGCGGGAAATTGTGCATCTCCTGGCACAGGTGGCTTCAAAGGGAGGCAATTTGATGCTCAATGTAGGCCCTGATGGTACGGGTAAAATTCCGGAGTATTCGGAGAAGTTCTTAAGGGAGACCGGGAAGTGGCTTGCCAGGAATGGGGAGAGTATTTACGGTTCAACGTATGGTCTTGTACCGGCTCAACCCTGGGGAGTGTCGACTTCAAAACCCGGTAAACAATACCTACATGTGCTCAACAGGCCGCTGGATGGCAAGTTGGTTATTCCCGGCTTTAAGGCTAACGTCAAATCTGTTTCCATATTAGGTGGACCGGCGGCCGTTCTTTTTAAAAAGCGGGGAGATGTTTTGGAAATCAGCCTTCCTGCGGGAGATGCGGCGAATTTAGGTACGGTATGCGTGGTGAATTATGCCGGGAAGCTGGCAGATCTTGACTTGAACGCTCCGGTGAGCATATCCAGCCAGTTCGAATCAAATTACGTTGAAGCTATTTTTGGGAAACCGCAGGGCAAGACAACAGTTAGATCACTTACATACAGTCATTATTATGGTGATTGGAAGCATACGACATGCGTAACGGGCATGCAGGACTCATCAGATGCGATCACATTTCAGCTGAATGTGCTGAACCCGGGAGACTATCAGATCATAGCGGAGTATAGTTGCCCGGAAGAAAGTGCAAAACTGGAGGGCTCATTGCATGTTCAGGATCAGCAATATCTGTTCCGTACGCTGCGCACATCCGAATTTGTAAAGAGTGCTCCCCTAATGTTTATTAAACATACTCTGGCTACTACCACTTTTTCAACACCAGGGGTTTATCCTGTCGTTTTACGCCCTGCCGGATCTGGCAAAGAGTTGTTTAAATTAAAGTCGCTGATCTTAAAGCCAGTAAGGTAATGAACTTGATCAAGACCGTTTGTTTAACAATTATGCTGGTTTCCTGGTCCTATTTTAAAAAGGCCCAGGCTCAAACAAATACTTCAGCTGATTTCGGGTCATTTATCCATTATTACGGTGATCTCAGCAATTTTCGTTACTTGCTTAAGCACGAAAAGGAAATCAACGTGGCCTTTCTCGGCGGGTCGATCACGAAAAACGACGGGTGGAGGGACCAGGTTGGGGAGTATCTGAAAAGCAGCTATCCCAATATCAGCTTCAATCTGTTGAATGCCGGTATTCCTTCTCTTGGCAGCGTTCCCCATGCTTTCAGGTTTAAGGAAGACGTGCTCGCCAAGGGGAAGGTAGATCTTCTTTTTATAGAGTCTGCCGTAAATGACCGGGGAAATGGTACTCCGGAAATTCAGCAAAGACGGGCACTGGAGGGGATAGTGCGTCAGGCCTTAAAATCCAATCCGCATACCGACATCATTTTAATGGCTTTTGCGGATGAGCTGAAAATGGAAGACTACAGATCAGGAAAGGTTCCTCCGGAAGTAGGGATCCATCAGGAAATTGCTTCGAAATATAAATTGCCGTTTATCAATTTCGCAGAGGAGGTGACCCGTAGAATAGACAACAAAGAGTTTAGCTGGAAGGAAGATTTTAAGAACCTTCATCCCTCTCCATTTGGCCAGGAAGTCTATTTCAGATCAATACAAAACTTGTTCGAGCGGCTTCGGTCTAAGGTTGTGACGGCAAGTGGATTATCTGCCCATGAGCTGCCTCGTGCTATGGAGATGAAGAACTATTGTTCGGGAAGATACGTGCCTGTCAGTCAGGCTCAATCCATCAAAGGCTTTCAGTTAAATCCTGCATGGAAGCCCAAAGATGGCGCACGTACGAGGCCAGGTTTCGCTAACCGTCCCGTGTTGGAAGGAGAGGGCGCGGGAGCAGAGCTGCACTTTAATTTCCAGGGGGATGCTGTCGGTATAGCCGTTAATTCGGGTCCGGACGCCGGGGTAATCGAATACAGTATTGATGGAGGAGCATTGAAGGAGATAGACCTCTATACACCATGGAGCAAGTCGTTACATCTGCCCTGGTATCTGGTGCTGGGGGATAACCTCAACGCGGGGACACCCCACCACTTAATGATAAGAATAAAGAACTCAAAAAATACCGCTTCAAAAGGCCAAGCATGCAGGATCGTTCACTTTCTGGTGAATTAGTTTCTTGTAGCTTCTGACTAACTATATCAATATGCGTAATCATAAATTTATTTTCGTACTTATCTTTTTGGCAGGAGTGTATGCCAGCTTACAAGCACAGCCTGCTTATGAGAGCAGAAATTCGGCTGTGTTGACTACGGCTCCGGCTAAGCTGCCGGTGAAAAGGGTTCCGGCTGCCGCTGTGGCGGGAAATGGTGACATAGGCTTAACTCTCGGAGGGAATCCTGATCATTTGACATTCTATCTGGGTAAGAACGATTTTTGGCGGGCTCACCCGGTTTATCCCGGAGGAGGGATAGCGTTTCCCGGAGGCTTTGATATCATGATAAGTGATTTGGCGGGAGCCAGTTACCGTGCCGAACAGCAGATCGGTAAGGCGCGTATCGCTGCGGAATTTGGAAAAGGCAAGCTGCGTGTACAGATGAATACTATCGTGTCGGCAACCAGTAATAACGTACTGATTGAGCTGACCGCTAACAGAAATAGCCGTTTGAAATTTAATTTGTGGCCGGCTGAAGGAAATACATCGGAGGTTTCTAATGGGAAAGATAAGGATGTGTATTGGGCGGTACGATCATTTGCCAACACCCCGATGCTGGAATGGCCCTCTCATGTGGCAATTGCCATGAAGGTTCTAAACGCAGCAAGTTCTTCTGAGCAAAGTGTTGAATTGCCAACGAATAAGAAAGTTGTTTTTGTGTTGAGCATGTTTACCAATCATGATCGAGTTGATTGGAAAAGCCATGCTATCAGCAACGTTCGGAGTATTGATGAACAGGCGGTAGCACGGCTCAAAGAAAGTCACGAGAAATGGTGGTCGGATTTCTGGAGTAAGTCTGAGATTCAGATTCCAGACAAGATGCTGGAGAAGTATTACTATACGTCACAATATCTTCTGGGAAGCAGCTCACGAAAGGACAAATTTGCTCCGGGCATCTGGGGGCCTTTCATTACTCAGGATTCGTCCCTCTGGGGTGGTGATTATCATCTGAACTATAATTACCAGGCTCCTTATTGGGCAGCATTTTCATCTAACCAGATAGATCTGACGGATAATTTCGATCAGCCTATCCTGGATTACATGGAAAAGGGAAAGGCGCATGCGCGTGATCTTCTCGGACAAAACGGTATTTACTATCCGGTAGGAATTGGTCCCAAAGGCCTAGTGACGACCCGTTGGCCACTCACTGAGGATGAAATGTTGAAAAGGTATGCCACGAGAGAAAATACCATTGACGGCGGATATAAGTTTCTTGGCCAAAAAATCAATGCTGTCTTCAGTGTGGGAAATATGCTGATGCGCTTTTACAGTACCTATGATAGCGATTATGCGAAGCGCGTTTATCCTTATATGCAACAATGCGCGATCTTTTGGGAAGAGTATCTGAAGTTTGAAAATGGGCGATATGTTATCTATATGGACCATTTCAATGAAGTTATGCCTAATATTCGCAACAAGGGAATATGGCGTAACCGCCTAGGTGATTTTAATTCCACCTTATCAGTTGGTCTGGTGAAGATGCTGTTCAAGGGAATGTTGGACGTAAGTGAACACTTGAATGTGGATGCTGAACGTCGGGATAAGTGGAAACATATCGTGAATCACTTAAGTCAACCTCCTGTAGGAGAGGTAAACGGTAGGATGGCGCTTAGAAGCGTAGAACGAAATGTTGATTCGGATAACCCACCGGCTGTAGGGCTTTCACGGGTATCGATTCATGGATTGATATTACCCGGAGGAGTAACCGGCCCGAAAACAGATCCTGAATTTAATAAGATCCTGTTGAGCGACATTTCTCATTGGAAGGATAACATTGCTTCGAAAGCTGACTGGGCTAATACATCAGGAAACGGTATTGAGACTTGTTATCCGGCAGCTGTACGGGTGGGATATAGCGCAGATTCGGTTCTGATGTATCTGAAAGAAAGAATTTCGGCACAGTCACTTCCCAATTTTTGGATCACTCAAGGTGGTGGTGGTATTGAGACACTCGCTGCTGTGCCACTCACTATCAATGAAATGCTTATGCAAAGCTACGAAGGTATCATCCGGATGTTTCCAAACTGGAACAAGCAGAAAGACGCAAGTTTTAAGACACTTAGGGCTTATGGGGCGTTTCTGGTTAGCAGTAAACTGGAAAAAGGAAATGTTCAGTACGTTGATCTGGAAAGTGAAAAAGGCAGGGTCTGTGTAATGGAAAATCCATGGCCCGGAAGGAAGATAAAGGTGGTTCGAGGCAATGGCAAGACCGAATTTGTTGAGGGAGCAACTGTATCATTTAACACTTCAGTTAACGAACGGCTGAGATTAACGGCCATGTAGAGACCCATCTTTCCAGGCTGTGATGTTAATATAACAGACTATTTAGCCAATTAAGGGGCACTTTCTGATCTCGGAAAACCCGGATCTTCGTAATCAAAGTAAACCTAATTTTTTCAGATGTCTGTAAATAGAACAAGCGGAATAGTATTGTTTGTTAGTGTCGTTCTTGGTGCTCATTTCCCGGTGGACTCCATGGCGCAAAATAAAACGAAGTCGATTTATCAAAAAGGTTGGATCGACTTCAATAAGAATGGAAAGAAAGATATATATGAGGATCCGGCACAAAGTATAGAAAGACGGGTTGAAGATCTGTTATCTCAGATGAACACGGACGAGAAGACCGCCCAAACAGCTACGCTTTATGGGTACGGGCGTGTACTTCAGGACGAGCTACCCAGGCCGGAGTGGAAGAATGCCATCTGGAAAGATGGCATAGCAAACATAGATGAAGAGTTAAACAGCGTACCCAATAATAAGAAGGCTGCTACCTCTTATTCATATCCGTTCAGCAAGCATGTAAAAGCTAAAAATACGGTGCAGAGATGGTTCATAGAGGAAACCCGGCTGGGGATTCCGGTTGATTTCACTAACGAAGGGATTCACGGATTATGTCATGAGAAGGCGACTCCTTTTTGCGCTCCGATTGGTATCGGAAGTACATGGAACAAAAATTTAGTGGGCAAAGCCGGGCATATCGTTGGCCGGGAAGCCAGAGTTCTCGGCTACACGAATGTCTATGCGCCGATCCTGGATCCGGCACGTGACCCAAGATGGGGACGTGTTGTAGAATGTTACGGAGAGGATCCCTTTCATATTGCGGAGTTGGGTAAGCAGATGGTTTTGGGAATACAGGCCGAAGGAGTAGCAGCAACCTTAAAGCATTATGCAGTTTATAGTGTTCCAAAAGGGGGAAGGGACGGCCACGCACGTACAGACCCGCACGTTGCTCCGCGTGAAATGCACCAATTGTATCTGTATCCTTTTAGAAGAGTTATTGAAGAAGCCCATCCTATGGGCGTCATGAGCAGCTATAATGATTGGGACGGGATCCCTGTTACGGGAAGCTATTATTTCCTGACGGAACTGCTGCGTAATCAGTTTGGATTTAAGGGCTATGTCGTTTCAGATAGTGAGGCGGTTGAATTTATAGCTTCCAAGCATCATGTTGCTGCGGATTTCAAGGGAGCTATTGAACAGGCATTAAAGGCTGGTCTTAATGTTTGGACGAATTTTAGGGATCCGAAGATTTATCTGGAGCCTTTGCGTGAGTTGGTTAAGGAGGGCAGGGTTTCTACAGATGTGCTGGATCAGCGTGTCAGAGAAGTGCTTGCCGTCAAGTTCAGATTGGGGCTTTTCGATAAGCCTTTGGTTGAAGATCCCGGCAAGGCGGATCATTTGGTACATACCCAGGCAGACCGGGATTTTGCTCATCAGCTTAACCGGGAGGCATTGGTGCTTCTGAAGAATGAGGCTAAGACGTTGCCAATGAGTAAGGATAAAGCCATGAAGGTATTGGTTACCGGACCTTTAGCTGAGGAAGTAAACTATACAGTAAGCAGGTACGGCCCCGGTAATAACCCTTCGCTTTCTATCTATAAGGCGCTGCAGGCATATGGTACTGAAAAAGTGAAGTTTGATTATGCCAGAGGTTGTGATATTGTTAATGAAGGATGGCCGGGTACAGAACTCGTTCCGACGCCCTTAACGGACGAAGAAAATGCGGGTATAGCAGCAGCTGTCGAGAAAGCAAAGAACGCGGATGTGATCGTAGCCGTAGTTGGTGAAGATGAGAAACGGGTGGGAGAGAGTTTGAGCAGAACAAGCCTGGATCTTCCCGGGCGGCAGCAGCAGTTGTTGGAGGCCTTGCACAAAACAGGTAAACCGATTATCGTAGTTCTTGTCAACGGGCGTCCGCTAACCATCAACTGGGCCGACCAAAATGTAAATGCTATTCTTGAAGCCTGGTTCCCCGGTCCAGAAGGGGCGAAGGCGGTTGCTGAATCCCTGTTCGGTGACTATAATCCGGGTGGTAAACTTCCCGTGACATTTCCGAAATCTATCGGTCAAATTGAGCTTAACTTTCCTTTTAAGCCGGGTTCTCACGCCAATCAGCCTTCCAGTGGTGATAACGGATTTGGAAGATCCCGCGTTAACGGGCCTCTGTATCCATTTGGCTTCGGCTTGAGTTATACCACTTTTGACTATGATAATCTAAAGATCAGTCCGGAAAAGCAGGCTGCCGCCGGAAATTTCAAGGTATCAGTAGATATTTCCAATACAGGAACGCTTAAAGGAGACGAGGTGGTGCAGCTTTATGTGAAAGATAAGTTAAGCAGTGTTGTTGTCTATGATTCCCAGCTGAGAGGATTTGAAAGAATTCACCTGGTACCTGGAGAGAAGAAGACTGTCACCTTCGAGCTTAAGCCCCAGGATCTTGAACTTCTAAACCGCGATATGCAAGCAGTTGTGGAACCTGGCGAGTTTGAAGTTCTGATTGGAAGCTCCTCAACTGATATCAGACAGAGGCATCTATTCCATGTGGAATAGTGTAAATCCAGTTGAATAATTCGCTAACCAGCCTACATAATCGCCTTTGTTTTTTCAGTCAATTGCAGCAATGAAAGGATTTTTCAAAATAGGCCTTTAACTACTAACCAGGGCAATCAGCCAAGAGAATTAAACCAAATAATATGATTAAAATTTGTACCCGATCTTCTTCATGTTTGACAGTAAGTAGTAAGTGGATAGCCGGGGCCACTAAGCTGCTTATACTTCTATTCGTTATGAATATGAATTCAAACGCATTTTCGCAGTCAGTTCTGGCCATTAGCGGTACGGTAACCGATAATAAGGGCGAACCACTTCCGGGCGTCAGCGTACGCGTGAAAGGGAAAACACAAGGTACCAGTACGAATGCTTTGGGAAAATATAACCTCAAAGTGACGGGAACAGGGATTATACTGCAGTTTACTTTTATAGGTTTCGAGACCAGGGAAGTCAATGTAGGTTCCCGAAGCGTCGTAAATGTATCATTAGCCGAAAGTGCTAATACGCTTCAGGAAGTCGTGGTGAGCACCGGATATGGAGGCTCTGCAAAGAAAAGGGACCTTACGGGTCCTATCAGTACTGTCGGTGAAAAGGCAATTGCTGAAAGACAACCAGTAACCATATTCGATGCTTTGCAAGGCCAGGCAGCGGGTGTGCAGGTGTCTAATGACAATGGCGATCCATTCGGTCAGGGAACTATTCAAATCAGAGGAGCCTCATCACTTAACTCCGGGAATGGTCCTCTTTATGTGATCGACGGTTTGATATCTCAGGACGCGTCATTTGTAAATCCCTCGGACATCTTATCTTTCGAGATTTTAAAGGATGCCTCCACCGCAGCTATCTACGGTGCGCGGGGTGCGAACGGTGTTATCTTAATTACCACCAAGAGGGGTAGAGAGGGACGCCCGATGGTGCAGGTCAATCTTTCCAATGTATTCGGCAGCTTGGCTAACAAACTACGTACTACGAGTGCTGATGAGCTCCGCTATTTCAGAAAGATGCGCGGAGGTGGCGACGGTTTTGGTGGAAACATCGATTCAGTTAATCCTTACCTGAACGCAGATAATGATTTCCAGGATTTATTGTTCAGGAAAGGAAACAGAAAGGTATTAGGTGTGAACGTCAGCGGAGCAACTAAAGGCTTGAGTTATTACGGAGGGGTTACCTACACAGATGATCAGGCAATTGTTATTAACAGCTGGATGAAGCGTTTGCAGGCTAAGATCAATGTGGACTACCAGGCGACTCCCAAATTAAAGTTATATAATAATCTTTCTTACAGCTATCAGACAGGAAATCAGATTCCGATTGCAAATAGTGCTAAGCAAGTTTTTGAACGTAATCCATGGACAAGTTTATACCGGCCGGATGGAAGTTTAGCAAGTTATGTGGAGTCGAAGCGAAATCCGGTTGCTTTTGCCATGCTTAATGAAGATCTGGATAATGACTACACGGCTCAGTTTAATACCAAGGCTGAATACAAGCTCTTGAGTTCGCTCACGTTCACCAGCTTGTTTAATGCCAGACTTGACAACGAAACGAATAGATCGTTCACTCCATCATCACTTACTGCTGGCGGTACAGGTGATGCCAGGGGAAGTAATACATTTAACAAAGATTTCTACTGGGAATTTCAGTCTTTTTTGAATTACGACAAGACTTTTGCCAAAGACCACTCCGTTACCGGTCTATTAGCCTTTACTGCAGATCGATTCAGATTTGACGATTACCGAATTTCAATGTTCAAGTATGTGAGCGAGGCCATTAATACTTCCAACGCAGGTATGTTGGATCTTAGTGGAACCGGCACTACCGCCGGCGCATATTCAAACGTTTCCGTATTTGGCCGTTTAGGTTATAATTACAAAAGCCGATATATTTTGCAGGGAACGATCAGAAGGGATGGATCGTCGAAATTTGGTATAAACAACAGATGGGGAACTTTCTTATCTGGTTCCGGAGCATGGAGAGTATCAGACGAGGAGTTCATGTCGTGGGCAAAACCTGCGCTTACTGATGCCAAGCTTCGATTTGGTATCGGACAAGCCGGTAACGATGCTATTGGTAACTATTCTGCCTATACGCTGGTTAATTTCGGTGGAGAGTTTTATAACGGAAACAGCGCTGCAGCGGAATCGTCGACTTTAGGTAACGATGCGATCAAATGGGAGACTACAACCTCAAAGAACCTGGGGCTTGATCTATCTTTTCTTAAAGGACGGTTAAACTTTGTTGCCGACTTGTACACTAAGACGACAACGGACCTTCTGTATAGACAGGAAATCCCGAAAGAAACCGGAAAATCAAACACCACCATCAATCTGGGATCAATTGAGAACAGAGGATTGGAAATGTCATTAACCGGTACCGCGATCTCAAATACAAATATGGGTTGGGATGTAAGTGCCAATATTTCCTTCCAGACTGGAAAGGTAAAGAAACTTGCGAACGGCACGCCGTTTATTAGCGGAAACATCTGGAGAATTGAAGAGGGTGGTAAAATCGGCGATATGTTTATGTGGAAAAACTTAGGCGTTTATCAATACGATGTATCGAACGCTTATACGCCATCAGGTGAAAGACTAACCCCGGTAAATGTGCAGGTTTCGGCAGACGGCTCATCGGTGGTAGATTTTGATGGGTACACGTTGAACGGCCAGCCATACACCGGAGATGTTCGCAAAAAGATGAGAAACGGAATTGTTCTTGAGGGTGGAGATACAGAATGGTATGACCTGAATAATGACGGACTGATTGATGATAATGATAAGGTTATCGTTGGAAACGGGTTGCCGGACTTCTATTTCGGTATCAATAACAATTTCCGGTACAAGGCCTGGTCTCTAAGCTTTTTGTTTACAGGACAGGTAGGCAACGAGATCTACAACAAAGTAAGAAACGATCAAAACGCTGCCTCATCTACTTATACACCTCCAATCTGGGATGCGGCAACCACAGCCTGGGCTAAGCAAGGAGATATTTCCAAATATCCTAACTGGGTAAGAAAGAACGATCGACAGAGTATCGTTACGGGTTATAACAGCCTTTACATCGAGGACGGTACTTTTATCCGTTTGTCGAGCGCAAGACTCACCTATACCTTTGATTCGAAACTGGCTAACAGGATGAAGCTAAAGGGATTAAGTCTGTATACATATGGTCAGAATCTTCTTACGTGGACCAATTACAGCTGGTACGATCCGGAGTTCAGTTCTTCAGGTTTAGAGATCGGTCAGGATAGCGGAAGGTATCCTAAGAGAAGAGAGATCGGTTTAGGTGTAAACGTTAATTTTTAGTAGAGATGAAAAAGATATTAACAACCATTATAGCTGCAGCCATTTTTTTATCTGGTTGTAAGGATTTTTTAACAGAGGAGCCCTTGGCGCAGGTTGCCACAGAGGCCTACTTTAAGTCGGGTAAGGATATTAATTCGGGGTTGGCGGGTGTGTACAGTTCATTTCAGGAGATGATGACGGGAACAGGAGAAGGATTTTCGGGAATGTATCATTACTGGGGTGAAGGAAGATCGGATAATTTTGATCGGTCACAATATGCAAACAGTATGATATCTGAGCTTGCAATCAATACATTGACTTCGGGTAATGCTTCTGCGAACTGGAATAACTTCTACCGTACAATAGCAAGGGCTAACCTGATGATTGAGCGCTTGCCTGATGTTCAGAAATATGATCCGAATGTTTCGACGGCAACAATCAACTCTGCGCTGGCACAGTGTTATGCTATGCGTGCTATATGTTACTTCTATATTGTACGTATATGGGGAGATGCACCCATTCGTACCGAGGCGTACGAAAGTCTGACAGTAAACCCGGAGCTTCCGAGAGAGTCTAAGGAAAAAATCTTTACGGAGGTTATTATTCCTGATTTGACCGTGGCTTATGATCTCATTCCAAAGGCTCAGACTCCCGTGGTATGGAACATCAGCGAGGGCGCTATTGCAGCCATGTTGGGAGATGTATATGCGTGGAGGAAGGATTATGATAATTCTAAATTATGGCTTTCAAAAGTGTTTGAGGCGAGAGGACCTAAGGGTGTGGCACATGGCAATACCGGTGCAACACTTGAGCCACAAGCTAGCTGGAAGAACCTGTTTTTGAACCCTGCAATTACCAATGAAGCAATTTGGAGTATTCATTGGGATTTCGCCAACAATGGTTGTGCATGCCTTCCGATTTCTGTAGGCAAGTCAAACAACCCGGTACGCGTGGACTCTATTATTCATGAGGATTGGAAAAAAATCAAAGCTGATACGCGTGTTGCCAAGACTATAGATACACTCCCCGGACTAGGACACATTGATAAGGTGGTTAAATATTATGACGTTAAAACGTTCGGAACCAACGCCAGTATAAACGAAGCATTTCCGGTATATCTGGTTATGTACCGGCTTGCCGATGTCTATCTGCTATACGCAGAAGCATTAAATGAGACCGGATTACAGTCTGAAGCGATCAGGTACCTGAACCTCATCAGAACAAGAGCAGGCCTTCCGGCGATTACAACGTCAAGCCCAGAGGCGGCCAGCAAGGAGACCCTTGCCGACGCCATCCTTGCTGAAAGAAGATATGAGCTTTTTGCTGAGGGTAAAAGATGGTTCGATATCGTAAGGGCTGATAAGGTGAAAGAAATCATGGATCCGATAATTAAATATCGCGTTGAGCGAATTACGCAGCGACCGGATCTTGTCGGTTTCGGCACAGATATGAACAAGATATTATGGCCGATTCACAGAACCCTTTTAGAGGACAATAAAAAGTTAGTTCAGAATCCATCTTACAACTAGTAAATATGAAAACCATAAAAAATCTAACGTCTTGTTTATTTCTTTTCATCCTTTTCAGTGCCATTCAGGGCTGCACCCTCTTTGGGCTGGATATGCAGGAAGACTATGACCGTAAACCCAACACCCTTAATCCTAATTTGAACAAGACAGCATGGCAATATTTAAAAGAGCGTGCTACAGGTTCTGCTGTAAATGATCAGATTTTTAGCAGAATGCTGGAGGGGATACAGTATGCAGAAATAGATAGCAACGAGTATAAAAAACCAGGCAGGACTTTTATTCTGCTTCATAACGACGCGATCAATCGTGCCACTACACCTCCGACAGATTGTTTCTTCGGAGCGAATATGGTAAACGCAAAGCCGGCAACAGCCTGGAGCGATTATCCTAAGGAGTTCGTAAAAAGGTATTTCGAATACCTGATCCTGGAAGGCGAATACAGCCATTATACACTTCCTGTTATAGAAGCGGTGAAGGTAAATACACTAGCGCCAGCGGGTTCGCTGATGTCACTTCCGGCAGGTATCACCAGGCATTCAAGTGTAGTTTTTACACCAAACCCGGAGTCCAAAATGTCTGTGCGGGTGCTGAACAGCTCCCCGTCTAATACCTCTGATTATCCTGTTCAGCTCAATGGTACGAGGAACGTGAGGACCAGCAGCCTTTTGGCCACCAATGGAGTTGTACATGTAATCGACCGCTTTCTAACTACAACCATACCTGATTAGTATCCTGGCAAAAGCAGATACACATTAAACCGAAGAGTGAACCCCAAAAGTTGTTGTCCAACTTTTGGGGTTCACTTCATGGATCATGATTACAGCCTCTTAATTACGCACTGATTCCATACAAGAGGGATCTTTAAAATTTGATGAAGTGAAGCGATTTCAACTATTGTTACTATTATTTGTTTCAGCGATATCTGTCTGTGCCCAACAGCGAGTAAGGCTAAATGATAACTGGCAATTTATGCGTCAGGACTTGGGAGGCATTTGGGAGGCTGTTCGCGGAGTAGAGCCAGGTAGTCCGGAGAGCGTCCCTTTATGGGAAAATGTTACCTTACCACACTGTGTCAACGCCGTAGACGGGGTACATCCGGATCTTAACTATTATCAGGGCCCTTCCTGGTACAGAACCCGGTTAAAAGTGAGCAATCCGTATGAAAACGGAAGGACGCTCCTTCATTTTGAAGGAGCAGGGCAAAAGACTTCAGTATTTGTCTATACCACAGAGGTGAAAACGCATGTAGGGGGTTATGATGAATGGACCGCTGATATTACGGAGGCTGTAGAAGCGTTTAAAAAAACGGATATCTGTAAAAAAGTGTTCAATGGTGAGGTCCCGGTATCGATACGAACCGATAACTCACGGGATTTAGAAATGATACCTTCAGATCTTTCTGATTTCAATATCTATGGAGGCTTATACAGGTATGTTAATCTTGTTTATGCCCCCGCGCTTTCCGTCGACAGGGTTTTTGCTCTTGCTGAGGTGGATAAAACAGGCAGGAATGCAAGGCTGCAGGTAAAAGCGAGATTCTATAACCCTGATCAGGCTGCTTCAGCTGACGTTGAAGTGAAATTACTTGATGAAAAAGGACGAATAGTAGAAAGGGAAAGCTTGAACGTACCTTTTCAGGATGGTTCTATATCATTAACCGACTGGCAACTAAAGAATCCTCAAGTTTGGTCTACTGTCCGGCCTTCATTATATACCGTTGAAGTTAGTATACACACTGCGAATGGAGAATCTAAGCATTCTGAGAAGGTTGGATTTCGTCACTTTGAATTTATCGAGAAGGGCCCGTTTATGTTAAATGGCAAACGCCTTTTGCTGCGTGGTACGCACCGGCATGAGGACCATGCGGGTGTGGCTGCAGCCATGACGGAGGATATGATTCGTACAGAGATGAAGATGATGAAGGATATGGGCGTAAATTTCATTCGTCTGGGTCATTATCAGCAATCGCGTATTGTGTTAGATCTTTGCGATAGTCTGGGCATACTGGTCTGGGAAGAAATTCCGTGGTGCCGCGGAGGATTAGGAGGCGATATCTATAAAGATCAGGCCAGGAGAATGCTCATTAACATGATTGAGCAGCATTACAATCATGCTTCGGTGATTATCTGGGGTTTGGGAAATGAGAATGACTGGCCTGGTGATTTTTCGGAGTTTGATAAGGAAAAGATCAGAGTGTTCATGAAAGAGCTAAACGATCTTTCACATAAACTGGATAATTCGAGAAAGACAGCCATCCGCCGCTGCGATTTTTGCAGCGATATCGTGGACGTTTACTCTCCTTCTATCTGGGCAGGTTGGTATCGTGGAGTGTATACTGAATACAAGCAGGTTAGTGAAGCAGAATTTAAAAAGTACAAGCATTTTCTCCACGTTGAGTGGGGCGGAGATAGCCATGCCCGTCGTCATTCTGAAAATCCGGACAATGCATTGATGAAGGTTCAGGCTGCAGGAGAAGCTGATGAACGTGCAGGAGATGCTTCTTTGTACGGAGGCAGCACCCGTGTTTCCAAAGACGGGGATTGGAGTGAATCGTACATCTGTAATTTGGTAGACTGGCATTTAAAAGAGCAAGAAACTATGCCTTGGTTAACAGGAACCGCACAATGGCCTTTTAAGGATTTCTCCACACCTGTTCGACCTGATAATCCGGTGCCTTACATGAATCAAAAAGGAGTTGTGGAACGTGATTTTACCAAAAAGGAGGTGTTTTACGTCTACCAGTCGTATTGGACAGATAAGCCTATGGCCCATATTTATGGGCATTCATGGCCTGTTCGTTGGGGAGAGCCCGGTGAGGATAAGATGATAAAAGTCTATTCTAATTGCGACGAGGCCGAACTTTTCTTGAATGGTAAAAGTCAGGGTGTTAAGCTGCGGAATAGTCAGGACTTCCCCGCAGCAGGGCTTCGTTGGAATCTGAATTTTATTGCGGGAGAAAACGATGTGAAGGTAATTGCCAGGAAGGGAAAGGTAACTGTTACAGACTCCAAAAGTTTTCGATACGAAACTGCAAAGTGGTCTGTGCCAGCCAGGATGATGCTCACTAAAATTGAAGACAGGGATGGTATCCAAACGTTGGAAGCGAGGATAGTTGACGAAAATAATGTTCCTTGTTTGGATGCACGGAACTGGGTTCGTTTTTCATTGTCGGGAGATGGGGAACTCATCGAAAACCAGGGAACGTCATCTGGGTCAAGTTTTCTCCAAATGTATAATGGAAGGGCAATAATTCGCGTAAAATCCACTAAGGGGAAGTACGTGATTGCTGTTAAATCTGAAGGAATTCCGACCGTTTCCCTAAATCTTTAAAATATGAATTTAAAAATATGCTGTTGTTTATTAGCATTCGGAATTTGTTTTTCCGACCGGGCTTACGCTAAAGGGAAAAGCAAGGTCTCCGGATTAAAGCTTTGGTATAACACACCTGCGAGAGCCTGGGAGGAAGCAATGCCTTTGGGGAACGGAAAAACCGGGGCGATGGTATTCGGCAGAGTAAGCAGGGAACGGATACAATTAAACGACAATACACTTTGGTCTGGATACCCTGCGTCAGGAAACAATTCTGACGGCCCTGTTATTCTGCCTAAGGTGAGAGAGGCCATATTTAAGGGGGACTACAAGCGGGCCTCTTCCTTATGGAAAAAGATGCAGGGACCTTATTCCGCCAGGTACCTGCCATTGGGGGATCTTATCCTGGATAATCATTTTAAGGATTCTACTGCTGCCTCTTATTACAGAGATCTGGATATAAGTCGTGCGTTAGCGACTACCAGGTATAAGGTAGGCGGGGTAAACTATTCGAGAGAAAGTTTTATCAGTCATCCGGATAAGGTAATGATGATAAAGCTAAGTGCTGATAAAAAAGGCGCTTTAAATTTTAGTGCCGCATTATCCAGCAAGCTTCGCTTTGAAGTCGCTGCCTTGCAAAACGATTATCTGGTACTTAAAGGAAAGGCGCCGAAGTATGTCGCTAACAGAGACTACGAATCGCAGCAGGTGGTATATGATGAGCTAGAGGACGGAGAGGGAATGACTTTCGAAATACACTTGCGTATGAAGACCGAAGGCGGGAATTGCTCGGTATCAGGCGACAGTCTGAAGATTACTGATGCTACTAGCGTTACGTTATATCTTACTGAAGCGACGAGCTTTAACGGCTTTGACAAGTCTCCGGGCCTTGAAGGAAAAAACCCGGCAATTGAAGCCAGAGTGAACATGGAACTGGCCTTGACAAAAAGCTATGACGAGATTAAAAGGTCACATATGGCTGACTACGCATCGCTTTTTAGTCGCGTTGAATTTTCTCTGGATGAAGAGGATACGAGATTGCCGGTAAACGAACGTTTACGGAATTTTAATATGTCAGATGGTGACCGTGGCTTGCAGGTGCTCTATTATCAGTTTGGCAGGTACCTGATGATTTCCAGCTCGAGATTAGGCTCCCGTCCGACCAACTTACAAGGGATCTGGAATGACGAGGTTCAGCCCCCCTGGGGAAGCAATTACACCATGAACATCAACACGGAGATGAATTATTGGCTGGCAGAAAATACAAATCTATCAGAACTTCATAAGCCACTCTTTGATTTTATTAAAGAGCTTTCGGTAAACGGTTCGAGAACAGCGAAGATAAATTACGACATTCCCAATGGTTGGCTGGCACACCATAACTCCGATCTATGGGCTAAAACGTCGCCTACGGGAGGTTATGATTGGGATCCTAGAGGTATGCCCCGATGGTCGGCCTGGCCAATGGCAGGAGCCTGGCTTTCCACCCACCTTTGGGAACACTATCTATTTAATGGGGACCGCAAGTTTTTAAAGGAGGATGCTTACCCGCTAATGAAGGGGGCTGCAGAGTTTATTCTGCACTGGCTGATCGACGATGTTCAAAGTGAGTATTTGGTGACTAATCCGTCGACATCTCCGGAGAATACCGTTAAGATAGAAGGGAAAGAGTTTCAACTCAGTATGGCTTCAACCATGGATATGGCTATCATCAGAGAGTTATTTACAGCCTGTATTCAAACATCAAAGCTACTGGGTATTGATAGCTCTTTCCGCGCAAAACTAGAGGCTGCCGAGTTGAAGCTTTATCCGTATCAGATCGGTCAATACGGGCAGCTTCAGGAATGGTATAAAGACTGGGACGATCCTAAAGATAGTCACCGGCATATTTCGCACCTGTTTGGTCTTTATCCCGGCAATCAAATTTCTGTATATACTTCTCCTGAACTTGCTGCAGCGGCTAAGCAGTCGTTGATTCATCGGGGAGACATCAGCACTGGTTGGTCAATGGCCTGGAAGATCAATTGGTGGGCAAGGTTGAAGGATGGGAACCAGGCATACAAGATATTAGCCTCTGCATTTAACTATATTGATCCTACCGAAAAGCGAGAGCAAATGAGCGGCGGAGGCACTTACCCTAATCTGTTTGATGCGCACCCTCCATTTCAGATAGATGGCAATTTCGGTGGAACGGCAGGTATGACGGAGATGCTTGTACAAAGTCATGACGGAGAGATAGAGCTCTTACCCGCTCTGCCAGAAGTCTGGAAAAACGGATATATTAATGGGATACGGGCGAGAGGAAATTTTGAAGTGAATCTTAGATGGAGAAATGGTCGACTGCATCGTGCGGTTGTTGTTTCCAAGG
Source organism: Arcticibacter sp. (assembly GCF_045629565.1). GTDB lineage: Bacteria > Bacteroidota > Bacteroidia > Sphingobacteriales > Sphingobacteriaceae > Arcticibacter. Next base: position 34,160 of record NZ_JAZQRL010000123.1, read on the forward strand.
CCGGAGGGAATTGCCGACTTAGAACGAATACACCAGTTTTAGTGCGTGGTACAAAGACGAAAAAAGCGGAGGGCGAAAACAGCAATACTTTGATTTACAAGTCAGGAATGCCTGTGTATAAAAGATCATCCAAAACGGAATTGCCTGCGTTGAATCTCAAGGATAGTTATGTTATAGATTTTCAAACGGTTGCCGGGCATGAATATGTTATAGAAGCAATAACACCATCAAATACTAAGCTTTAACTATGAATAGACTTACAGTAAGCTGTCCCGGCATGTTATCGTTTATGCTCTCCATTGTTTTTATGATCATGCATGATAGAGCGAAAGCACAGGTGCAGGGAGATGAAGATCAAAATATGTTTAATCATGCGCAACAACGAGATCAACAGGCAATTGAAGAGGCGAAAAGTAGTTGGTGGACAAACGCACAGAAAACGCAGTCTGAAAGACTGATATGGTGGAGAGAAGCGAAGTACGGAATGTTTATCCATTGGGGAATCTATTCGGATCCTGCAGGAGAATGGAAGGGAAAAAAAGTCGAGGGATATGCAGAGCATCTTATGCGTAAGGAGCAGTTGAGTAAATCAGAGTACAGCAATCTCGCTCTACGATTTAATCCAAAACGGTTCCATGCTGAAGAGTGGATATTAAAAGCAAAAGACGCGGGTATGAATTATTTTATTGTTACCGCCAAGCATCATGACGGTTTCGCTCTATGGAACTCTAAGGTGTCCGAATTTGATATATTTGATCAGACCCCATTCAAACGCGATCCTATGGGGGAGCTGGCGGCAGCAGCAAAGAAACATGGTATCCGATTCGGATTTTATTATTCTCATGCTTTTGACTGGGAGCATCCTGATGCGCCGGGAAATGATTGGGAATATGCTAATCCCGGAGGTGATAAGCTGCTGGGAGGTACTAACTGGTTTGATACGCATCCTGAATGGTTACCTAAGGCAGCTAAATATGTCGATGAAAAGGCTATTCCGCAAATAAAGGAGCTAATTGCTAATTATCATCCTGACATTCTTTGGTTTGACACTCCACATAAACTTCCCTTGTCAGAAAATCTGCGCATATTGAAGGCGATCCGGGAAGCAGATCCTCATATTGTTGTAAACGGGCGTCTTGCCAGAAGTTCATCATTTAATTTCGGTGATTATATCAATACCGGTGATCGTCCGGCAGAATTCAGGTCGGTTGGCGGAGACTGGGAAGCTATACCAACAACAAATGAATCGTATGGCTATTCGAGACACGATAAAAGTCACAAGCCAGCCAGATTTTTTATCCAGCTTCTCGCGAAAGCATCCGCAAAGGGCGGTAATCTATTAATAAACATTGGCCCTAAGGGTGATGGAAGTTTTGATACAAAAGATTCGCAGATCTTAGACAGTATAGGATCCTGGATCCGCAAGAATAAAGAGAGTATTTATGGCACACGAAAGAGTAGTATACCTGTTCCATCCTGGGGAGTTATAACCGAAAAGCCGGGCAGGCTTTATTTGCATGTATTCAACTGGCCGAAAGATGGCATCCTGGAGTTAGGCGGACTGAAGAATAAAGTTTTGAAAGCATACGTATTAACAGACCCAAGGGGCCGCTCATTAAAGGTGAAGCAAGTAGGAGAAGCTGATTTTTCGATTGGGGTGCCATTGGAATCTCCGGATGACGCTGACGCAGTTGTTGTTGTGGATATAGCCGGAGATGTACAGTCTGATGGGGAACGAAGGATTACTTCCAAAGAAGGCGTTTATCGTTTGCTCGCCTTTGACGCAGACATCCATGGAGACGGCTTCAGTTTCGGAGATGGGAAAGCAAATCGTTATTTTGCTGAAGGGTGGAAGTCTGCCAATGATTACCTGACATGGGATTTAAAGATGCTTCATGATTCTAAGTACAGGCTGTTGGCCCGGTATCTTCCTGTAACAGAACCGGGGATGGCTTACGATATCCGTATAAATGGTTCTTCATTTAAGATGATCCCGAAAGGAGGTACGAAGGATATTCCAGTTCTCCAGGAGCTTGGTATTATTGATTTACCGGCTTCCTCTTACCGACTATCAGTGAAACGGTTGCATACTGAAGGAACGGAGCTTTTTAAACTTCTTGAAATGCAATTAATACCCCTGGTTAAGTAAATATAAATTTAGATTATGAAATATAGTTATATCTGTATTGCTGTACTTACAGCTGTTTTGTATAAGAGTGCTGATGCACAGCAGTTCAAAATCAACCAAGCAATTAAACATTCTGAAAAGCAAACTTCTGTTATGCTTGGTGAAGTTATAAAGGCTAATGATCCGGCTAAGCCTGAACTTGTTTCGCCCCGGACCCTTGAAGGTGGTAAATTAAAACTTGTGGCATCCCGGGACTGGACCAGCGGATTTTTCCCGGGGGTGTTGTGGTATCTGTATGCGCATACAGGAGCGAATAAGTGGCAGAATGAAGCAAGAAAATACACGTCAAAAATAGAAAAAGAACAGACCAATGGAACGACACATGATATGGGATTTAAAATTTACTGTAGCGTTGGTACTGGCTTAAATCTTACTCAGGATCCTCATTACAAAGATGTTGTGGTGCAATCTGCTAAGACATTATCTGCCAGGTTTAACCCGAAAACCGGAGCGATTCTTTCCTGGGATCATAGCCGTGATAAATGGGTAAATCCGGTCATTATTGACAATATGATGAACCTCGAGTTATTATTCGCTGCAACAAAACTAACAGGGGACTCCACCTTTTATAACATTGCTGTTCAGCATGCCAATACGACTATGAAGAACCATTTCAGGGCCGACTACAGCTCTTATCATGTCATTGACTATGACCCGCAAACCGGTGCGGTTTTAAAGAAAAATACGCATCAAGGCTTTAGTCATGAATCGGCGTGGTCACGTGGGCAGGCCTGGGCCGTTTACGGATATACACTTTGCTACCGTGAAACCAAAGATAAGCGATATTTAGAGCAGGCAGAACACATTGCAGATTACATCCTCAACCATAAGAATATGCCGGAAGATATGGTTCCTTATTATGACTTTGATGCTCCGAATATTCCGAATGAGCCAAGAGATGCATCGGCGGCAGCTGTTATTGCTTCCAGCTTATATGAACTCAGTACATACAGCCAGAGTGAAAGAAGGTATAGAGAGTCAGCAGACAACATGTTGACAAGTTTAGGCACTAAATATATCTCTCCTGTAAAGCACAACAAGGGTTTTATTCTGCTTCATAGTACAGGATCTAAACCATCCAATAGTGAAGTAGATGTGCCGTTAAATTATGCCGACTATTATTACCTGGAAGCGTTGCTGCGAAAAAGAAATCTAGATGCCGGCGCTCCTGTACTCAAATTATTAAAATAGGCAGAAAAGGAGACCGGACAAAAAAATATTTCTGTACATACAAAAAAGGCTGGGTTACGACCAGCCTTTTTGTATGAATGCAATTTAATCTTTAAGTAGCAAACTCTGACGTTCTTAATGTGGTGGTCTCAAGCTCTAAGAGAAGAATGAACCGCTATCGTTTTTGTCTGTTTTGATATTGAGACATGTATAGGGATTGAGGATATAGGCCTTTCTTATTTGGATTCTCCCAAAATCCATCAGGCCTTCCAGGAAGTCGTCCTTCATATTTCTCTCCCACGGTACCTATACTGTAATTGGTTCCCGATGCCCAAGGACTTTGTACCGCAGCTTTTCTAACTGTACAGTTCCATAAGACTTGAGTAACACCGGCCCAGCCATGGCCACTTCCCCAATTGCCACGGTCCTGCACATTTATGTCTCCATCTGTGGTAATATTATCATATAATGTTCCGACAGCCCAGCGGTGGTGGGGGCCTATATCTGCATGTGTTTTCCTAGCTTTACCATTGTAGAAAACATTTGGGCCGAGAGTACGGGCTCCTGTTACAAAATCATGACGACCGTCACTGGCTTCCACGTCCATGAACAGGTTCTGTTGTCCGTTGTTATTAAAGGAATACCTTCTGGCTCCCGTAATTACCGATTTTGCATCCAGGCATCGGGAATTTTTTACTGTAATGTTTTTAGCTGATTCGTCGAGGCTTACTCCGGCATATACAAAATACTTTGCAGTAATATTCCTCACCCATCCATTTTCGACTTTATTAAAGAGGACGCCGGTCCAGCTATGTTCTTCGTCAGTATCATGCACATAGGCAGATTCGAAAAGAATGTTCTCAATGCCAACTTCCCGAATCCTTCCCTTGAAGCTGGATTTATAGATGCTTGCTCCTCCGTATTGCTGTTCGATTTGCATCATGACGGGATTATCAAGTACTATCGTGTTGCCCTTAATTCCTGTAATTCTTCTTTCGAAATGAAGATCGAAGTCATTCGGTCGCCACTGTAGCGTCCCAGGACGGGTCAGAATCGCATCCATTCGGATATCGCTGATCCATTTCGAGGTTCCCTTTCTAAGAAGAACCACTTCATCCCCTACATGGTATCCTTTAGTTGATTTTACGTTCAATGACTTGGTTCCCACAGCTAAATAGGAGTCTGTAACGCTTACTCTGGTTCCTGGGACTTCTGAAAGGTTCCCCGAACCTGCTACTTCAATGAGTGGTCGTTTAGCTGTTCCGATAGCGATTATACGTGTTCCATTCTCACTATCCCCCTCGCCTCGTAATACGATTCCGCTATGAGGCACCTTTATGCTGCCTGAAATCTTATATGTGCCTTTCTTCAGGAGGATAGCGCCGCGAAAACCCTTGTTATTTAAAGGCCTTCTGGCAACCTCGTCTATGGCTTTCTGAATTAACTGATCGCTGCTTCCTGTCGGGTGAGGAAACACGGTCTTTATTACAGGAACATCAGGAATCTGCAGGTCTCCGTGATGATATCCTACCCGACTGAAGTCAGGCAGAATATTCCCTTTCTCATCAGGGATATATTCAAGCTTTCCATCAGCACTAACTTTTAACAATTCAGACTGCCATTTTTTTTCGGTTTTAGGAGCGAAGGCCAGAATAAGGACAACACCTCCTGATAAAAGGATTTTCTTTATCATACTGTGCGAACTCCTGATGTTAGCATGCCATTATCCGACTGACATGCGCCAGGATTAAGCGAATATATAGAGATCATTAAGGTAGATATAGGAGCAAATTGGCAATTGTATCTGCTATTTTAACTGCTGTTCTAGGTTTATTTTGCTTCTTTATAATGGAGTATTTCATTATTTGTAAACATTGAAACCACCTTGGTTTTGTTCAAAAAATCTTTCTGGTATGCTGATGGACTGTTACCTGTGACTGTCTTGAAATATTTATAGAAGCTAGCTGAATTATTAAAGCCACTTTCATAACAAATTTGTTTGATACTGTAATTGTTTTCTATTAGCAGCTTGCAAGCGTGACCCACTTTTAGTTCCAGAATAAACTGAGAAAAAGTCTTTCCGGTTTTGGACTTGAAAAACCTACAGAATGAATTTGGGCTGACATTCGCAATTTCAGCAATCTTTTCCAGTGATATTTTGTCTTTAAAATGTTTGAACGTATAGGCATATATATCGCTTACTCTTTCGCTTTCTTTGAAGTCAAGTTTGAAACCTATAGAAGACAGAAGAACAATGCCAGGTGATCTAGCTATTTCATGAAGGGCTTCTATAAGTATGAGCATTCGCTCGAAGCCTTCTGTTTGCAGCATCTTACCCATAAGCGCGGCTACGATTTTCCTTGTTTGCCCAGTGACCTTTATACCTCTTTTAGCTTTATCGAGTAACTCTCGAATAATCTTATTTTCTGGAAGATTTAAGAAAACTTCACCGAGGAAGCCAGGTTGGAAGTGAGCTACTCTGATATCGACGGGAAGATTGTTAGTTGGTTCAAAATACTGATCATCAAAGCGGGAAATGTGGGGCATTTCTGAACCTATCAAAACAACGTCACCTGCTTGAAATCGATTGATGCTATCACCTACAAACTGCGTTCCTTTACCTTTATTGAAGTGTATGAGCTCCACTTCTACATGATAGTGCCACTTGTTATTGACATCAGGTACTATATCCTGCCTTACATTAAAAGATTGTGTCGGCTCCTTTGAAAGTCGTAATAATTGAGGTTTCATAAAAATGGGATTAGCTGGCAGGCCTATGGTTAGTTATATCATCCTGCCTTACCAAAGGAACGTTTTGACAAGATCCAATCAAATGGACGAAAGAGGATATCGAATGGATTAAAACAGAAATTGATCTTATCAATGCTCTTATAGAAGCACTTAGGAGGTATGTAGGTAGTTATCAGACTTTGTTTTGTGGACGCATGATAATTGTGGTAATTTTAGCACAGTAAACCTAATTTTAATAAATGCTAGTTAACAAATGTTATGTGTTTGTGATCTTCACCGCCCTTTTTAGCTTAAAAATAACGGCATGTTTTTCACAATCGGTAGCTCCATATTTTAAACATCTCACCCGCCAGGAAGGGTTATCGTCAAATAAAATTAACTGCATCACAGAGGACAAGTTTGGTTTTATATGGCTGGGTACAGAAGATGGAATTTCACGGTATGATGGAGTGCGGTTTAAATTTTATAAAACTGAGGATGGCCTGTCCGATAATTATGTAAACTCGATATCCTGTGATCCGCAAAATGGAGATCTGTGGATAGGAACCAGAAAGGGAATCTCGTTTTTTAACCGTAAGGAAGAGCGGTTTTATAATAACGGTAATATGTTGCGTATCAGCAGCAGGGATTCGGTACTCTTCAGGACAAGTATTCTGAAGATTTATCTTGATAAAAGAAACTGTCTTTGGGTTGGAACATCAACTGGTCTATTTTATTTCAATAAAGATATATCGAACCAGAAAAGTCCTGTATTTCAGACTAGCCGACTGATAAGTAAGAAGGTAGTAAACGACATATTCGAAGACTCGAAAGGAAGGTTATGGTTAGGAACGAGTGGCCTGTTTCAGTATGATTTGATAAACAATAGGCTGCTTCGTTACAACATGCCAGAGAATACGGCAAATGTCCGCTCTATTGGAGAAGATAGCCGAAAGAACCTTTGGATATCAACGGGAGATCATGGCGTTTTTCTTTTCGATGAGTTAAGTGGTGAAAGCCGGCATTATAGTAAAGGGCATTCGCTGTTAACAAATAATGTAACAGGAGTTGTTGAAGATGAACATGGAAAAATATGGATAGGAGCAAAAGATGGAGGAGGACTTTATACTTATGATTATGCACGAAAGAACGTCGATTTTCTTAGCGGGCATAGTAATATTCCAAATGATCCAAAAGGGATCACCAGTAATGCTATAACTGCTATTTACCGTGACAAAAAAGGGTATATATGGGTCGGTACTTACGCAGGGCTTAACTATTACGATCCTTACAAAAAAAGTTTTTTTCAATATAAGGTCAATTTTAAGTCAGATGGATTGTTTAATAGTAATATTAGATGTTTCTATCAAGAACCCGATGGGCAGATATGGGTCGGAACACGTGACGAAGGTGGTATCAGTCAGTTTGATCCCAAAAAAGGCACCTTCATTAACTATAAAAGCAACACACGTGCACAGAAGGGCCTGACCGACGGAAATGTGCTGAGTATTACCTCACTGGATTCTGAACGCTTATTGATCGGAACAAACAGTTCAGGCCTGTTCATCTTTAATAAATCCAATAAAGCGTTCACTACACCTGTTTTAAGATATGAAAATTCTGCGGTAATTAAACGTGGGAGAATACAGCTAGTTCACAAAGATCAAAAAGGCATAATATGGGTAGGAACAACCAGTTCTCTTTGTACCTATAATCCGGTGAATTCGTCGCTAAAGTCCGTTCTGAAAATTCCATCTGCGGTGCAGATCTTTGAGTATAATGACGAGGAGATGTATATTATTACTCTCTTCTCCGGGATGTATAACTTCAACAGGAAAACAGGTAAGTTACTGCACTTCTCTCCAAGTGAAAAGAAGTTTAGTTTGAGTAATGGGAGAACTAATTCCATACAAAAGGACAATAAAGGGAATTTGTGGATCGCAACCAATAATGGTTTAAATCAATTTGATGTTAAAAATAGAAAGTTCAAAATCTTTACAGTCAGTGACGGCCTCCCCAGTAATATCATATGTGGAATATTAATTGACAAGCATGACAACTTATGGGTGAGTACCGTTGATGGTCTTGTAAACTTCATAACTTCAACAGGAGAAATGAATAAGTTCAATATTCATGACGGTTTACAAGGTAACGAATTTGAAAAGGGAGTATGCTTGCAGACGAGCGATGGTGCTATGCTTTTTGGGGGAATTAATGGCTTCAACTACTTTTATCCTGATAGCATCAAGAAAAACCCTTTGGTTCCGACTGTAGTATTGACTGATTTAAAGATTTTTAACAAGTCTGCCTCCATAAACGCGAAAGGGTCACCACTTAGCCAGAGTATAAGCTTTGAAAAGAGAGTGCAATTAAGTCATCTCCAGAGTTTTCTTGAGTTTGAGTTTGCTGGGTTAAGTTTTACATCTCCTGAAAATAATCAATATGCATATAAACTCGAAGGTCTTGAGAAAGAATGGAATGTTGCAGGTAATAAAACGTATGCATCTTATACCGGTTTACAACCAGGTGAATATGTATTCAGGGTAAAGGCTTCAAACAATGATGGTGTTTGGAGTGAGGACGAAGTAGCTTTGCAAGTTAATATAACACCACCCTGGTGGCAAACCGGTTTGTTTCGGTGGATTTCCGCATTTGTTTTGTTGGGTGTTATTATCTGGCTTAATTTTTACAGAACCCGGAGCTTAAGGATGCAGAAACGAAAACTTGATCAACTAGTAAAGGCTAGAACGGAGGTCATTCGTTGTCAAAATAAGCAGCTTGAAGAAAGCAGGGATCAGGTGGTGAAACTCAATAGCCGGATAAAAGCCATCAGTGAATACCGCATGCAGTATTTTACACATATATCTCATGAGTTCAGGACGCCCTTAACACTGATTATTGGGCCTGTTAATAAATTACTGTCAGGAGTTGCGGATACCTTCGAAATGAAGGAAAATCTAATGGTCATTAAGCGCAACGCAGGAAGACTTCTTCATCTGATAAACGAGTTAATGGATTTTAGGAGTATTGAAAATAAAAATCTGCCATTGAAAGTTAAACTTATAAGTCTCACGACCTTAGTGGATGAGATAGCGGCTTTGTTTGTAGAATTGGCAAAAGAAAAGCAGATATTGTTTGAGGTAGAGCATGATAATTGTGACGTTGAAGGAGCCGCAGACGCAACTAAGATTCAGAAGGTGATTTTTAATTTAATTGCAAATGCGTTTAATTATACAAATTCTGGTGGGAGGATTAATGTTCGATCAGGGATCAGCTTAACCCAACCTCTGCGTACCGGAGAACCTGAAGTTGGATTTGGTAAGTGGATAAAAGGTTTAACTTATTTTGAAGTTTCTGTAAGAGATTCGGGTGTAGGAATTCCTGAGGAAAGTTTAGGTAAAGTATTTAAGGAGTTTTACAGAGAGTCATTAACAAATATCGATACCAAAGGAACGGGTTTAGGACTATCAATCGTTAAGGAACTGGTGCGATTACATAAGGGGCATATTACCGTAAGGAGTACTGTAGATATCGGGTCAGAGTTCGTTGTCAGAATTCCAATAAATGTTGAAGCATACGCAAATGAACAGAGAGAAATTTCTGAAACAGAAGGGATTATTTACGAAAAAGGGCAGGTCCTGGATCTTTTTGGGGGAAGAGTTCTTCAGTCCAAGGAAAGAACTCTTCCAAAATATGAAAAAGGAAAAGAACATGTGCTCTTGGTGGAAGATAACGAAGAACTGTTGCAGTTTATATCGAGGCAGTTGTCAACTGACTATCGGATATCGCAAGCACGAAATGCTATGGAGGGGTTTAAAGCAGCAATCAAATATACACCTGATATTATTGTTTCGGATGTGGTTATGCCAGGAATGTCAGGAGTGGAGCTTTTAATTAAACTGAAAGAGGAGGTTAAAACCATGCATATTCCGGTTGTGCTTCTAACAGCTAAAGCAGACATAGAAAGTCAGATTGAAGGAATCGAAGCGGGAGCTGACGATTATATTAGCAAACCTTTTGATGTAGATCTTTTACGGTTACGAATACGTAATCTCGTTCAAAGCAGAATGAAGTTGCGCCGGTTATTTTCTACATCTGCAGAGGATGTTCCTGTTGAAGCAGGCGTAAAAGATCAGGACGCTATCTTTTTGGAAAAAGTCATATCCATTATACGACAAAACACGTCTAATTCTAATTTCGGCGCAGGTGAACTGGCAGATCAGATGTGCGTAAGCTTGAGTCTTCTACAAAAAAAAATATCCAAACTTACGAGTTATTCGCCAACAGAATTTATCTTGTTGTATCGTATGAAGAAGGCGTTAGAACTGATTAAAACTTCTGAGCTCTCTGTAAGTGAAATAAGCGAGAAAGTAGGATTTAATGATCCGTATTATTTCAGTAGATGTTTCAAAAAACATTTCGGTAAAAGCCCTAAGCTATATGCACAGAATTTAGAGGAATAATATGGGTGCCAGAGAGTATGGGCCATTTGGTGGGTGCTTTAGTTAATTATTCTTTTCTAGTAATAGGGCCACTGCTTTCAAGCATCAAAGCAGGGATACCCGGAGATTAAACCTTAAAGGAATATTTTCAACAAATATACTTTGCTAATAATTTTAGCATTAGTTTTGCTGGACAGTATAAGCGAGGACAGTAGGAACTAATGGTATCATGATGGATGCAAAAAAAGAATTGATTGAAAAATTACAGAAAGATATTCTTCTATGGCAGGGATATAAGCCTCAAGAGTCTGGTACAGCGGAGCAAATAGGACTCGGAATAGTTGAAACAGCCTTTCCTAACGGAATCTTTCCAACCAAGGGAATCCATGAATTTATATGTGCTATGCCTGAGCATTCTGCTGCAAGTGAAGGTTTTATAGGAGCTCTTCTTGCCGTTCTTATGAAAGATGGTGCTGGTTGCGTTTGGATTAGTACATCCCGCAAACTCTATCCTGCATCACTTCGCACCTTTAACGTAGATCCGGAGCGTATCATTTTCATGGATGTGTCTAAAGAACAAGACGTACTCTGGATTATGGAAGAATCTTTAAAATGTGATGCACTTTGTGCGGTAGTAGCTGAAATTAACTCCCTTAATGTAACGGAATCCCGAAGGCTACAGCTCGCTGTGGAGAAGAATGGCGTGACCGGTTTCATTCTGCGCAAAAATCCGCGAAAAGCGATAAGCAATATTGCTACTGCAAGGTGGAGAATAAGCCCTTTGCCAAGTTATAATGAAGAAGAGATGCCTGGCATTGGTTTCCCTAGATGGAATGTGGAACTTCTGAAGGTACGAAATGGTACCCTGGGAAGCTGGGAACTGGAATGGGCAGGCGACCGGTTCGTCAATATAGATCATGAGAAAAACAAGGATAATTTCTATTACGGAGATCAACAACAAATTGGATAGTGATGGGAAAGCGCTATGTATCTATATGGTTTTGTCATTTATTGGCTGATTGGCAGGCAATCAGGCACCCTGAGTTGAAGGATACTCCCTTTGTGTTTGTAGTGGCTGACCACGGTCGTATGGTGGTTACAGCAGTTAGTATTCAAGCGCAAAGGCAGGGTATTGAGCCAGGGATGCGTGCTGCTGATGCAAAAGCCATTTGTCCTGGACTAGAAGTCATTGCTGAAAAGCCAGGAAGGGTCTTGAAATTGCTTAAGTCTTTGGGAGAATGGTGTATAAGGTATACACCAATAGTTGCGATGGATGAGTTTTCATCAGACGGATTGATAATGGATGTTAGCGGATGTCCACATTTGTGGGGAGGAGAGCGGGAATACCTGAAGGATATTAAGTCACATTTGAAAGCAAAAGGATTCACCATACGTTTAGCTATTGCTGATACCCCTGGAGCTGCATGGGCGGTATCCCATTTTGGAAAAACAACACCGTTGGTTCTTCCGGGAACTCATGCGGAAGCCTTGCTTTCTCTTCCTCCAGAAGCCTTACGATTAGAAAAATCAACTGTTGCCAAGCTTCAGAAACTGGGCTTTTATCATATCAAAAGCTTTATAGGAATGCCTCGATCGGTTTTAAGAAGGCGCTTTGGAGAAAGTTTTCTTATACGGTTAGGTCAGGCATTAGGTACACAGGAGGAAGCCATGCATCCAATTACCTTACCGGTGGAGTTTCAGGAAAGATTGCCTTGCCTGGAGCCCATTAAAACTCGTAAAGGAATTGAAATTGGTATAAACAGATTGCTTGAATGTTTATGCCTCCGTCTTGAAAAGGAGGGAAAAGGCTTACGCACCGGAGTATTAACATGTTATAGGGTTGACGGAAAGATTATCAAGATTGACATTGGAACGAATGCTCCCACACATAGTGTTAGTCATTTGTTCAAGCTTTTTGAGCTGAAGATCGATCAGATTCGCCCGGCATTGGGTATAGAACTCTTTACCCTGACTGCCTCGAGCGTTGACAATCTTATCGTTCCACAAGAGGTGTTATGGGATGGAACTCGTGGTTTAAAGGACAGGAGTGTGATCTGTCTTTTGGATAGAGTAGCAGGCAAAGTTGGAGCGCATGTTATACATCGTTATCTGCCGGATACTCGGTACTGGCCAGAATATTCAGTGAAAGACGCTGATTCTATTTCTGAAAAAGCCTCTACTCAATGGCGTATTGACAGACCCAGACCTACAGAGCTGCTCAGAAATCCTGAACCAATTGAAGTGATGGCTTTGATACCTGACCATCCACCAAAGTTTTTTGTTTACAAGGCTGTGCGCCATCAAATAATTAAAGCGGATGGCCCCGAAAGGATAGAGCGGGAATGGTGGCTGGATGCCGGAGAACACCGTGACTACTACCAGGTGGAAGATCAACATGGTCAACGCTACTGGTTGTTTCGGTCAGGACACTATTCTAATGAACAACCTTATCAATGGTACATTCACGGATTTTTTGCATAAGAATATGTTATGGGCTATAGTGAATTACAAATTACTTCAAACTTTAGCTTTCTTCGGGGAGCTTCTCATCCAGAAGAGCTTGTGGATCAGGCAGCTGCTTTTGGATATAAAAAAATAGCCATTACAGATCGTAATACACTTGCAGGGATTGTAAGGGCTCATGTTGTTGCCAGAGATAAGGATATGGAGATTATACCGGCATGCCGTTTGGATTTACTTGACGGTCCTTCTTTACTTGCCTATCCCACAGATAAAGAAGCATATAGTCGCTTGTCTGCACTCTTAACCAAAGGGAATTTGCGTGCTGAAAAAGGGAAGTGTTATTTATACAGGCAAGATGTTTATGATCATGCAAAAGATATCCTTTTTACAGCTGTGATGCCAAAAGCACTTAATCGTCAGTTTAAATTTGAACAGTCTTTTACAGATTCTATAAGGGAATATCGCGAAGCATTTGGGAAGTGGTTGTATTTGTCGGCAACCAGATCTTACCTCGGAGATGATGATAAAAAGATATTCCGGATAAGACAGCTATCTGACCAATACCATATACCAGTTGTTGCCACAAACGATGTGCATTATCATCATCCTTCCCGCAGGGAGTTGCAGGATGTTTTAATGTGTATTCGTGATAAATGTACTATTCAGGAGGCAGGCTTTCGCTTGTTCCAGAATGCAGAACGGTATCTCAAGCCTGTTGATGAGATGCATCGTTTGTTCAGACATTTCCCTGAAGCGATACAGAATACTTTGATGATCTCTGAAGCTTGTATATTTTCTCTGGATGAGCTTAAATATGTTTACCCGACAGAAATAAAACAAGGTGGCAGACCGCCACTTGATGAGCTTGAATACTTGACCTGGAAAGGAGCGCATGAAATCTATGGAGAGGTAATTCCTGATAAAGTGGTAAACATGGTTAACTATGAAATGGAGCTCGTTAAGAAAATGGATTACGCAAATTATTTTCTATTTGTGGAAGACATTGTTAGGGAAGCACGAAGAAGGGGGATACTTTGTCAGGGCCGTGGTTCTGCTGCCAATTCAGCTATTTGCTTTTGCCTGGGCATTACTTCAGTCGACCCCACTAAATTTGATCTGTTATTTGAACGTTTCATTTCTCCGGAACGTAATGAACCGCCAGATATTGATGTAGATTTTGAGCATGAGAGGAGAGAAGAGATCATCCAGTATGTTTTCACTAAATACGGTCGTGATAGGGCTGCTATTGTGGCAACTGTTACCCAGCAACATCAAAAAGGAGCTATCCGCGATGTAGGAAAGGCTATGGGCCTATCCGTGGATACGGTGAATCGTCTTTCTAATTCTATATGGGAGTTTACTGATGAATGGTTTGAAGGTAAGCGTATAACAGAACAAGGGTTAAATCCTGATGATCCTCACTTAAAAAAGACGCTTGAGCTTACTGCCCAAATGATGGGATTTCCGCGACAGTTAGGACAGCATACAGGTGGATTTGTGGTTACACAAGGTAAACTGACGGATTTATGTCCTATCCTGAATGCGCGTATGGAGGATAGGACGAATATAGAATGGAATAAAGATGATATTGATGCTCTCGGGTTTTTGAAAGTGGATTTGCTATCACTGGGAATGCTTACTTGTATCCGGAAGGCATTTGAATTTTGCAAGCAGCACTATGGTAAGAACTTTACACTGGCAAATATCCCCCCGGAGGATGAGAAAGTATATGAAATGATCAGTGATGCAGATACTATAGGGGTTTTTCAAATAGAAAGTCGTGCGCAGATGTCAATGCTGCCAAGACTTAAGCCTAAGTGTTTTTATGATCTGGTTATTGAGGTGGCTATTGTACGTCCGGGGCCAATTCAAGGAGATATGGTTCATCCATATTTAAGAAGGCGCGAACTTAAAGAGCCCATTGAATACCCATCCCCAGAGCTAAAGGAGATTTTATGGAGAACGTTAGGGATTCCATTGTTCCAAGAGCAAGCCATGAAGATAGCTATGGTAGCTGCCGGATTTACGGCAGCCGAAGCAGACGGTTTGCGTCGTAGTATGGCAACTTTTAAATTTAAAGGGCTGGTCAATCAGTATGAGGAAAAGCTCATTAATGGTATGTTGGCTAACGGTTATTCTGAAGAATTTGCACAGCGAATATTTAAACAGCTTGAAGGCTTTGGAAGTTATGGCTTTCCAGAAAGCCATGCTGCCAGTTTCGCTCAGTTGGTTTATGTTTCTTCCTATTTGAAATGCTATTATCCCGATGCTTTTGCAGCAGCGCTATTGAATAGTATGCCTATGGGTTTTTACCAGCCTGCGCAGGTTGTTATTGATGCCCAAAAGCATGAAGTGGATGTCCGATCACCTGATATTAACCATTCATGCTGGGATAATCGGCTTGAAGAGAAAGGAAGTAAGTACTATGCCATAAGGCTGGGCTTCAGACAAATTAAGGGTCTGCGTGAAGATGAGATGGATATGCTGGTAGCAAAACGTGGGGAAGGCTATACGAGTATTACAGCATTAAGGGATGCAGGTATCTCCATTGCAATGTTAGAACGCTTAGCGGATGCCGATGCTTTCAGGTCGATTGGTTTAGATCGCAGAAAAGCATTATGGGAAGTATCTGCTTTACAGGATATGCCAGTTGAAATCTTTAAAGGCCAACCTTCAGAGAGTATTCTGGAAACTCAGGTTGAACTTCCATTAATGACGCCCGGCGAACATGTGGTTCAAGACTACGCAACGGTGGGTTTATCCTTAAAGGCTCATCCTGTTAGTTTTGTTCGGCAGCAACTGGAAATGCTCCGTATTTTATCTACCCAGGTTGTTAATAACGACATTCAGGATGGTCAGTTGGTGAAGGTAGCCGGTTTGGTTCTTGTGCGTCAACGGCCCGGAACAGCAGGCGGTGTATGCTTTATTACCATTGAAGATGAAACCGGCTTTACTAATCTTGTTGTTTTTGAAAAGCTATTTGAAACTTACCGTAAAGAGATATTGCAGGCACGACTGCTTATGGTAGAGGGCAAACTTCAACGAGAGGGCCAGGTAGTGCACGTGATTGTCAGGAAGTGTTATGATCTGACAAAATTACTCAGCAAGCTTGTCCAGCAACCGCAAGATGATCTACCAGTGCTTACAATGTCCAGAGCTGACGAAAAGAATGCTCCTTACCCCATACATAATAAGCGGGCGCAGGTACGGGAACAGATACCAAAAGATGCGTTTCATGGAGGCAGAAACTTCAAATAGGCAATTGGCTGATGGATTACTTTTTAATAAATAAAAGTTAATTAGCTTTGTGCGGAGCATCTGCCAGCTTTCTTTATAAATTACCAAGATTAATTGCTTATGGAACCATATAAAATACCTGCTCAGACACGGATAGGGCATGTTCACCTTAAGGTAGCTGATTTGAACCGCTCTTTAGCTTTCTATCGGGACTTGTTAGGCTTCGAGGTTACCATGATGTATGGCAGTCAGGCAGCCTTTATTTCTGCAGGGGGATACCATCATCATATAGGCTTAAACACATGGCAGAGCAAGGGCTCTGGCCCTGCGGATCCTCGAAGCGTAGGTTTGTACCATACAGCGATAGTCTACCCCACAAGAAAAGATCTTGCTTTGATTTTCAAGCGAATATATTCTTCAGACTACCCATTGACAGGAGCAAGCGATCATGGTGTTTCTGAAGCGATATACCTGGACGATCCTGATGGTAATGGAGTTGAGCTCTATTGGGATAGGCCAAAAGAGATGTGGCCTGTGCAAAGCGATGGGTCACTGGATATGTACACTAGAACGTTGGATATTGAGGATCTTTTGAAAGAGGCTAATCAGTAGTATCTCGTTAAGCTGTAGTTAGTCCCTGATGTTTTTGGCGATATCTTTTATTAGGATATCGAATTCTTTTGCACAGCTTCCAATCAGTTTATAAATTTCTTAATTTCCCGGAGTTGATGCCTATCATTGCCAAGATCTAGAAGGCTGCGATTGTCAAGGATGCTCATGTTTAAGAATTCACTGCGCGTATAGCCATAATGATCTTCAGCAGCCTTATCCACTTCTATGCATTTCAAATTACTGCGATCATATATCCCTAAGGGGAAAGGGCGATCCTGAAATATGCTCTGGCACTCATTTACATTATGCAAATTCGATTCTCGATGCTTTTTTAGTGCATAGAATTAAGCAAGAAGGGAGACCGAATTCCATATTGGTTTCATATACAATTAATCATATAATCAGTACATAGCCCAACGCGATCTTTTCTGGATGGAGCTTCATATCAACCCTGGCAAGTCTTATGAAAATCGGTCAACCATAAGCTTTAAAAATAAGAAACAATTCTTTTGCTTTGTGTAGTTAAATCCTAGGATTCTAGCAATCACGTATTCTCTAAATATATATTAAATACCATTACCCGTTATATAGACATGAATCAGAAAGAACGAATGTTAAGTGGCCTGCCGTACAAAGCCTGGTTGGACGGGCTTGCGGAAGAGCAATTGGAAAATAAAAAAAGGATTTATGAATATAATCTTTTAAAGCCTGACGAATCCGAAGCGATAGATAAAGCCTTAAGAAATATTCTTGGTGTCGCCGGGAAGAATGTCCATATCTTGGCACCCTTTCATTGTGATTACGGAAGAAATATAGAAGTAGGTGACAATTTTTGGGCAAATTTCAATTGCGTTATTTTAGATGTGGCTAAGGTTCGCATTGGTAATAACGTCATGTTTGGGCCTAATGTTTCATTGTTCACAGCGGGCCATCCGATACATCCGGAGTCGAGGAACTCTGGCTATGAATATGGGATCGAAATCCATATCGGCAATAATGTATGGATAGGAGGCAGCACAGTTGTTAATCCCGGTGTGCGGATTGGAAATAATGCGGTAATCGGGTCTGGCAGTGTAGTTACGCGCGATGTTCCAGACAATGTAATTGCGGCAGGAAACCCATGTCGGGTACTCAGGCCAATCACTGAGGAAGATAGACATTACTACTTCAGGGACAAACAATTTGATGTTAAAGATTATTAACACGGTTAGAAATACGTTTATTTGCAGCTGCGTTAGCCGTTCATACCCTTTTATCATTACATATCGTGTCAACATATAAATTCCTCGAGGGCGGTGCCAAAACCGGCGCGCTCCTGCGTTCTATTGACTGGTCGCAAACTTCACTCGGTGCACCCGACCTCTGGCCGGAAAGTCTGAAAATGTCGGTCAGTATCAGCCTTAACTCAGGGTTTCCTATTGCAATTTATTGGGGAGATGATCATACCATCCTATATAATGATGCTTACAGCACTATACCTGGCGATAAGCATCCCTGGGCTTTAGGAAAGCCGGGAGCAGTTGCCTGGTCAGAAATCTGGGAAGTACTGGATCAGGAATTTAAACGGGTACTCTACTCAGGTGATTCTATCCGTAGGCCCGACGCTTTATTGTTGATGAACCGGTTTGGCTATACCGAAGAATGTTATTTTGACTATACTCTTTCACCGATTATAGGGATTGACGGTGAAATCGGAGGAGTGTTTAATGCTGTTGTGGAGACGACCTACCGGATAATTAATGATCGGAGAAATGTGGTCTTACAGCACTTCCTGGCAGAATTGGATACACCTGAAAGTGTTGCTTCCGGATTGGGTACCGCATTGGAGATCTTGAATAACGCAAAAGAAGATATTCCATTTTGTTTAATTTATACCTACGTAGAAGGTCATCAGGAAGATCTCTATTTGGCGGGCTATACAGGTATATCAAAAGAGGATGCTCAGGCTTGCCAGTGGCCATCAATAGCCGATATCATTGAAGAGGATTCTATACATATTCAATCTTTGCAGGGACATCTCAGTGAGCCTGTACGCAGCGTTTGGGTTGATGAATATTGTCGTGAGGCTTTAGTCGTTCCGATAAGTAAAGGAAACAAGGTTGGAGGAATCATGATTGCAGGCGTTTCTCCCAGAAAGAAATTAGATCAGGACTACACCCTGTTTATTAAGACGGTAGGGATGAACGTTGGTATCTTGTTAAATAATGGCTATGCGTTCGAACAAAGCGGGTTACTGCAGAGGGAGCAGGCGCTTAATGAAGAACTTGCTGCTGCTAACGAAGAATTAAGTGCCATTAATGATGCTCTTCAGCAAACTCAACAGAGTTTGAGTGATCTTAATGAGGAACTTGAGGAACGGGTTGCAAACAGAACTCTTGCCTTGTCAATAAGCGAGGCAGAGCAGCAAGCATTAAACGAAGAGCTGACATCAACCAATGAGGAGCTTGTTACGATTAATGAGCAGCTCGAACATTCGCAGCAAGATCTTCAGGAAATGGTACGACGGTTGGCCGAAAGCGAGTCAAGAGTTCGTTTCATGGTTGCCGACGCGCCGGTTGCCATAGGCGTATTAAGTGGCCGCAACCTCCTGATTGAGTCGGCAAATCATAAAATACTTGAGGTGTGGGGCAAAACAGAAGATATCATTGGCCAGTATCTGAAGGATGCTTTGCCTGAGATTGAGGGCCAGTCGTTTTTGCCCATATTAGATGAGGTATACCTAAGCGGAAAGCCTTACTATGGCAACGAGGTCATGGCTCGGTTGGTAAGAAATGGTGTTTTGGAGGACGTGTATTTTAATTTCGTGTACCACCCGATGAAGGACCAAACAGGCCAGACGGTGAGTATTATGATTGTGGCTACAGAAGTTACGGAGCAGGTGCTCTCGAAGCGTCTGGTTGAAGCCAGTGAAAAGCGTTTTCGGTTTCTGTTGAATACGATACCCCAACAAGTGTGGACTGCCGCGGCAGATGGAACACTGGATTACGTAAACGAGATTATTGCGAACGACTTTGGTTATAAACCTAGCGAGATTGCAAGCTTTGGCTGGGAGAAATTTGTTCATCCAGACGATTTGAGTGAATCGTTTACAGCATGGCAAGCCGCTCTTGCATCGGGTGAAGCCTATCAGGCCGAATTTCGTTTGTTGTTTCACGATGGAAGTTATAAATGGCATTTAGCCAGAGCCCTTCCTCTTATTGAGGACGGAGAGGTCAAGCTTTGGATGGGCACAAATACTAACATTGAAATGCAAAAAGACAACGAACGCCGAAAAGATGAGTTCTTGTCTATTGCCAGTCATGAGCTTAAAACGCCCCTGACAAGTATCAAAGCATTTAACCAGCTGATGAAACGCACAACGGATGAGAGCAAATTGAATGGCTTTGTGCAAAAATCGTCGGATCATATTTTGAGACTTGAGAAACTTATAAGTGATCTTCTTGACGTCAGTAAGATTAATGCCGGAAAGCTGAATTACTCAATGAGTCCGTTTTCTTTCGAAAAAATGCTTCGTGATAGCATCGAGAGTGTCCAGCATACAAGTTCATCGCACGAAATTATTCTTGAGGCTGTTACAGATGTGCTGTATACAGGTGATCAGTTCCGATTGGAGCAGGTAATGAACAATATTTTAACCAATGCAGTTAAATATTCACCCGGAGGAAAAAGGATTATAGTGAACAGTCGTATAGAACAAGGGAATATTGTTGTTTCCGTTCAAGACTTTGGAATCGGCATAGCGAGGACAGACCTGGATCGGTTGTTTGATCGATATTATCGGGTTGATAACACGGCTATGCGTTTTGAAGGGTTGGGCCTGGGGCTGTTCATATCCTCAGAAATACTCAAAAGACATAAAGGAAGTTTCTGGATAGAGAGCGAGATTAACAGCGGTTCAGTATTCTTCTTCATGCTCCCTATTGATAGGGATTCAGTTCTGAAGTCTCATAATCAGACCGACCGATATTATAACGATGAAAAAGTAACGATTGTTTATAATGCCAGTAAGAATCGCCTTGACGTTGATTGGACAGGCTATCAAAATCTTGAATCCGTAAAGCATGGATGCATGCAGATGTTGGACATGCTGAAAGCCAATAAGTGTTACAAGGTTGTAAACGATAATACTAACGTATCGGGCACATGGTCCGAAGCATCCGAGTGGGCTGGCAAGGAATGGCTTTCTCTCATGGAGAAAGCCGGGTTGAAATATTTTGCCTGGATCTTTTCTCCAAGTGCGTTTGCGCAATTATCTGCCCGGAAAACGGTTGATGTGATGAACGGAGCCGTTATTGCACAATTTTTTAATAATGCCCAGGAGGCGGAGGATTGGATTGACAGATACTAGCACACTATTCGTCAGTCCTTTTTTGTGGTGGTAATACGTCTACATCCCTTTCCGTTTCTTTCTGCTCTACGTGTACAGCATAATCGGCAGGCTCTATCCTGGCGCCTGTAAACTGAGCGTAAGATTGCGTGAACTCTGCTCCGAAGTAAAGGATCGCTGCAGTATAGTATACCCATAGAAGAATCACTATTAAGGAACCTGCGGCGCCATACGCTGAACCCGTACTTGTCTTCTCTATATAGATCCCGATAAGTACACGTCCTAGCATAAATAGCAAAGCTGTAAAAATCGCTCCGGCTCTGACTCCTTTCCAACTTATTTTGACATCCGGCAACACTTTAAAGATAACTCCGAATAGAATAGTTATCACAATAAAGCTAATTGCTGCGTTGATTATATTAAAGATCACCACCGTCACATCCGGAAGTAGACTTTTTAAGTTGTCGCTAAGGGCAAGCAGCATGCCGTTAACCATCAATGATACAATCAAAAGAAACCCTATACTCACTATTAGGGAAGATGATAGGAGCCGGTCTTTTATGAGCTTTACCCATCCTCTTTTAGGTTTTGCCTTTACCTTCCAAATAGTATTTATTGAGTCTTGCATCTCACCAAATACGGTTGTTGCCCCCACTAATAAAGTTATAAAACCTATTATAACAGACATGGTCGTTTGTCCGGATTTTTCCAGGTTCTTTATCATGTCCTCCACCTGCTTAGCGGCCTGGTTTCCGACCAAGCCATTAATCTCGGAGAACACTTGACCCTGAATCGCTTCTTTTCCCAAAAAGATTCCTGCGAGCGAAATAATCAGTAAGAGCAAAGGGGCAAGAGAGAATACCGTATAATATGCAAGAGAAGCACTCAATTTCATAGCCTTGTCATCAGAAAATCCTGCGATAGCGCCCTTCATGATGGTCAGTCCATCTTTGAATCTTTGTTTGCTGAAAAA
>NZ_JAZQRL010000124.1:0-13174 GCF_045629565.1 Arcticibacter sp.
TCTGAGACCAGAGGAGTTGGTAAGACCCATTGTCTTCCTAAGACCGCTTGGCCTCCGACTTAACGGCAATGTTAACCTTGCAGCAGGGTACGGCAAGAATTTCAAATCGAGTGCTGGTGCTAACTTAAATTTAGGGCGAATAAAATAAACGTCTATGGAGATTTTTACCTGAACTACAATAATCGGCTTCGGGAACTCAACATAAACCGTGTGAGTCCTTCCAACACGGGTAACACCTTTTTTGACCAACAGACAGAAGCTGACATAGACGATAGGAACCATTATTATAAAGCCGGATTGGATTATTATATCAACGACAATAATGTTATTGGTTTTCAATTTAATGGCCACAACAATTCTGGAGATGACCGAACCGTTAATTACACGCGGATCAGTAGTGATGGGATTGGGCTGGATTCTTTGGTTACCGCAGACAACCCCACTCACCGGAGCTACAATTATGCTGCTTATAACCTGAATTATAAGTCGACGATCGACACTTTAGGTCAGGACCTGAATATTGATCTAGACTATGCGTCGTATGACAACAGCATCCAAAACGGTTACGACAATCATTTTCTGGATCCGGCAGGCAATGAATATAAATCGCCTCTGGTCTTTAGGAGTAATGCGCCTGTAAAGGTTAACATTCTGTCTGCAAAAGCAGATTATACCTATCCAATAAGCGCTGTTTCTAAATTATCAGCTGGAATAAAAAGCAGTTATGTTAAAACCGAAAATGATATTGTGTTTGAAAATTTTAATGAAAACAGTTGGGAAAATGACCCAAACAGAAGTAATCAGTTTCAATACACAGAAAACATCAATGCTGCTTATCTCAATTTGCAGTTGAAACTGAAAATAGTGGAAATACAATTAGGTTTACGTGCTGAACAAACGAACTCAAAAGGGAACTCCATTACTTTAAATGAGGTAGTTAAGCGGGACTATATCAATTTGTTTCCGACGATCTTTTTAAGGAAAAAGCTATCTGAGGACCACAATGTCGGATTATCTTATTCCAGAAGGATCGATCGCCCAAACTACGTAACCCTAAATCCATTTGTATACAACATTGATCTCTATACTTTTTCCAGAGGGAACCCTTACCTAAAGCCGCAGTTTACCAATGTGTCCGAATTATCTTATGTTTATAAAAGTAAGCTATATATTACGCTGGGCCATAGTTTAACCAACGATGCGATTACAGAAGTAACGGTACTTAATGCCGAGGACAAAACGCTGATTGTGGGGGAACAGAATCTCGCCAAACAGGAGGTCGTTTACATGAGCCTGAGCTTTCCGTTGAAAATAAGTGAATGGTGGTCGATGAATAACAGCCTGAATGTTTCGAAAAACAAGTTCAGCACGCCGAACCTGATGGGCTTTCCTTTTGAAAGTGGAAAAACAGCATACAATTTTAATATTAATCAGACTTTTAACATATGCACCTCCACTACGGCCGACTTATCTTTCAATTACCGTTCGGCAAACGTGCATGGAACTTATTTTATCAGGCCCATGTATAGCACAGACCTGGGCATTAAAAAGAATTTTGCGGACAAGAAGTTGACCATCTCACTTGCGGCTAACGATTTGTTCAACACCTATAGAGAACGGATCAAAAGTGTAATTCCCGGGCAGGACTA
Source organism: Arcticibacter sp. (assembly GCF_045629565.1). Taxonomy (GTDB): domain Bacteria; phylum Bacteroidota; class Bacteroidia; order Sphingobacteriales; family Sphingobacteriaceae; genus Arcticibacter. The sequence continues at coordinate 1,650 of NZ_JAZQRL010000124.1, forward strand.
CCGGATCTACCAAAAATATGAAACACAAATTTTCCGAATAGGGCTTTCTTACCGTTTTGGTAGTAACCAGATCAAATCTGTACGTGAACGGTCGAAAAGTTCTGACAGTGAAGAGCGGCGGGTTAAAAATTAGGTAAAGCACAGATAAACGAGGGTTGCCATTCTTACAATACTGGAAGGTGTTAGGCTTATTAGAAGTCATGATTAGTTGATGCCTTCCAGAATTTATTTGTGGTGTAGCTCTTCTGTACCTTAACCAGATCTTATTGTGATTGGCATTGGTGTCCGGTGCGGGACCCGACCTCATATGCACCTCGGTTCGGTTTTGTGAAACGAGGTGCGAAGGAGGTGCAGGGCAGGTAGCTCTGTGGACGGTATATTTTATAAGTCGTAGCCAAGTTATTCTGAGCATCATATTTCCATTTTCTTTTAGACTAGAATCCGAAAGTATTTGATAGCATAGAAGAACCCTAGTCGGCGAGAGGTGATGACCGGATTTGTCTGGATCTGACCGGTAAAAAGCCTACAATACTGGCAATTTATCCCATTCGGATCAATGTAGCTGATTATCCTTTAATCTTTTCCTGATCCGGCTAAGTGATGGATTGGTGATGCCCAGGAAGGAAGATATATGATAAGCCGGGATTCGCTCCACGATATTCGGATGTTCCTCCAATAACCTTAAGAATCTTTTCTCGTGAGAAAAGAACAGAAATTCCTCTGTTCGGGATTGTGCATAAGCAAAAAATGTTTCCGCTAGCAACCGGCCGAACTTCCCCCAGTTCAGATTTCTTTCATATAGGCCATTGAGATCCTTGTAGGAAATGAAAATGACCTCTGAATCTTCCATTGCCTCAATAAAATACCAGCAAGGATTCTGAGAAATGAAGCTTCTAAAAGAAACGACGAACTGGTTTTCTGAAAAGAAGAAAAGGTTTTTTTCTTCGTTAGTTTCGGGATCACTGTAGTAAATACGAAATATTCCTTTCACGACCAGGCCGAGATCGTTACAGACCATACTTTGCATATTGAAAAAGTCTCCCTTGGCAATCTTACGTGGCTTCCAACATGCCCGGCTTTCAGTAATATCGTCTTCTGTTAGTGCAGCGAAGTTTCGCAGATATGTAGATAATATTTCCTCTTTTTCACTCATGACAGGATGTTTTAGCTTAAATATAAATCCGTTACAATGATAACGTCAACCAGTTCAAAGTACGGTATTACCACTCAATAAAATTTTTAACTTAAGTTAAAATGTGACATAATTTTAGAAAAGATCTTTGTATAGCTATAACAAGAACGATTACCATGCGCATAAGAGAAAACCAATCGGCTCCTGACTTTCAGGTGAAAGACATTTTAGGAAATTCCATCTGCATCAGTGCGTTAAAAGGAAAAAAGATCCTGCTCACCTTCTACAGGCATGTCGGTTGCCCATTCACGAATCTTCGTTTTCTTGAACTCCAGGAGTTAGACAGCTACTTTCGAGAAATGGGCCTAATAGTGCTTGCTGTTTATGAAAGCAGCACCGAAAATCTGCAGCGTTACAACCGGGATGAGTCGTTTTACGCACGGATGGTCCCAAACCCGACCTACGATCTCTATTCGTTATATGAGATTGAGCAAAGCAGTCTAAAATTACTGTATTCCATGTACAAGGGTGCATTTGCCAAAGGCGCAGAAGGACGCCGAAAATTTAAAGACACGTTCGATCCGGAGGGCCGAAGCGATACAATGGGTGGTGATTTCCTAATCGATGAAGATGGCTATATTCGATGCGCCTATTATAACCAGTATTTGGGCGATCATCTGCCGGTAAAGGATATTATGCAGTTTTTAGAGAACGGTAAGATGGAAATCAATAAAGTAATTTGCTAACCTCACGCACATATTTCTTCAATAACCAATAATGGCTCATAATTATTAAATTTGCTTATGCCGGTAACAGAAAGTCTTGAAGCATTTTATGCACGCAAATTCGATAAAACTCCACTGCTGTCACAGAATGGTGCCGGCGATTTTAACGTTTTTCGTTTAACCGATAGCCGGAGCGTGCCTGCGCCTTATACACGTTATGATTTTTACAAGATCATGCTTATACGCGGAAAGCACCGGTGTCACTATGCCGACAAGAGTATTTCGTTGGAAGGCAGTACACTCCTTTTCTTCAATCCGGCATTACCTTACAGGTTCGAGCGACTAGACGAGCAGGCAACCGGGTTCTTTTGCGTCTTTAAGGAATCGTTTTACTCAGAAGCGCTTCGAAACGGAATTCACGATCTGTCCGTATTTGCACCTGGGGCAAGGCCTGTATTTCAATTGAACGAAAGTCAGGACCAGGAAGTAACGACCCTGTTTGAGAAAATGCTGACAGAGATGAATTCGGATTATCGCTTTAAGTTTGATCTGCTACGCAACCAGGTATCCGAACTGATTCATTTCGCGATGAAAATGGAACCAAATGAACAGCTTTATCATCACCCAGATACCAACGCACGTATTACTTCTATATTCACGGATTTACTTGAACGTCAGTTTCCGATTGAATCTCCTGAACAATGTATTATGATTCGGTCTGCAAGTGATTTTGCGGAAAAGCTCGCACTGCATGTAAACCATCTTAACCGCGCCGTGCGGCTTACAACAGGAAAAACAACTACCGCACATATTGCCGAGCGGGTGGCGGCCGAAGCTACCGCTTTATTGAGACACACCACTTGGAGTGTGTCGGAGATCAGTTATAGCCTCGGGTTTTCACAGCCTTCGCATTTCTCCTACTTTTTCAAAAAGAAAACCAAAGTTACGCCAACTTCAATCCGGCTTGATTGAATATCGATAGTATCCGTTTGATTCGCGTAAACTCCAGGCTTCTGCAGGCTATACCTTTGTCCTATCAAAATGAATGATATGGAAAACAAGAAAGTATGGCTTATTACAGGCGCCTCAAAAGGCCTTGGGCTAACTTTAGCGAAAAAATTATTACAGGCAGGCCATAAGGTGGCGGCGACCTCCCGCAATACGACAAGCTTGATCAATGCGGTAGATTTTGAAGGCGATGCATTTTTGCCGTTAGCGGTAGAACTGGGCAGCGATGGGCATGTTGCTGCTGCCATACAACAAACCCATGAGAAGTTCGGCAGGATAGACGTCGTCGTGAATAACGCCGGTTATGGTATTGGGGGCAGTATTGAAGAACTGACCGACAAGGAAACGCGTGATAGTTTTGAGATCAATGTATTTGGTATGCTCAATGTCATTCGTCATGTGCTGCCGATCATGCGTAAACAAGGCTCAGGTCACATCATCAATATTTCTTCCATTGCGGGCATCGCTCCGGCGACCGGCTGGTCGGTTTACGGCGCGACCAAGCATGCGGTGATTGGCCTGACGGAAGTGCTAGCGGAGGACGTAAAAGCTTTAGGCATTAAAGCGACAGTGATTGCTCCGGGGGCATTCCGTACGAATTTCCTGAAGGCAGATTCCCTGGTTCTGTCTGAAAAGAAGATAGATGCATACGCCGGCATTCGTGCCTCACATGAGCGGTACGCAAAAATGAGTGGTAACCAGGCTGGCAATCCCGAAAAGGCTGCGAAGGTGATGATCGAACTCGCTGAAATGGCAGAACCACCATTATATCTGCTTTTGGGTAGCGATGCGTTTTCGAGGGCATTTGCCAAACTGGATCTGCTGTCTGAGAGCTATAAGCAGCAGGAAGCGCTAACAAAGTCGACAGATTATTAAATATACAAGGAAACTTGTCTGAATATTAACAACTAACCTTATGAATATATCGAACAACAAGATCCTGATCACCGGCGGTGCAAGCGGTATTGGCCTCGGCTTAACCGCACAATTCCTCAAAGAGAACAATTCTGTGATCATCTGCGGCAGACGACAGGAGGTACTTGATGATGTTGCCAGGAAATATCCAGGTGTAATTACACGTCAGTGTGACCTGGAAGTGGAAGCCGAAAGGACCGCCTTGTATAATTGGGTGGCGGAAGATCACGGCGATCTGAATGTCCTGATGAACAATGCTGGCATTCAGAACTGTATGAAGGTTACGGACGGGGATTTTTTTGAACGGGCAACACAGGAAGTCGGTATTAATGTTCTTGCGCCGCTCCATCTTACTAAGCTCTTTCTACAGCTTAAATCACTGAGAACGATAATAAACGTGACCTCGGGGCTTGCATTTGTGCCATTAATCAAAGTGCCCGTTTACAGTGCAACAAAGGCCTTCTTCCGCTCGTTCACACTTTCACTAAGACATCAGTTAAAGGATGTCGGCATTGAGGTGATTGAGATCATTCCTCCGAAACTAAATACCGACTTGGGTGGTAAGGGCTTACATGACGATGCACCGCAAGTAAGTGAATTCATCGAGTCCGTATTTGAGCAACTAAGAGCGGGGCAAATGGAAATTAGCTACACCCTAAGCGCTGAACAGACGAAGATCAATAGTGCGACAACATTGGAGCACTTCAACAAGTTGAATCCTGGCGCTTAATTTACCGGGCGGCTAATCAATTAAACGAACGTCTGAATGCCAATGGTGAGACGTTCGTTCGCTTTTTAAACAGCTTATTGAATGATTGCGGATAGTCAAAGTCCAGCTGGTAAGCGATCTCCGCATCCGCCAAGCTGGTGGTGCTTAGGTATTCCTTCGCTTGTTCTACCAGCCTGTCATGTATATGCTGCTGTGCGCTTCGGCCAGTCAGTGACCGCAGCATGTCGCTAAGATAGTGCGGCGAAATATGGAGCTGATCGGCAAGGTATTCTACGGTCGGCAGCCCTTTTTTCAAGGCATCGGCCTCGCCGAAATACATAATCAACTTATCATTCCAGCAGCCAGGCGTACTTAATGAACCGTTCGTCTTTGCCATCATCATTATGGAAACAACTGCTTATTCACCTGTAGAATATGGATCACGACGAATCATAAATTGTTCTTGAGACTACTTTCATGATGCTATTTTTAAAATTTATAAGTTGCTTTATTTAATGATCTGTAAAAGAAATCCAGTCACCTCCTCCGGCTTGGTAAGCATCGGACAGTGGCCTGACTCAACAGCAAAAACATTCTTGATGCCTGCAGTTGCGACCATCTTCTTTTGCAAATTAATGGTGATTGCATGGTCCTGGTTGGTGTAGATGTAATATTTTGGTACCGAGGCAAAGCCTGGATTTTTCAAATGAATCTTATCTGCCTGGGCGGCGATAGGCTCAGGCCTGTTGTTTTCAATGAGCAACTGTATCACCTGTTCATTTCCATCCTGAGCGAAAACCTGCATGACTTTATCATTGGGAATGGCGACAGTAAAGCCATTAGCTGAAGGGATCAAAGCCGGGCCGAATTGTGAATTGGGATCCATTGAAGTCAGGTCAAAAATAGACTGGCCATTCGCTGGAACGAAGCCGGCCAGGTAAACCAGTTTTTCTATATGGTCTGGAATAGTATCCGCTACTGCGGTGATGATCGCACCGCCAAGACTGTGACCAACTAGCACCACGGGACCCTTTATGGCTGTAATCGCAGAGACCACTTTGTCCCGGTAGGTATTGATACTGATCGTTTCGGGCGGGGTATGATCCTTGCCGTGGCCAGGCAGTTCAACAACCACAACTTTTTGTCCTGCTGCTTCTAATTTCGTCTTCACGAACTGCCAGGCGTACGGTGCCTGAAAAGCACCATGAACCAGTACAAAAGTTTTCGAGGTGGAGGGGTAATTGTTGTCGTCTTTATCGCAGCCGGTAAACGCCAGCATACAGACAACAGCCAGCATAAGCGAGAAGAATAATGGCCTTGCCATGTTTTTGTATTGTAGAATTTTCATATCAAATAAATTATTTGATACAAATGTCGCTGGTATCCCCACCCCATTTTTTAACTTAAGTTAATTGATACCGATTGTTGTATTAAAAACGAAGAAACAGAAAGGATTAATTGATGAATTTGCTATACGTTGCCAGGTCTAACCTGCGAGGAGAGCCATGAAGAAGCAGATTTCAGCAAATAAGATCTGGCTTCCCTGACTTTCTCCCGCGAGACTCAATAGATCATAGATGATTCTTCGCTATTGTGCGCGCTTGCGCTCCTCCTCACTGGCTGTGCTCCTGCTCCTCGAAGCGGCTACATTCTTACCGAAGCGATAGGAAAAGCTCAACGCCACATTCCGGCTTTCTACTTGATGAAAGAAGCTACTGTGCTGATCCAGATAATTAATTCGAATGTAATTGCTTTTGGTGTTAAAGATATCGTTCACAGCCAACCGCAGCGTACCCAAACCGTGTAAAACATTGGTCTTAATGCCGGCATCTACAGTAGAGCTGTGATCCACCCGGTAAATACCCTGAATGCCCGGCCCTGTCAACGTTCCACTGATCTCTGCTTTTAAAGCCGATTTTGCATCAATCGTGAAAGTTTGGTTCAATGAAGCATTATAGGATATTAAGTGGAAATCATAACTGCTCGTCAGGAAGGCCGACTTTTCCTGCTGCCAGTATCCTTCGGCAATTACGTTCATATCCCACCACCCAGACGGATGAAACGAGGAAGATAAACGAATCCCCGTACTCACGCTCGATCCCAAGTTGGCATGGGTTCCGGAGTAAATTTTTGTTTCATTATCCTGCACATTGATGTTCGAAAACAGATCCTGCGTCGCACTGTAATAGGCCGTAACATTATAGTCCTGTTTGTAGGTGTAACTGAACTCTACATTCTGTACGAATGCAGGTTGTAAAGCCGGATTCCCAACATAAACATTATACGGGGAGGAGAATCGCTTGGCCGGGTTTAAGCGGTTATATTCCGGGCGCTCAATACGGTAAGCGTAATTTAGCTGCATTTCATTATCATCATCCACCTTATACTGAATGAATGCGGTTGGGAACAGCTTAAAATATTTACGCGCATTCACGGAATTTAGCGTCAGGGAATTGCCCTTGGTTTGGGTGTATTCGCCGCGCAGCCCGCCTTGTAAAGTCCATTTCCCAAAGGTGCTGCTAACGCTGGTATACGCGGCAGCGGTTCTTTCCGTGTAAATAAAATGATTGGAATTCTCCGGAACGGCAGTTACTGAAGATCCTTCACGGTTGAAATAATCAAAATCGTTCCGGCTCTGCGTACTGCTGTATTTGATGCCGGAGCTCAGATCCCATTTCCCAAACAACTGGTACGTATAGTCCGCTTTTCCCGAATAGATATCGATATGCTGTGCGCTGGGCGTATAGATGTGAAACCGACTGGGTGTTTGCTGTCCGTCAGACAAGAAGGTCAGATTGTCTGCATAAGCACTGATCTCACTTTGGTAGGGCGAGTAATCGACATCGATGTTCAGGCTTCGTTTACCCGAGTCCAGCTTCAGGTTGTAATTGAGGTTATAGGCATACTGATTACTTGAATTCGAGGAATAATTGTCCGTCCTTAAGGTGGAATCCAGCGCCATTTGTCTATTGGTTACCTGTGTCAGCGTCTGCCCATCATTGTTGCCGGCGCGGTTACTTCCCGTAACCAGAAACCCTAGAACCTGATTGGGGGCAAGCTGAAAGTCGGCACCCAAACGGTAATTGTGGTTGTCGGACTGCGAAACACTACGATTGGGACTGCTCCAGAAAGAATCGCCATAATCTATCGACACATCGTGATCCTGGAAGGTATGACGGTGTGTGAAGCCGTAGCTGCCATAAACGTTCAGTTTATCTTTCCTGTAGTTAAAAGTTGTACTCGCGTTATACCCGGTGTATAGGCCCTGCGTAAGCCCGCTATTCAGCGTGGCATTAAACCCCTGCTTCTTTGCTTTTTTGGTGATGATGTTAACCACCGACGTGCCTTCCGCTTCAAACTTAGCCGGTGGATTTGAAAATACCTCGATCTGCGAAACCAGGTCAGACGGGAGCCCCTGAAGATAGGCAGCCAGGTCATCGCCAGAAAGATTCAGCGGTTTGCCATCCATGTACACCTGAACGCCTTTCCGATTGGCGGTAAGATGATTGCTACCGTTTACTTGCAGGCCGGGCGCCTTGGCCAACGCTTCCCAGGCACTGCCGCCAGATGCCAGAATGCTGTTCTCTACATTGAACGTAATCCGGTCCACCTTGCGCTCTATTATTGGGCGTTTGAATGTAACGGTTACTTCCTCAAGCCCTTTGCTGTCCGCCTGCATTACCAGCACAAGGCTGTCACCAGGCAATTGCACACTTGCTTGTACCGGTTCATAACCAACCAGGCTTGCCGAAACAACGTAAGTACCAGCGTCATTATAACTGAGCGTAAAGTTCCCCAGGTCAGCAAAGGCCGAGGCAATTTGTTTGTCGTCACGCTTCAGGGTGATGGTCACCGCATCCAGCGGATGACCTGCGCTGTCTTTAACCTTGCCCGACAATCTTGACTGTGCCTGTGCAAAGCAGGGAAAAAGTACGATGAGGAATAAAAAGATATTTTTCATACCGCAAACCTACTTTAAGCCTATGTTATGGCTCGTTAATCAATGTTAAACAAGGTTAAATCGATGGGCAGCTGCATCAGCAATGCTTTATTATCACCAAATTCGTATCATGAAATGGATGTCTAATAAATACGCGTATCCCTTGGTAGCGCTGGCCATCCTGGCCAGCGTAGGTCTGCAGGCGGGTTGGCTCAGCCAATTGTTCCGCGTGCAGCAGGTGCAGGTAAAACGAGATCTGGAGCAGGCTGTCAACAATGCCGCCCGCATGAATGACTACCTCAGTGCGGTGAATGGGCATGAAGGGAGCGAAAACTTCCGTAATTTTTTCCTTTCACCTCAATGGGTGCAATTTAAGCAGGCGTTTACCGCCATGCGCGCGCAACGTGTAGCCAGCAGGTACAGTTCACATATTGATAAGGATAGCACAATCATAGACATCAGTTTAAGAGTTGCGAACGGAAAACCCAAGCCACGCCGCCCTGCCAGGGTTGTCCGCGTACTAGATGAAGGGGAAACAATGGCATCCGCAATGGCTGCCGATCGCCGAGATCTGAAGCGTATGGACAGCCTGGTCAAACGCGAATGTCAGCGGAACCAGCTAGATGTTGAAACCTACTACCTTTTGTACAGTTTTGACACTGGCAAACCGGAATCACCGGAGCTCTGGAAAGCAGCACAGCAGGCCGACTACCGCAGCGACATATATGCGTACAACCTCAACTTCTTTTTTCGTAATTATCAACTGGTGGTGCCATCCATCAACGGGCTCGTATTCTACCGCATGCGCTACTATCTGACCTCATCGTTGCTAATGCTGCTGTTAACCGGACTAGCCTTTATCTTCCTGTTCAGGGTCATGCGTACCCAACGTTTATACACACAGGCCAGGATGGCTTTTACAGGCAATATGACACATGAATTGAAAACGCCGGTAGCAGTTATTGAAGCGGCACTCGATGCCATAACGCGCTACCAGCTTTCACGCGATCCTGTCAAACTCGACAACTACATAGAGATCAGTAAATCAGAGTTACAACGCTTAAACCTGATGATCGACAAAGTGCTCAATCTGGACCAGCTGGATAACGGGCAAGTAAAACTGCGTCCCGAACTTTACGATGTACAACAGGGGTTGCAAAGCGTTGTCACTTCTATGCAGTTGCGCAATGGACAAAAGGGAACGACAATAAACTACATACGTTCCACAGAACCCTGCTTTGTAGACGGTGATCCGGTACACCTCACAAATGTATTTTACAACCTCATTGATAATGCTTTGAAGTATAGCGGCAGCAATGCAGTGATTACCGTATCCTGCAACTTTAACCAAGACAATGTGCAGATAAGCATTGAAGATAATGGACCAGGCATCGCAAAAATCTACAAGGAGCGGATTTTTGAACGTTTCTTTCGGGTACCTGATCATCCCGACATCCACAATGTAAAAGGGTCAGGCCTTGGTCTTTACTACGTCAGGCAGATCATTGAGAAACACGGCGGCAAAATCCAGCTGCGCAGTAAAACGGGAAAAGGCAGTAACTTTACGATCGACTTACCAGCGTACCATGAAGTATAAAGTTTTATATGCAGAGGATGAGCCTACCCTGGCGCAGATTATCAGTGACGGACTGACCAACAGCGGATACCAGGTGGAGGTCGCTGTAGACGGACAGCAGGCTTTTGAAATTTTTCAATTCAATCCGCCGGACATCTGCGTGCTCGATATCATGATGCCGGCCAAGGACGGCTATACACTGGCAGAGGACATACGAAAGTTAAACAGTGGAATACCGATCATTTTTCTGAGTGCTAAATCAATGCCGGATGATATCATTAAGGGTTTCAAAAGCGGCGGCAACGACTACCTGAAAAAGCCGTTTAACATGGGCGAACTATTGGTGCGGATGGAATCCTTGCTTGCTCGATTTGGAACACCGACTGCTCAGGAAGATCAATCCACATCACGGCTGGTGTTTGGAGCCTGTGTATTGGACACGGTAAGCCAGGTACTGATCACCTCTCTGGCGACACATACATTGTCCTACAAGGAAACCGCTTTACTGGAGTTGCTGTTGCAACATCGCAATACTTTATTACCAAGGCAGGTTCCGCTGCTTAACATCTGGGGTGACGACAGCTTTTACAATGCACGCAGCATGGACGTTTTTATGTCGCATATACGCAAAATGCTTAAAGAAGAACCCAGCGTACAATTGATGAGTATACGAGGTACGGGTTATAAGCTAATCTGCTAAATTTTTTAGGACATAAGGTGGAGTGTTATCAATGAGGAGTAATCATTCACGCTAAGATGTAAACAAGAAAGCCTTTAGCTTAACACTAAAGGCTTTCAATATATTACATCTGCGGAGAGAGAGGGATTCGAACCCTCGATACCCTTTTGAGGTATACACACTTTCCAGGCGTGCTCCTTCAACCACTCGGACACCTCTCCTTTTCAGGATTGCAAAAGTATAAAAATTTTTGAATCCTGAGCTATACTAATCGATCACTGTGATTTTAACCATATTGGTTTTTCCTTTACGTTCCATTGGAATCGCAGCAGTGTTGATCACGATATCACCTTTTTTGATCAACTTCATGTCTTTCAACAAGCTGTTTACATCAAGGATCGTCTCGTCTGTACTTTCGAACTTATCGTAATAAAATCCTTGTACACCCCAAACTAAACTTAGCGTATTCAACAAATTAAGGTTGCTTGTAAAGATGTAAGTTAAAGCTTTCGGACGGTGACTAGAGATTTCAAAAGCAGTATAACCACTAACGGTCATGGACACAATACCTACAGCATTGGTCTGTTTAGATAAATTAGCCGCTGTATCACAGATGGCATCACTTAAAAAGCTTTCCTCACTCGATCTCAAGAACTTTTGTGGATGGAACGGGTAGTTATTGGTCTCAATGTTTTGAATGATCTTCTGCATGGTTTCAATAACGATTAATGGAAACTCTCCAACAGAAGTCTCTCCACTTAACATCACTGCATCTGCACCATCCAATACCGAGTTCGCCACGTCATTAACTTCCGCACGTGTTGGTCTTGGCGTAGTGATC